>NZ_JBEPMX010000001.1:0-487890 GCF_040545925.1 Alkalibacillus flavidus
TTGGAGCATCTCATAAGCTACAGCTAATCTTAGATAACAAGCTAACGTTTCTACTAGACTAGGGTCATTTACACAAAATTATTGACACTCCCTAAATTGAAAATTTTTAAATTTTTAAATTTATATTTTAAACAAAAATACAATAAACAAGTGTATTTTTCAACCAATAATGATTTAAATTCTTACTCAATTTATATATATTAGAAATTTATTAAATTTTATAGTATAATTTTCTCATAATTTAAACTAGGAGGCAAACAATGCTAAATAAATTTAAGGACAAATTCGCGGACTTTAGTCAAAATGGTGTACCAATTAAAGTCACACAAACAATGCTAGAAGAGCTCATTCGTTATCATTCAAGTGAGGCAGATATTAATGTTGATATTGAACCTGGTCAGATTAGAATTTATGGTTCCAAAGAAGTGAGTAAAATGAAAATTAAAAAGAATGTCTCTTTTGAAGCAGTCCTAGAGTCTGTGCATGCTGAAAAGAGAATGATTGAATTTAAGTTGACTAAATTAAAACCAGTTGATTTAGATTTTATCAATAAAAAGTTATTTAACCGCCCGCCATTTTTACAGTATCAAGATCGCCATGTGAAAATGGACTTTAATAGCTGGGAAATTGTACAAAGTGTCCCGGTAGGTAATATAAAATCGTTTGAGTTTAAGGATGGAGAAATTGAGTTGAAACTTGGTATGTAAATAAAGTTGAATGATAAGTCAATTCTTAATACTCATCCTATGTTAAACTAAACTCAAACCAATAAAGGAGGCCAAACATGGACGTTAAATTCCCGATTGGACCACTAGAGGTGCCTGAAGATCCGACGTTAGAAGATGTGCAGGCGTGGATGAAGGATGTTGACACGTATACGATACGATTGCGCGAGATGGTGGATGGTTTGAGTGAAGCGGATTTGCAGAAGACGTATCGTGAGGGTAGTTATACGGTGAAGCAGATGGTGCATCATATTGCGGATTCGCAGTTGAATATGTATCAGCGGTTGAAGCTTGCTTTGACGGATGATAACCCGAAAGTGCCTGCGTTTGATCAAGACAAATGGGCGGTTCAGCCTGATGCGGCGTTGCCTGTTGAGAGTTCGATCAAGATGTTAGAAGGGATTAATGAGCGTGTGGTTGCTGTAGGCGCGAACGTGTCCGCAGAAGACTTGAAGCGGGTGTTTACACATCCGGATAATGGTGAAATCTCGGTTGCGACGAAATTGGCGAAGCTGTCGTGGCATGAAGAGCATCATTTGGCCCATATTAAGCTTGCGTTGGAACAATAGAGTGATTGATTGAGAGCTTATCCTTGGGGGTAGGCTCTTTTTTTAATCACGTTTTTATTTTTGGCTCTACAATATTTGTTGGGGTAGTGGCGCAATTTAGGGTGAATTGTGGGATGGTAGCCGTTGGTGTCAGGTGATCCGCTTACGGTGGATGCTTGCACCCATAGGGCACAAGTGCAACATCTGCTCAATCTCACTACGTTCGTTTTTTCGCAGTGTTTTCTATGCAGGGGCACGGCTCGAGCCTCCTCAGCCCAAAAGCGGGGCTTGCGGGGTCTCGAGACGCGTGCTGTTCCCGCAGGCGTCACCACCGACGCTCCTCATCTGACACCAACTAAGTGCTCTAATGAAACAAAAAAAGCACGCAAGCTCCTTATTTGTTATCCTTGTTTTATACCACTAAAACAAAACAAAGGAGCTACGTGCATATGTATCTTAACATGACACTACCAGGATTGGAAAGCTTTCGTGTGATTGAGGCAAGAGAAGAGAAAGGGTTTTTTCATATTCATATCGAGCGTCCTCGTGATTGGACACCGTGTCCTGCTTGTCAAACCTTAACACAAAAGGTTCATGACTATCGCTGGCAAAAAATCAAACATAATCGGTTGTTTAATCGACCGACGTTGATCTGGTACCGAAAACGACGTTATCAATGTCATCACAGGACGTGCCGTAAACGGTTTGATGAACCGAATCAACTCGTAGATCGTTATCAGCGCCATTCGATTGAGTTCAATCAAGCATTAGGGCTTGAAACGATTCATGGTAAAACGTTCAAGGATACAGCTCAGCGATTTGGTGTATCTCCAACGACAGTAATGAGACGCTTTGATGAGATAAGTGAACCACTTTTAACGACAACGCAACAGTTACCATCAATCATTGCGATTGATGATTTTAAGGGCGATATGGATGGTGAGCGTTTTCAAACGATTGTGACCGATCCGATCAAACGAGAGCCGATTGATATTTTGAAGGATCGTCAAAAAACCACCGTCTATAATTATTTGAAAGATCACGCTGATACCGTTAAGGTCGTTGTAATGGATATGAGTCCGTCGTATAAAGCAGCGGTCGATCAAGCGTTAAATCAGCCGATCATTGTGGCTGATCGCTTTCATTTTGTACGTTATATTTATTGGGCGTTGGACCGTGTCAGACGTCGTGTTCAAAACGTGTTTGATGATTATGATCGTAAGAAATGCAAGCGCATGCGTCATGTCTTTATGAAACAGGCTGACATGTTAAGCGCTAAACAAGCATGGTATCTTCATCACTATTGCGATAAATCCGATTTATTAACGGATGCTTACTTGCTTAAAGAATGGTTCAACGACTGGTTCGACAACGCTAAAAAGCAAGGACCAAACGCTTTAAATGCCATTAAACAAGGCATGTATCAGTTTTATGATACCGTCAGAGCATCAGAGATACCCGAGTTTGAAAAAGCAATCGAGACGCTCCAAAATTGGCAGAAAGAAATCATGAATAGTTTTGCGTATAATTTACACAACGGTTATGTAGAGGGAATTAATAATCAAACGAAGGTTATTAAGCGCCAAGCATTTGGGTTTAGGCGATTTGATCGAATGCGCCGAAAAGTGTTATTGCATCACAAATATAAAGAAATACAAGGACAAATGGCATAAATAAGGAGTGCCCTCAACTGGGCACCCCAACATTTGACTTAGAACCTTATTTTTGAAATAACTCCTTAAATTTATCTCAAAACTTCCTTTAAATATTTAAAAAGTGAGGCGACTTTTCAAATAAGTCGCCTCACTTTTTTCATAACTTTTATTCTGCTACAATTTCGTCTTTCATTTCATTTAACGTGACGTCGCCGATCCCTTTAATGAGTTTCATTTCTGTAATGTCGTCAAAGCCGCCGTTTTGGTCGCGGTAATTGATGACGCGGTTGGCAATGGTTGGGCCGACGTTTGTAATGTCTTGCAAGCGCTCATGGTCGGCTGTGTTCAAGTTGACAGGGTAGCTAACAGCATCGTCGCCATTGTTCGAACTTGAATCATCTTGGCCATTTGATGAATCATTTTCAGGTGTTGCTGCTTCGCCGTCCCACGGTTCGACATTCACATCGTACGTTTGTCCATTGGTTTCGATGACGATATCGTCTTGTGCTGCAGTCGAATATAGTGTCGTGTTAGATGCTTCTAGGCGGTTAACGACTTCATCGTGTGGGTGACCGTAAGAATTGTCGGCACCGTATGAAAAGATCGCATATTCTGGTTCAATCGTATCAATAAAGGATTCGGATGAACTTGAATTTGAGCCGTGGTGTCCGACTTTATAAACGTCTGTGTTTGCGATGTCGCTATGATTTAGCATGTCTTGTTCGGCTTCAGCTTCAGCGTCACCTGTAAACAAGAAGGACGCTTCATCATAACTGACATGAAGGGCGACGGATGCATTATTGATGTCATCACCTTGATTTCCCGCATACACGAACTCTGCTTCTAAATTAGTTTTATCGTTATTGACTAATGTTTCGCCCGCTTCAGGTGTATCGAAATCAATTCCCTTTGTGTCGATGGCGTTTTGATAGTCGTCGTACGTTTGAGTCGAGTGTTCAACGCCACTACCGTAAACATTTTCGACGTTAAACGAATCGAAAACGTCAGTCATACCACCGATATGGTCAGCGTGTGCGTGGGTGGCAATCACGTGGTCGATTGTGTCGATGTTTTGTTCGTTTAGATAGCTTACAACCTCATCGCTATAAGCTGATTTACCAGCGTCTATTAAAATCGTTTTATCATTTGGAGTTGTGAGTAACGTGCTATCACCTTGGCCGACATTGATAAAGTGAACTTCTAAATCACCCTGTGCGACGGGGGTATCGTTTTCGCCTTGTGTCATTGTGCGGTAGATCATTGCTGAAAAAGCGCCGCGTGTGATGTCGTGACTCGGGCGGTAAGTATCGTCTGGATAGCCGTTCGTAATATCGTTTGCGACGAGTTTTTCGACGTGTTCAGTTTTCCAGTCGTTTTCTGGGATGTCGGTAAACGGCACGTCTTCTCGGTCATTTAATTCAAATGCTTCACTGATTAATTTGGCCATTTGTCCGCGGTTCACATCATCATTTGGTCCGAATGTTCCATCAGGATAGCCGTCGATCACGTCCATATCCGTGAGTTTTTGAATGTAACCAGACGCATAACTATCTGGATCAACATCTGGAAACTCAGTCGTTTGCTTGTCGCCGTTAAGATCAAGAGCTCGTCCTAACATCGTCGCTGCTTGCCCGCGGGTGACGGTCCCACTCGGGTTGAACGAGCCATCTGTAAGTCCGTTAATAATTGATTCATTCGCTAAATAATCAATTTCCTCACTAAATTGATGACTGTCGGACACGTCTGAAAAATCGGCCGCCGCAGTCGGGAGAGCCAGCATAACACTTACGGATACAATGCTGACGAGTGACACAAATTTTTTAATCATGTAATCCCCTTTCTATTTTATGCAAGATAGAATGATAGCAGATGTTCCGATTGATAGATTGGTGGTATTAATGGGAATATCTGCAACTGTTATCATTGTATATCAGTTTCCACCTGAAGTCTAATTGTCTACTCGGAATTATCTCATAATCCCCTTAGATTATGAGATAATTCCGTTAGTTTATGAGATAATTCAGCGAGATTATGAGATAAAGTCAGGAGATTATCTCATAATGTCGAGGAATTATTTGATAATTTATGAAGATGCTTAACTTGTCATGGGGTGTTTTGCATTTTATAATTTATATGGTTAATGAAAATAAGGGGGGTTATGAGATGACAGAGATGATTAATCAAGAACAATTTGAGAACGTGATCGCGGGTGAAGAGCGTGTCGTCGTTAAAATTTCGGCTGATTGGTGCCCAGATTGTAAGCGTATGGACTTTTTCATCGGGAGTGTGCTAGAGGATCTTGAATCGTTCCCGTTTTACGAGTTAAATAAAGATGAGTATCCAGAGGTCGCTGAAAAATACGATGTGATGGGGATTCCGAGTTTGCTCGTCTTTCAGAATGGTGAAAAAATCGGTCACTTACACAGCGCGAACGCGAAGACGCCTGATGAGGTTTCTGAGTTTTTAAGTCAATATTTCAATGCTGTTTCGGCCTAATAATAGCAATCGACCGGTCATCTTCCGAGGTGGCCGGTTATTTTTATCATAAAAAAATACGCCCAACCGATTGAGTATCAGTTGGACGCATTTACCTAGTGACTCCGGCTGGATTCGAACCAGCGACCCCTTGCCTGTCAAGCAAGTGCTCTCCCACTGAGCTACGGAGTCGTGTTTTGAAAATGTCATAGACGTTTTGTCGACAAGTACTAATATAATAGCTTATAATGTTTATGTCAACACTTTTTGAAAAAGTCGGAGGTAAATTTTTATGATACCGCGAATGTTAACGTATTTGTTGCTAGGCATTGTGTTATTAGCAGGGGTTGCGTATTTCCTGCCACAATATATTCATTATATTTGGATTGCCTTGTCAGTCGCTTTTGTGTTTGGCTTAGCAATGCTTGTTTATATTTATGGCAAGCGAGTGTTATTATTAATGAAAGAATTGAAAAAAGATTAGTAAGAGTTAACTGGGGATGGTCGTATGGGAGTATTAATGTTTGTTTATGGGACGTTGCGCCATGGCGAACGGAATCATGGATTGATAGAAGACGAGAGGGCGGTAGCTTATCAGGCGTCGGTTTCTGGAAAATTGGTCGATACGGGCGAAGGGTTTCCTGCTATCGTCTTAGATGATACGTCGCGAGTGTTTGGTGAAGTGTATGATGTGTCGGAAAACATTTTGGCTAAGGTTGATGCGTTAGAAGGGGTTGATCCTCGAGGGGCGCCTTTTTATGACCGAAAAGTTGTGACGGTGTCGACTGACCATGGTGATGTAAAAGCTTATACATATGTGATGACGAATGAACAAGTGGATGGTTTGCAAGAGATTGCCTCTGGTGATTGGCGGTTAGACCGCGTGTTGTCGCAAACATTACCATATTATTTTGCTTACGGCTCGTGTATGGATGATAAACGGATTAAGCAAGCTGGCATGTACGATGAATTTACGCGATTAGGTGCAGGTGTTTTAGACGGGTATGCGTTAAGGTTTTCGACGTACGTATCAGATGGTGGTCGAGCGGATATTGTTGAAGCGGACGAATCGGTTGAAGGTGTTGTCTATGAGATTACTCTTCAGGGTAAAGCGTATTTGTACGAACGTGAAGGGGTGCATATTGGAAAATACCGCCCGGCGATCGTTGATGTTGATTTTGAAGGGCAAATGGTCCCGATGCTGACGTTTATTGTGATCGATAAACAGCCGGAGTTTGCGCCGCCTGATCATTATTTAAGTGAGATTTTGCGCGGGGGTGCGCCGGATTTAAGCATGCCGTATTTGGCGACGGTTCATAATCGGGTGGAAGCGTTGCGCGGGTCCGGGGTGAGGACGTAAGGAGTGTAATGGATGTATTATATTTATATGCTGCGTTGCCGTGATGGCTCGTTATATACGGGTTATACGAATGATGTGGATGCGCGGGTCGCAAAACATCAAGCAGGGGAAGCGGCGAAATATACGCGTGCGAAACGGCCGGTTGAGCTCGTCTATCAAGAGGTGTATGAGACAAAGTCAGAAGCGATGCGTCGTGAAGCAGCGATTAAGCAATTACATAAGCGAGCGAAGGAACAGTTGGTTCGCACAAAGCCATTAGAAGTACAGTAAACCTGCGGAGAGTGGGTTTATTTTTTTCGCGCGTCGTCACTTATTTCAAAAACACGTTTAGTTATTTAAAAACTCACTCGAGTTATTAAATAAATTCGAGAAGATATTTCATAACTGCGCGAACTTATTTCATAACTACGCGCAGTTATCTCATAAATTCGAGAAGTTATTTCAAAACTGAATCGAGCTAATCATATAAAAAGCATCGGAGCGATTAAAGCTCCGATGCTTTCCTTATCTTATTCGATATTAAATTCTCCTAGGACCCAGCCTTCTTCTTTGTCACCTTTACCGACAAAGACGACGAAATTATAGCCGTCGGATGGAAGTAAAGCTGGTAGTTGTGGCAGGATCGGGCTTGCGTCAATCGTGAAGTTGTGTTCGCCTGCGGTTTGTGGTCCCGCCTGAGCAATCACAGCTCCTGCAGATAAGCCAGCGTCGTAAATCGCAAAGTCGACGTATTCGATGTCATAGTTAAAACCTAGCGTCACGTCGAAAATACCTTGGTCGAGCGTAAAATTACCAAAATCGAGTAAATCGTCAATTTCGAAGACGTCGTAAGGGTCTTGGACGAATAAGACAGTCGGAATTTCGATTGTCTCATCGTCGCCTGTTAACGTGATTAACCCTTCGTAATATCCGCCTTCAAGTTTGCCCGCATCGACTTGAACATTCATATTCACTTGTTGTGTGCCGCCCGCTTTGACGTTTAAATTGTTGCTCGTCATGACTTTAATATGGTTGTTCCCATCAAATAATGTGACGTCCATATCATAGCGTTGACGTTCGTTCGATAGATTGTCGATCTCGAAATGTTGGCGTTCGACTTGTTTGCCGTTTTCTTTTTCAAAAGTACCGAATGAGTAAGAACCAGGGGCCATGAGTGTATCTGTCGTGATAGCATCTGGAATGCGGATGCTACCTGCGCCCTGTGTATTGTTCGGATAACGTTCACCATCTAAATCTTCGAGTGGCTCAGCTGTATTCATAAGCGCGCCCTTCACATCATCGACGCCCCAGTCTGGGTTCGCATCGACTAGTAGAGCCGCAGCACCTGCGACGTGTGGGGCAGCCATGCTTGTACCAGACATTGCCGCATACGCGTGAGGCATCGCATCATTATGTGTTGGTACCGTACTAATGACACCCACACCTGGTGCGCTCACGTCAGGTTTAATCATCCACGTGTCTGTAACAGGACCGCGTGATGAAAAGTCAGCGATCATTTCGCCACTTAAACCGTCTTCTTCAATGTTAAATGACATCATGTTGTCGCCTGATTGCACCGCTCGAGTTAACATTGCACCATCAGCTTGCGACATTTTAATCGTCGGTACAGCCATATCGCCAACGCGTGGTTGCTCGCCCTCAACATTATTGTAAATAACCATACCGATAGCGCCAGCTTCGGCAACGTTAGTCGCTTTGTCGACAAATGGATACTCGCCGCGCTCAACTAACGCAATCTTGCCGTCTAAATCAAGGCCAGCGACATCATCTGCTGAGCCTAAACCAGCTTCGACGAGTTCGTATTCGCCTTCATTTAATGCGAGTAATGCATCAGATGACGGCGTGCCCATCACATTTGCACTGTCAAAATTTAATCCATTCAAATCAAGTGCCACATCATACAACATATACGGTAGTTCACTTGCCCCAACTGAAATCGCTTCGCGGCTCGTACCAGGTGAGCCAACTGACCAATCGCTCGGTCCGCTATTACCGTTCGATGATACAGCGACAACGCCGTCTTGCATCGCGTTATCTAAAGCTAATGATGTCGCGAAATCAGGGTCATTGCTCGTATTGCCAAGGGATAAGTTCATCACGTCAACACCATCTTCTACGGCGCGTTCAATACCAGCGATAACATTGTCTGTCGTGCCGTTTCCACCAGGGCCGAGTACGCGGTAACCGAGTAGGTCAACATCTGGCGCGACACCTTTGATCAATCCGTTCGCCGCAATCGTACCAGCAACGTGCGAGCCATGATTCGTCACTTCGCCTTGGTCGGGTTGCGTTTCTTGTGGGTCGAGGTCTTGATCAACGAAATCATAGCCTTTATAGTCGCCGAATGCGTGATCGAGGTCAGGGTGTGTGTAATCAACCCCCGTATCAATCACGGCGACCGTAATGCCTTCACCTGTGTATCCAAGGTCATTCCACACATCTGGTGCGCCAATATGTGGTGCTGTATCGATCATCTCAGGTGAGACTTCGTTTTGACCAAAAGATTGCTCACTCACCTTTGTCACCTCGTGTGTGACGTTTGGATAAACCGCCTCGACACCGTCAAGAGCGGTAATCGCGCGAATATCCTTTTGTTTCACATCGAGTGAAAAACCACTAAAAACATAATCGTATTCGCGTCCAATGTCACTAGAGCTAGTAATCGACTCAATGCGTTTAATCACATCAGCCCGCTCACTTTCAAGTTGGTCGCGGTCCACATAAAGATCTTGGTGTTTACCTTCTAAAACAGAAGGCGATGTCATTTCGACAATAACGGTCACCTTCTCATCTGAGTCGTAATCAAACTCTCCGTGGATCGTCCCTGTGCGCGTCATGTCTTGCGTTTGTTCTGTATCGTGATGTTTTTGTTTGCCTTTACTTTTCGCTTCCACATGACTTGTTGATGTGATGAATACACTGAAAACGAGTAGTAGAGCGAGGATGCTAAATAATGCTTTGTGTAACCTTCTCGACATGCCATTCCCTCCTTAAAATTTTGCCTAATGGCTTACATATAAGTTATTCCATAAGGGGTAGGGCTTTTCCTTGAGTCTAATTAACTAATTAAAAGAAAATTTTGACGATTGTGTTTAAAACTTGTGATAACGGGGATTGTTTAGTAGGTTTGTCGAAAAGTGGATAGGGCTTTCGTTTTGGTTTTCGACGGTCTTTTTTGGTGGGGATGATGTGATGGGGGTGTTTAGGCCTAAAAAAACGCCCCCGCGATAATCGCGAGAACGTTTAGTCTGCTTCGACCCACTCATCAGCCCAGGCTTGAATTTGATTAAGCGCTGGTTTCAGTGACTGACCTTTATCCGTTAATGTGTATACGATCCGCACGGGGGTTTCGTCATAAACCGTCCGTGTGACGATGTCTTCTTTTTCTAGATCCTTTAATCGTTCAGATAAGACACGGCCACTGACGCCGATTGCGGATTCTATTTCACAAAAACGCTGCGGGCCTTCTAATAGTTGAAAAACAATGAGTGACGTCCAGCGTTTGTTCATAATGGATAATGCTTTTTCAAATTTCGGGCAAATCGTTTGATCCATATGCGATCACCTCTTGTTGACATTATAACCAATAAGGTGACGTTTGAAAATCATTTTACTTACTTGACTTAATTAAGTTATTTATGTATAGTTAGTTACATAAAGTAAGTAACATAATTTGAAGGAGGCTATTTTTTATGGCACAAGTATCACTAGACAAAGTACACAGCTCCATTGACTTCCAAGTGAAGCATATGATGGTATCAAAAGCGAAAGGTGAATTTCAAAACTTCGACGTTGAAGTAAGCGGTGATCCGAAAGATTTAAGCACGGTGAACGCCAAAGCATCGGTTTACGTCGATTCAATCGAAACGAATCAAGAAGATCGTAACGGTCACTTGAAATCAGAAGACTTTTTCGATGTTGAAAACTATCCTGAAATCACGGTTCAATCAAAATCATTTAAACAAAAAGATGACGATGAATACGAAATGGTAGCGGATGTGACGATTAAAGGTGTCACAAATGAAGAGACATTTGAAGTCGAAGCAAACGGTGTTGCGAAAGACCCAATGAGCGGTAACATGGTTGCTGGTTTTGATATCGAAGGCAAGATTAACCGTGAAGACTACGGTCTAACATGGAACGCGCCACTTGAAACGGGCGGCGTGTTAATCGGTAAAGACGTGAAGATTCAAGCAGCATTTGAATTTGTTGTTGAAGAATAAAGCATACTAAAAGAGAGGTGTCATGCCTCTCTTTTTTTGTGTATTTGAGGTTCGCCGTATAATCGTGCTATTTCGCCGAATGTTTCTGAAAAATCGCCGTATATCATCACTTTTTCGCCGTATCACAGCCGAATTTCGCCGTATGCAGTCAAATTTTATCGGTAACCGATCATTTTTTGATTATTCACTCATGCACAAATGCTACTTTTATTTTATAATGGAATGAAGATATGGATTAAGGAGGGGCAGTTATGCAAAATCAAGTCATTCAATTTTTGAAAGATAATCGCGAACGTCATTTAGAGGAGTTGCAAGATTTCTTAAAAATCCCGAGTATTAGTTCGTTATCTAAACATAAAGAGGATACGCTACGCGGGGCGCAATGGGTTGAGCAAGAGCTGAACAATATTGGCTTTCAAGAAGCGAAAATTATGGAGACAGACGGGCATCCAGTTGTTTACGGTGAATACATAGCAGATGGTAATGCGCCGACCGTTTTAGTGTATGGGCATTACGACGTGCAACCCGTTGATCCGCTTCATTTATGGGATTCTGAGCCGTTCGAGCCGACGATTCGTGATGAGAAAATTTATGCGCGCGGGGCGACGGATGATAAAGGCCAAGTGTTCATGCATTTGAAAGTGATGGAGGCGGTCATTAATCAAGATGACACGCCACCCGTTAACTTTAAAGTGTTAATCGAAGGTGAAGAGGAGATCGGGAGTCCGAACTTACCGAAGTTTGCTGAAGAAGAAGCGGACCGATTAAACGCGGATTTAGTGATCGTATCCGATTCAGCACTTGTTGAAAAAGGGAAACCGACGATTACGTACGGTCTGCGCGGATTAGCAGGCATTCAAATCGACGTAGAAGGTGCGAATAGCGATCTCCACTCTGGTGAATACGGTGGCGGGGTCGTCAATCCGATTCATGCGCTCGTTAAAATTGTCGATTCGTTCCGCGATGATAATAATCGGATTCAAGTTGAAGACTTTTATCGTGATATCCCGGAGCTCACGCAGGATGAACGTGATGCGCTAGCGCGGGTGGCGGTTGATGAAGATCAATTAAAAGATGATCTCGGGGTTCCAGCGTTAGACGGTGAAGCAGGATATTCGTATGTTGAACGTACATCAGTCCGCCCAACACTTGAGGTGAACGGCATTTACGGTGGTTTCCAAGGTGAAGGAATAAAAACTGTTTTACCAAAGCAGGCGACAGCGAAAATTACGTGCCGTCTTGTGCCAGATCAAGACCCTGAGCATATCGTGGAGCAATTAACGAAACATGTACACGCGAATGCGCCAGTCGGTGTCGACGTGAGCGTAACGCCATTTGATAAAGGTAAACCTTATGTAACGCCATTTGACCACCCAGTGATTCAAAAGGCAGCACAAGCTTACGAAACGGTTTATCAAAACGACACAGCGTACATCCGCGGTGGTGGGTCGATTCCGATCGTTGCTGAGCTCGATCGTATTTTGAACGTGCCGGTTGTTTTAATGGGCTTCGGCTTACCAGATGAAAACTTACACGCACCAAATGAGCACTTCCACTTGGAGAACTTTGACCAAGGAATGGAAACGCTCGTGCGTTATATGTATTTACTAGGTGAATCTTAAAGTGCGAGTCCGACTACTTGGGTGGTCGGGCTTTTTAATATACCTTGTGCGTATACATAAAAAAGACTGGCCTAAGCCAGCCTTCTTACTTCACGATTTTCATAATGAGGCTTAAAATGGCGACGACGATAACCGCGCCGACAATCGCAGGGAAAATCGCGATCCCCATCACTTCAGGGCCGATTTTGCCGAATAAGGATTGACCGATATACGCGCCAATAAAACCACTGACAATATTAGCGATCACACCGCCTGGAGTGCCACCGATCAGCATTCCGCCAATCCAACCGATAAGACCGCCAACGATAATAAATAATATAAGTTCTAACATCTGTTAACACTCCTTTTGTCCTTTTATTTAAGCGTTACCCGTGTTGTCGCATGTCGTAAACATTTAATGTTAAATTGGCGAAATACCTCCAAATACAATAATCCACCTGAAAAATCGACGATATTTCATAAAACAATGCAATAACTGCGGTGTAAAAATCACAATTTTCTGAATTGACGCTTTTAACCCTTTCCATCTATAATAAAAGAACAGACAGGAGAGAAGGTGATCACATGGGTATTTTCATGCGTGATGTGCTTGGTTTGGATATGATGAGAGAGGCTGTTGTGCATACGGGTAATGCTGTGCTTGATCAGGATCAAATCGAGTGGATTTCGATGATTGAATATCCCGTTGAAAATTTTGTCCGTAAACATGAATTCGTCCTGACGACGGGGATGGGGTGCGAAGAGGATCCTGCTTTGTTTCGGACGTTTGTGCAAGATGTGATCGATTCTGGTGCGACAGCTTTAGCCGTTGCAACGGGGCGTTACGTTTATAATATACCACAAGATGTGATTACATTAGCTGAAGCATGCGAGTTTATTTTAGTCGAAGTGCCATGGCAGACGCGCTTTTCAGATCTCATTCACCGCGTAATTCAATTGTTAAATGATGAAAATGAAGCGAATCGGAACAAAGCAGAAGCGCTCAGGCAGCGGTTAACGACAAGTGTGCTGAACGGCTGCACGTTAGAGGAACTAATGGACCAATTATATGAAGCGATTCAAATCCCCGTTGCGATTAGTGATGATGAAAAAAATGTCCGCGCGAATTGTGATTTTGATTCAGATGTAATCGCCGCGTTGAATGGCGAACGGGATATCTCGGTTGAAAAATTACGCCAACCGGACTTGCCGCTGACCGAACACCCACTTTATCACCATTTAGATCAATATATTGTCGGCGAGAAAACATGTTATGAGTTGACGATTTTATCAAATAGTAAAAAACAAGGGTATTTACTCGTGATGCCTGAGTCGGCTGAACAGCTTAATTGGTTTACGATGCACGCCTTAGAGCACGGTTTGACGGCATGTGCGCTTTATTTTTTAACGGAAAATGCGGTGGAAAAAACAGAAATTCGGTTGAAGGATAATTTTGTGTTGCAGCTGGCGAAAGATGATACAGCACTTGATGTGAAAATGCTCTCCAAAGGGGAATTGCTCGGTTATGATTTAACGCGAGCGTATGCATGTATTGTGGGCGATTTTCGGTTGAAAGCGGATGAAACCGACTGGCAAGACACCCAAGATCAATCAGGGCAGTCGTCGTTACATAGTTTGAATTATTACGTGCAAAAGGAAATCACGCATGCGAGTCAGCAGTTTGACCGGCGCACGATGTCGTCATTCGATGAAGGTGAAGTGATCATCTTTTTAGAAATTGAAGCGTCGGGCTATCAAGAAACGGTGAATCATTTTTTAGATATGGTGGAACGCCGGTTGCACGATCAGTTGGCTCATGTGTATTTTGCGTGGGGCATTGGTTTGCATGGTGACGGGATGCGTGCGTTTTATGAAAGTTATCAAGAAGCGCGGACGGCACTCGATATTCATACAGAAGAGCACGGGTTTGGCGAGCGGACGTTTTTCGAAGAGACGAAGGTGAATCGGTTGCTTATGAATATTGCGGGAAATGATGCGCTGATTGAGATGGTGCAAGAGACGGTTAGTCCATTGATTGACTATGATCGTAAGCGGCAAACCGATTTGATTCACACATTTATGACGTATCAAAAATATAAAGGGAACGTCAGTCAGACTGCGCGCGCGTTAAATTTGCACCGGCAGTCGTTGTTGTACCGGCTTAGAAATATCGAGCAGTTGACCGGTTTGACGTTAGTCGATGCGGATGACTCGTTTATGCTGGAGTTGAGCGTCCGATTATGGTTGCTCAAGCAATTTAAATAGGGGATAAGGAAAAACTTGGCCGCGGCCAAGTTTTTTTTGTTTTATGAAAGTTGTTAGACAAAGTCGTCACATTGTCTAACAATCTTGGTGCAACAATAATGGTAGCGCTTTCAAAAAGTGTATAAAACCTGCCCGAAAAACTTCATACACTTTGCACATTATCAAACCGGACCGAACGGGAATATAATGAACATAACAAAACATTTAAAATATTCAGTTAATTGAAAAGAAGGGAGGCGTTACAATGTTGACGTTTGATATTTTGGAATATCAAGAACGACTACGGCGGACGAAAGCGCGGATGGAAAAGCAAGGGGTGGAGGTCTTACTGATTACTGACCCAGCCAATATGAACTATATATCAGGGTATGATGCATGGTCATTTTACGTGCATCAAATGTTGATCGTGATCATTGATGAGCCGCAGCCGATTTGGATCGGACGTTTAATGGACGAAAACGGGGCAAAGGCGACGACGTGGATGTACGATGAAAATATCATGTCGTATCCTGATTACTACGTCAATTCCGAAGTTTATCATCCGATGCAGTTTATCGGCGATATTTTGAACGAAATTGGTCACGGTAACCGGCGTATCGGTGTAGAGATGGATCAATATTATTTTTCAGCAAAAGCGTACATGACGTTACTACAAAAATTACCGAATGCGACGTTTATTGATGCGACATCACTTGTAAATTGGGTGCGCATTGTCAAATCAGACCAAGAACTCGAATTTATGCGTCGTGCTGGTCAAATTTCAGAGCGTGCGATGACAGCAGGCATTCAAGCGATGCATACCGGGTCACGCGAAAACGATGCAGCCGCGGCGATTTATTACGAGCTCATTAAAGGGACAGAAGAATTCGGTGGCGATTATCCGTCGATTGTACCGATGATTCCGACGGGTGAAAATACCTCGACGCCGCATTTAACGTGGTCGGATCGTTATTTTGAAGAAGGTAATGCCGTCATTATCGAATTGTCAGGTTGTTATGAACGTTATCACGCACCGCTCGCGCGGACGATTTCAATTGGGCATGCGTCAGATCGGTTATACCGCTTGAACGAAATCGTGCAAGAAGGCATTGAAAACGTGCTAAGTCGTGCAAAACCGGGGATTTATTTAGAAGAATTAGAGGAAGCTTGGCGTGAATCGACGCGCAAATACGGAATCGAAAAAGAATCGCGTCTTGGCTATGCAATGGGCTTAAATTACCCACCTGACTGGGGTGAGCATACGGCAAGCATTCGTAAAGGGGATAAAACAGTACTTGAGCCAAATATGACATTCCACTTTATCCCAGGGTTGTGGTTTGATGCAGACGGTATCGAAATGAGCGAATCATTCGTCGTCACCGATCAAGGTGCTGAATTGTTAACGAATTATACGCGCGATCTGATCGTGACGAGCCCATATCACTTTCCAGATAACAGTCAAGGTATTATTAGTTAAATCATAAGGTTTTACGTTAAATAAATGGCGGTTTCGTCAAACGAGGAGCCGCCGTTTTCATGAATTTTTTAGGAGGGGTTATCATGACACAATTTAAACCAGCGACGAAAGCATTATGGTCAGGAGAGAAAGAGCAATTATCATATGGTGCGACGCAAGTTCCTGTCGTCCATAGTGTTTCGTTCGGTTATGACGATATGCACGAGTGGAATGCGATAGCGACTGGGCAACAAGAAGGTCATGTTTACGGCCGCAATACGAACCCGACGACACAGGCGTTTGAAGATAAAGTGAAAGATTTAGAAGGTGCTGAAGCCGCGACAGCTTTTTCGACGGGTATGGCGGCGATTTCCGGTACGTTGAACGCATTTTTACGCCCTGGTGATCGTGTCGTGACGATTAAAGATACGTACGGTGGGACGAATAAAATTTTTACGGAATTTTTGCCAAAAAGTGGTGTTGAAGTTGTGTTCTGTGAAACAGGTAACCATGAAGAGATGGAACGCGAAATTGCGAAAGGTTGCCAACTCGTTTATTTAGAAACACCGACCAATCCGACGCTTAAAATTATCGACATTGAGCGAATGGCGAAAGCAGGCCATGACGTTGGCGCACTCGTCGTCATTGACGGCACGTTCGCATCACCTGTTAACCAAAACCCGCTCGAACATGGGGTGGATATCGTCTTACACAGTGCGACGAAATATCTCGGTGGTCACTCGGATGCGTTAGGTGGTATTGTATGCGGCCCGAAAGATTTAATTGATCAGGTCTATCATTACCGCGAAATTAATGGGGCGACTTTGAATCCACAAGCCGCTTACTTTTTACTTCGTGGTATGAAGACGCTTCATTTACGATTAGAACGACAGAATCAAAACGCGATGCAAGTGGCAAAATATTTACAAACCGTCGATTGGGTGGACGATGTGTTTTATCCAGGACTCGAAGGCCACCGTGGTCACGATATCGCCAAAAAGCAGATGAAAGGGTTCGGCGGCATGCTTAGTTTTTCCGTCAAAGGTGGTTTAGACACCGTGTATGAATTGCTGCCGCATTTGAAGTTGGCCAAACGTGCTGCCAGTCTCGGGTGTGTGCAGACGATTGTCGGGCCGCCTGCTTTAACGAGTCATGTGGAATGTACGCCGGAAGAACGAGCCGCAATGGGCATTCCAGAAGGCTTAATTCGCTACAGTGCTGGTATTGAAGATATTGATGATTTGATCCAAGACCTAGACCAAGCATTTGCGAAATTACCGACAGAAGCATTAACGAAATAACGAGTATGGTGATCCCCTTTACAGCAAGCTGTAAAGGGGATCTTTCATGTGTGCTCCTAACTTATGAGATAATTCCTCTTACTTATTTCAAAACTAAAGGCATTTATCTAAAAACTAAACGCAGTTATCTCAAAAATACGAGCATTTATTTAAAAAATTATAAGCGCTCGCTTTCAGTTACCAAAATCCTCCCGGTATCATCACGTGATTCATGCACATGCTATGACTGTAGCATGAATGAAAGGAGGACATATGAAGATGCAATTAACGAAATGGACAATCAGCATTATAGCCATGATGCTTTTGCTAACGGCTTGTCAAGGTGAAGCGGGACAAGACCGCACAGGCGATACCGATTCAAACGTAACAGAGATTGGCTTTTCTGGTAATAATGGAAATGATACGGGTCAAACCAATCAAAATCAAGCAGACCGTAATCAGTCAGATAACCGCAGTGACGGCGCTTTGCGTTTCCCATATGAAGAAGAGGAAGGCGTGAATAATCGAGGTGATAACAACGGATGGAAGCCGTTTAATTTCTTCGACCGTGAACGTGATCCTGATCCCGGGCAAAATCAAGATAATGGCCAAAACACGAGTGATCAAAACGACACACAACGCCCAACAGATAACCAAGGTAATACAAACGACAATCAATCGGGTCAAAACGACGGTCAAACTGGAAATACGAACCAAGGTCAAACGAATGAAACTGGCGATGTGACGACCAATCAGTCAATCGTCGATCAAGTGATTCAACTGACGAATGAAAAACGTGAAGAAAACGGCCTGAGTCCAGTCAAGTTTGATGAAGAGCTAACGGACGTTGCACAACGCAAATCCGTTGATATGGCTGATCAAAATTATTTTAGTCACCAATCGCCGACATATGGTTCGCCATTTGATATGTTAGACCAATTCGGCGTCTCGTATACAGGCGCCGCTGAAAACATTGCAGCAGGCCAACCGACGCCAGAACAAGTCGTGACCAATTGGATGAACAGCGAAGGTCACCGTAAAAATATTTTAAACGACTCATGGACCCATATTGGCATTGGTTATGAAGATAGTGGCCGTATGAACCCGTATTGGACGCAAATGTTTATTACAAAATAAAACGAGCACGTGTCTCCCATTCGTGCGAGGACACGTGCTTATTTTTCGTTTAAAAATTTCCGTTGTAATCTAGGAGTCGGCACCATACATGCGTTTCGTTCACCGAAAATCCGTTTACGATTGTGAGCAACGCTGTCATAAGCGACGTCACGCAAACGTTTCGGTACTATATTCAAGACTCGAAGATAGCGCCACTTATTGTTTAACTTACTCGCAATTAACAGGGCGGCGTCTGATTTAACATACCACTTACCACGATCGACGACGATGATGCTGTCTAATTCAGGCTGACCGATCTGTTTTTGTAACCTTTTGCCAAGGTCACTTTGTAACGGAGCGAATCGCAGAGCATCGTGATCGTCACGTTCAATTAACCATTGGACCACGCCGTTACATAAATTACAGACACCATCGAAAAATACAACTGTCTTCACACGAGTCACTCCTCATTACCACATCTGTTCTTCATCGCTTAAGTCAAAAATAAAAGGTGTCAGCAGTAATAGTATGACAACCAATACACCCGCAACTAAAAACATAACAGGTGCTGATGTATTTAACATATTTAAAACAAAAATAGCTATAACACTGAAAACGGTTATGTACATTGACTTTTTCCGACTTTCAGCTGAGTAAAATTGGCGATTTCCGCAACTCGGGCAATCACGACCGACGCGGGTACTCCAACTAAACGGCAATGCTTCTTTATAACTGAATTGGTAACCGCAACTGGCACACGTTAACATCTCTCTCACCTCAGATTCTGTTTTGCTTCTTTGTTTATGGTATCATATGAAGGAGAAAAAGTCGTAACAGAAGGTGATGAGATGGCTCATATTTTAGTCGTTGAAGACGAGGCGAAGATCGCGCGTGTCTTACAGTTAGAGCTGGAGTTCGAAGGGTATCGCGTCACAACAGCTGAGGCTGGCTATGATGCGCTTGAGATGTTGCGCGGGCAGTCATTTGATTTAGTTATTTTAGACATTATGTTGCCGGAAATAAGTGGTCTTGAGCTACTGCGTTTATTTCGAAAGGATAACGAGGAGACACCCGTTATAATGTTAACCGCAAAAGATGCGCTTGATGATAAAGTAACAGGGCTCGACAGCGGCGCACAAGATTACGTGACAAAACCGTTTCAAATCGAAGAATTACTGGCGAGAATTCGCGTGCATTTGCGATCACACACTCCTGCGCAACAAGATCAGTCCTTGACGTTTGGCGATCTCAAACTAAATCCGTCCACGCGTGATGTTGTACGCGGTGAACGAGCGATGTCGCTTACACCGAAGGAATTTGATTTGCTCGTGTTATTGATGGAGCACCCGCGCCAAGTGTTGAGTCGCGATCAAATCTTAAACACGGTATGGGGCTATGATTTTGCCGGTGATACGAATGTTGTCGATGTTTACGTTCGTTATTTGCGCAAAAAAGTCGATCAAAACGAAGACACGCCGTATATTCATACGGTCCGAGGCGTCGGTTACGTTTTGAAGGATCCGTATGAAACTGCGTAATAAATTATTTGTTGCGACGACAGGGCTATTTATTGTTTTGCTTATCGCCTTTTCTGTGACGATTTATCAGTTATTTGCCCATGAAGCGTATGAGCGAGAAGTGAACCGGTTAGATCAAGAAGCGACGTCAATGGCACATAATTGGCATGAAGTCGATACATCGATTCCGACTGATGATTTGCTGCGGGCTTACCTCCCATCGAATGGTGCGATTCGTGTCGTTGATCAATCGTTTAATATGATGACATCTGTGACGGCAGAAGGGGAGTCAGCTCTTTACCGAGCGTCTTTGCCTGAGGAAGAAGGGCGTGTTGTGAAGCGGATAGAAGCTGTTGCAGGATCGTCTGTTTCATTCGTGCAGCAACCGCTCATTTGGCATGATGGTGAGGTCGTTTATGTCCAATTCATCGAAAGGCTTGATGCTTTAGATGAGACGCTTGCAGATTTACAAATCATCATTATTGTTGTCACCCTTATTGCTATAGTTCCGGTGGCAATTTCAGGCAAATTGATCGCTGATGTTGTGTTAGATCCGATCCAGTCATTAATTGCAACAATGAATCGGATTAAAACGAGTGAGACGTTTGAAGAATTGCCATTACCGGACAAACAAACGAATGATGAGTTATTTACAATGAGTCAGACGTTTAATGATATGATTCGTTTGTTGCAAACCAATTTTGAGAAACAAGAACAATTCGTTTCCAATGCTTCGCATGAGCTAAGAACACCGATTACCGTCATTGAATCATACGCCAATTTAGTCAAACGACGTGGTTTAGAACGGCCTGACGTGGTTGAAGAAGCCATTGATGCGATTCATAGTGAAGCGGGGCGAATGAATGCACTAACGGAACAATTGTTAATGCTCGCAAAACGTGATCGCGATTGGGAATTACAAGTAGAGGCCATTGATGTGAGTCAGATTATCCGTGATGCGGCACGTCATATGCAACATATTTATGATCAAGACGTAGTCGTTCAGGCTGAGTCGATGATGGTTAAAACGGATGCGGATAAATTGAAACAGTTGTTATATATTGTGCTTGATAATGCCCTTAAGTATAGCGAAGACGTAGTAACAGTGACGGTAGAACAGGTGAATGGGGTTGTTACGTTTGCGATCCAAGATCACGGAATCGGTATACCAGAGGCGCATCAAGAACGGATTTTTGACCGGTTTTATCGCGTCGATGAATCCCGCCAACGCGCCACTGGTGGTAGTGGACTAGGCCTCGCCTTAGCGAAAGAATTAGCCGACGTGTTAGACGCGGTGATTGACATTGAAAGCGCACCAGGCCACGGAACGACAGTCTTTATCTACCTAGAGAATACACCATAGTTTTTAAATAAGTTGCGGCACTTTTGAAATAAATCCATTAAGTTTTTAAATAAGTAGAGGTATTTTTGAAATAAATGACGCGATTTATCTCAAAAATATAAAAATCTGGGCATTTTAATCGAATTTTAATCTTTACTTGTTATAGTCGTGGTATCGAGAGTAAAAAGGTGTGATCGTATGAAAAAACGTCGGCATTGGATATGGCTATTGAGCGGCGCTGTCGTGACGATTGCGTTATTCGTGTTGGCCCAAACCGTTATGCTATCAGACGAAACCAAATTGTTGTCTGAAAGTGAAGCGAAGAATCAATTACGCGAACAAATGGATGGCGACATCGTCTTTGTTCGGCAATCGTCTGACGCTTTCACGTATGAAGTCACTCGCTCGCAAGGGGTGTATCAAGCCGTCGTGAGTCGGGAAGACGGTACCATTATCGATTTAACGAGGCAAGTTGCCTTAGATGAAGGTCATGGATCAAAAAATAATTCGAATGAACCGGAAGACGAGGAGACTCAATCGGATGCTAGTCCTGGTCCCGATCAAACGGAAGATGAGTCGACTGATGCCCCAGAGGAATCGACAGCAGAAGAGTCATCCGAAGAAAGTGACGAACCAACCACAGGTGAACGAGAGCGATTGTCATCAGAAGACATTAGAGAGCAAATGTTAGCCGAACAAAATGGTGATATGACGTCTTTCGAATATTTAGAGGATGACGACATGTACCGCGTCACGATTGAACAAGAATTTACGCGTTATCACTTTGAGGTCGACGCCTATAGTGGTGAAGTTTTAGCTCGGGAAACGGAAGATTTAACACCAGAACTGGCGATTACAGAAGAAGAGGCGCAATCAATTGCAAGAAATCAAGTTGATGACGAATCGACGCGTCAACAAACGACGTTAACGGAGAACGATGGTGTGATTTTTTACATCGTCTTATTCCATGTATCAGACAATGAACAAGCTGAAGTTCATATTAACGCGTTTTCTGGCGATGTCGAAACGGTGACATGGGAAGAACGCGAGGACCAACCACAATCTGAGTCTGACGAAGAAGAGGAAGCGGATTAATCCGCTTCCTCTTCGTTATCTTCACTACTGCTATCATTATTGTCACTGTTCTCACTCGAATTATTACCACCTTGGACGGTTTCAAATGAGAGCTCGCTTTCAATTGTGTCTAAATACGTGCCTTGGTCTAAGATTTCATAACTGGTCACGCCGTCTTGTGAAAATATCATAACGCGATCGTCGGTGAACTCAACGACTTGATTGTCGAAGCTGACGATATAATCAGGTTCAATTAATTCGTTACCTGCCTCAACTACTTCCATCGATGCTAAGTCATCTAATATGGCTTGTGTCGTTTCACTATCAGTCGTTGATGCGCGATCTGTTTGTCCGTCATGTCGACGTAATACTTCGGTTTGCTCTACCTCACCGACGTCGTTTGTGAATATTTCAGCAAACGTTTGTGGTTCTGGAGCAGGCTCTTGATACATCCAATAAAATAAAACAATAACAGCTAAGCCTACAGCAATGGACCATATGAGCGTTTTCTTCATCTCTTCCTTCCCTCCTAGAATCTCTTATGAGTGATGTCATTCATATTTTACCAAGATTTTAATCAAATTTTAATCTTCTTTTTCTGATTTTCTCATGTTTGATCGTTAAACTAGGGAAGTAACGAATCAGGAGGCAGAATGATGAAAAAAACGATTTTATATAGCACGTTTATTTTGGGAGCTGTTTTTGGTATTTCTAATCAATTAGAAAAAGTCGAAAGTGAGACGAAGAAGGCGGAGGTTGATCATATGACGGCAACATTTGTGGACGAGGAAGAATTACAGGCAATCGTAGCGAGTTATATGCATGGGTCGATTGAAGAGATTGTCTTAAATCAACATAGACAATATGAAGTAACCGTCGATCAAGACGGCGAAATGTTTGATGTTGTGATTGATAGCCAAAACGGTCAGATTAGATCATTTTCGCGTCGTGAGGAACACATAGTGCAAAAACCTAATTCGCGTGCTGTGACCATTGAACAACTCGACGCGATTGAACTAGCGTTAGAAACCGTCCCAGGTGACCCAGAGCAAATTGAACTCATCGAGCGAGATCAGAAGTGGGTTTATCAAGTTGCCATCAAACATGATAACCGCACGTTCAACGTCATAGTCGATGCTTATACAGGCGTCGTGTTAGATGTAAACCATGGGCAAGAATCATAAAAATCAGCACCAGAAAGCCTTTCAAAACTAAAAAATAATCCAACAAGTCATGGCATACTCCTATACTAAAACGTCAGGCGATTAAAGGTCGTCTGACTTTAACTGTTTGGCTTTGTTAACGATTAGTGTTGATTTTCAAATGATGAAGCACTGAGTTGTTGAATTGTGAGGAGCGAAGGTGGCGACTCCTGGTCGATACACGGAGGAACGTCCACTAAGAACGCAAACGTCCTGTTTGCAACGTGGACGTCACGACATCGTGTCGAAGTACGTCCTGCGCCTGCGAGTACTCGGCGCAGAATTAGTCAAGGAAGCTTATGAAATCCGCTTTTGTGGCCAACGTCGACACTAGACCATCCGGGTCGTCGGAAAGCGTCCACCGGCAGCGAATCGCAATATCAACAACGGACCTTAACAGAGTCAACTTCTTAAACATTTTCCCCGTTGCTTTACCTGCTACACGGCGCCTGACGCGTTTGCCAGCTCGCCCTTTTCGCACAGCATCAACGTCATTCCAAATGCGTAATACTTTATAAATCCGCGATTTCACGCTCATCGATTTCACCTGCCTAAACAGTTTATAATTGAAATTAACACGGAAAAACAATTAAAATCGTTTTAAAGGTGGGGTTTGATGATTGAGTTTGTCGGGTATTGTGTTACATATCATAAAGCAGTTTATTGCGAAAATGGATTTTTACGTGGCGAACATCACAATAATGAACTCTATTGTGAACGCTGCTTTAATCATAATTTGACCTAGGGGGAGTAGGGTATGTCGTCGATTTACGATTTTGAAGTCGCAAAAGGGAACGGAGATATCCAACCGTTAGCCGATTTTCAAGGAAAGGTATTATTGATTGTCAATACGGCAAGCAAATGCGGGTTCACACCGCAGTTTGAAGGGTTGCAAGGGTTGTACGACCAATACTGTGACCAAGGCTTTGAGATTCTTGGATTTCCGAGTGACCAATTTATGAATCAGGAGTTTGACGATCAAAGTGATATCGAAAGCTTCTGTAAGTTGAACTACGGTGTCAGCTTTCCGATCTATCAAAAAATAGATGTTAAAGGGGCTCAGCAAGATCCGTTATTCGAATATTTAACCGAAGAGAAGAAAGGCTTTCTTGGCGGGGAGATTAAATGGAATTTCACGAAATTTTTAATTGACCGCAACGGTAAAGTCGTTAGGCGCTATCCACCACAAGCAACGCCTGCTAAAATCGAAAAAGATTTAGCCGATGTCTTATAAACATAGAGAAGCACCCGGTTTGACTTGATGTCATTCGGGTGCTTCGTTCTTTGTTAAAAGTTTTCACTCTTATTACTATCTTTAAAAATCACCGATTGATCATTATAACTTAATGTAATTCGCCCACCCGGAACGTCTAACTCTTCTTTCATTAAATCGATTAAAGCTTGAAGATGTGCATCATCTTGATCTTCTTCACCACGGTTTACGGTCAATCGTATATGCGGCTTAACGTCTTGTCCGTTTACAGAAGGGGTGTTTTGAATGTCGATCTGTTTTTCAGAACCGATATTTTTAGGATAAGCAATCCATAGCTCCTGAATTAAATCTTCTCCGAACCGATTATTAATCTCTGGACGAAGAAGTGATTCGAGTTCGTGTTCCCACTTTTCTGCGACAAAACTATTCGTTAGTTCACCGTCTTCATGCTTAAAGACGAGCATTTGAAAATCATAGTTGTCTAATTCAACGACGGCAGCGCGACTAAATGCTTCATACACACCAGTTGGATCATTTAATGTATCAACAACGTCGCCATCATATGGGAAGGATTCGTTTATATAAGTCGTCGCATCTTGTTTTAGCGTTTCACTAGCCTCTCCACTACTTGAAACACCGACATACGTTAAATAGGCCATACTGAATGCTAAGCCGACGACAACAATAACTACGACGAATAATACTTTTGCTTTTGTTGACATGGAGTCACCTCATTTCTATTCACCACATTTATTATACGCTTGTCGTTAGTCGGCCGTAAATTATTATCGAAAATCGACACAAAAGTGTTAAGTTTTTTGAATTTTTATATTATTATAGTAAGTATAAAGGGGGAGAGCGTGATGACAGAAGCCGAGACGAAAAAGTCGATGCATAGAGGGTTGAAATGGAGTTTGATTGGTGCAGGGGCAATTACCGTTATTTTAATTATTGCACTCATTGTTGTAAACGCTTACATAAACCGTTCGCTTCCTGAAACTGAAGGGGCCGTCCAGGTGAATGAATTTGTAGGGGAAGAAGCGTATACAACATTAAGTGACAATGTTGAGATAACGCGTGATGAACATGGTGTGCCACACATTAATGCAGAAACCGATGAGGATCTTTTCTTCGCGCAAGGTTACGTGACAGCACAAGATCGATTATTTCAGATGGAAATGTCGCGAAGGCAAGCGTCTGGTCGGTTAAGTGAAGTTGTCGGTGATATGGCACTCAATCAAGACAAGTATTTTCGCACGCTCGGTTTAAGGCGAGCAGCCGAAAAATCGTTATCGGAGTATGATGATGAGACGATGCAGTCTTTAGAGGCGTATGCAGCTGGTGTTAACGCGTATATTAAACAAGCGGAAGAGGAAAACAGAATGCCAGTTGAATTTACGTTGATGGGCTTAGACGATGTACGCGAATGGACGCCACTAGATTCGCTTACAATTGGAAAATATATGGCTTATGATTTAGGTGGCCATTGGGAGCGTCAGGCATTTAACTATCATTTAATTCATGAATATCCAGAAGACGTAGCATATGAACTGTTCCCGACTTACCCTGAAGATGCTTTAACAAATATTGCGGATGAGGAGTATGTTGATGTCACATCAAGCTTATCCAAAGCGCCGATGCCACCTGAATTCAATGGCAGTAATAATTGGGTCGTATCAGGTGACAAAACAGAATCCGGAAAGCCTTTATTAGCTGATGATCCCCATTTAGGGCTCGCGACACCGTCGATTTGGTATCAAGTGACACTCGACTCACCGAATTACCAAACGTCAGGTGTGATTTTTGCAGGCGTTCCTGGGGTGATTTTAGGTCAAAATGACAATATTGCTTGGGGTGTTACGAACGTTGGACCTGACGTGCAACAACTGTATTTGGAAAAACGACATGAAGACGATCCGCATCAGTTTTTGTATGACGGAGATTATTATGAAGCAGATGTTATAACAGAAACGATTCACGTTGATGGGCAAGAGTCGATCGATTATGACGTGATTGAAACGAAGCACGGACCTGTTATTTCAGAATTTGCTGAGCCGGTTGAAGCACAAGAAGACGGTACGGTGATGTCGGTTGATTGGACGGCATTGGAGGCGACGAAAGAATTATCCGCTGTCCTTCAAATGAACCGGGCGTCGAATTGGGATGAATTCGAAACGGCCTTAGAAGATTTTCACGCACCAGCACAAAATTTCGTCTTTGCCGATAAAGATGGCACGATCGCCTATAAAGCAAACGGGCGTATTCCGATTTACGATAATCCTGACCACGCCCTACTGCCGATGCCAGGCTGGGACTCGCAGTACGATTTAACCGAAACGATTCCGTATGATGAACTTCCGAAACTGGTGAATCCTGAAAAAGGTTTTGCTGGGACGGCGAACAATAAAATTATTTCAGATGTCTATCCTTACCACATAAGTCACGTCTGGGCGCAACCTTATCGATATACACGTATCCATGAGTATTTATCAGAACGAGATAACTTGACGACGGAAGACATGAAAGCACTACAAATGGATACGCTCAATTTACAAGCCCGGGAATTTGTACCGATGTTCACAGACATATTGGCTAATGCTGATTTATCAGAAACGGAGTCGTCGGCTTTAGATTTATTAGCAAATTGGAACTATGAAGATAAACGTGAGCTAGGTGCGCCACTCGTTTTTGATCAAACGCGTTCTGCGATTGAGGATGTTTTATTTATCGAGGCATTTTCTGAAGATATGCTCAGTATGTTTAGAGGGTGCGGACAAACGGTCGATGTCATGTTGCGAAAAGCGTACGATGGTGAGTCGATGCACTGGATTGAGGAACAAGATGGTCTTGATTCAGTGATAACTGAAGCATTCAAGCAAGCAGTTGCGACGATAGAAGATGACTTTGGTTCAGATGTATCGCAGTGGCAATGGGGCGACTATCACCAAGTTTATTTTGAGCACCCATTGTCGAGTACAGCGTTTTTAGATGTATTTTACAACCCTATTGAACCACAACCAGTGGATGGAAGTCCTGTCACTGTCATGGCTGCGTCACATGGAGAAGAAGGCGTTGTTGACCACGGAGCCAGCTGGCGTTTTGTAACAGATATGGCAGATCCACTTGTTGGTGACCATATCGTCGGACCAGGTCAAGTAGGCCATTTTAGAAGTGAATGGTACGACGATCAAATTGACAATTGGGTGGAAGGGAATTATCACTCGACACACCTTACAGATATAGAAGGAGAAACGTTAGAGTTAATGGCCGAGTAATGTTCGTGACACATAAACAGTTATGAATTGGCTAAAATACAACTATTACATCAGAAGGAGACTAAATCATGAAAACGCGATTAATTGATTGGCCTACATTTATCATTTCATTTGTCGTTATTTTAGGTGTGGTCATCCCCCTTATTATTTTTCCTGAAGCAGGGAGCGAATTAGTGGGGCAACTCAATGATTTTGTTTCACATCGTTTTGGATTTTTATATTTGTTAATGGGGTTAGCGATATTCTTTTTCTTAATTTTTGTCGCCTTTAGTCAAAACGGTCAAGTCAAACTGGGTGAAGAAGAGGAACCGCCCGAATTTAGCACGCCTGCATGGGCTGGGATGTTATTTTCAGCTGGGATTGGATCGAGCATTTTATATTGGGGGACGATTGAGTGGGCCTTCTATTATCAAGGTCCTCCATTTGGCATCGATCCAACAGAAAGTCAGTTAGAAACGATTCAATGGGCATCGACATACGGGATTTTTCATTGGGGGCCGATTGCTTGGGCGATTTATGCATTGCCAGCGGTGCCGATGTCGTATTTCTTTTATGTTCGCAAAAAACCGATTATTAAAATTAGTGAAACGTTGCGTCCGCTTCTAAAAGGGTATGCCGATACGATGATTGGTAAAATTATCGACGTGTTATTCATTTTCGGTTTGTTAGGCGGGGCTGGGACAACGCTTGCGCTCGGGACACCGTTAATTTCTCGAGGTATCTCAGATTTAACCGGTTTTCCAGATGATATGTTGCTCCGAACGATTGTGTTATTAGTCGTGACCGTCATCTTTGCGATCAGTGCCTATGTTGGTCTCAAGGAAGGGATTAAACGATTAAGTAATCTAAACTTAGGTCTGTCGATTGTGTTGCTCATTATCGTATTAGTGACAGGGCCGACGTTGTTTATTCTAGAAACGACAACGAATAGTATTGGTCTTATTCTCGATAACTTCTTCCACATGAGTACGTGGACAGAGCCGTTTGCGATGGTGCAGGGAATTGAAGAGACAGGGTTCCCGGAGGCGTGGACCGTGTTTTATTGGGCATGGTGGCTAGTGTATGCCCCGTTTGTCGGACTGTTTATCGCGCGTATTTCTCGTGGTCGAACGATCCGACAAGTCATCATAGGCTCGATGGTTTACGGCTCGATTGGTTGTTTATTGTTCTTCGGCATCATGGGTAATTTCGGCTTGTTTTTACAATTAAGCGGCGAATACGATGTTGTGAATATGTTGAACGAACAAGGTGCGCCGGCTGCGGTCATTGCGATTATTAATCAATTACCGTTTTCGAGTGTGATGGTAGCGATTTTCGTGTTCTTGTCGGTCGTATTTTTAGCGACGACATTCGACTCGAGCTCGTATATTTTAGCATCTGTGACTCAGAAGCGATTAGAAGGCGACGAGCCATTACGTTGGAATCGAATGTTCTGGGCGTTCACCATCTGTTTATTACCACTGACGTTAATGTATTTAGGCGGTTTGGAAACACTTCAGACAGCTAGTATTGTTGGTGGTTTCCCACTTATTTTCATTATGTTTTTAATCGCGTGGTCGTTTATGAAAACATCAACTCGTGATTTAATTATTGATGAGCAATACGAACCGAAAACGATCATTTTAGACATGAAAAATATTCGCGAAAAACTGAAACGGCGTCGGAAGAAAAAGCCAAATGATGAGGAATAAAAAAGCGAGGTTCAGAATATGGTCTGAACCTCGTTTTATTTTAATGCTTATTTAGCTGTTTCGATTGAATAAACGGCGCGACGTCTTGGCGCATTGGATTTGTTAGCTTGCGTCTAATTTGTTCGCTCCATTTGTCAGTGCGTACGTTTTCTGAACGCGATGAATAATAATCTTCTGTTTTCTGATCAAATGTCGTGATGTCGTCACTTGTCGTTGCTTCATAACGGTTTTCGTGATAAATCGTTTGCCAATCAAATCGTGGTTTACGTTCTGGATCTTCTTCTGGAACACCGACAGCCATACCGAAAAGTGGGACGACATAGTCAGGAAGTTGTAATAACTCGTTCACCCGATTAACGTCGTTACGTAAACTGCCGAGATAACACATGCCGAGCCCGAGCGATTCAGTAGCAACGGCGCAATTTTGTGCAGCGAGTGTTGCATCAATCGTTGCCATCATGAAAAATTCGGTGCTTTCAAGGTTCGTTTTCATTTGTTTTTGCGTTTCTTCGTCTTGTGACTGAGCTAGACGATTAACATCAGCGCAAAAGACAAATAAGTGACCATTCTCTTCCACATACGGTTGGCCACTAACCTCTCGTAATTGTTGCTTTAACGTCGGATCGGTAATACCGATAATTGAATAAGCTTGATAATAACTCGATGTTGAAGCGGCTTGGCCTGCTTCGACGATCGTTTGAATTTGGTTTTCGGTAAGCGGTTCAGTTTTGAATTGTCTAATCGATCTGTGCTGCATGAGTAAGTCAATGGTTTCGTTCAATGTCATCGCTCCTTTTGTCTGTTGTCTAAAGCATCCGTTTTATATTGTATCACGTCGTCTAATGGATACAGATTATTTTGCTTGAGAGTTAAATGTTGAGGGTGGCGAAATAAATCGGTATAATAATGAAGATTGTATGAAGAGAGGGGAATGACCGTTGAGTTTACGAGAAGAGAAAGAGATTCATATACATAATCCGAAGATGTTACTGTTTTCGATTTGTTTTGTCTTAATGTTTTCGGTGATGAACGGGACGATGTTTAATATCGCGATTCCGGATATTGCGGAAAGTTTTAATTTATTACCGTCAGAAGTGAGTTGGGTGATGACGGGTTACATTATGATTTATTCAGTAGGCGCGCTCGTGTACGGGAAATTAGCTGACACGGTATCGTTCAAAAAATTAATCACCTTTGGCCTGACGGTGTTTACGATTGGGTCACTGATCGGGTTTATCGCGCCAAATTATTATTTCGTGTTGGCGGCCCGTGTCATTCAAGCGATTGGCGGGTCAATGATGCCAGCGATTGCTTTTATTGCGCCGATTCGCTTTTTTCCGAATGAACGCGGCAAAATTCTTGGCATTATTTCATCGGTTATGGCGTTTGCATCAGGTATTGGTCCGATTTTAGGTGGCGTCATTGCCGGGTTTTTGACGTGGCAGTATTTATTTTTAACATCAGCGCTTATGATCGTCACGTTGCCGTTTCTATTAAAAAATTTACCCGATGAAGAAACAGTGAGCGCTAAGCTTGATTATTTAGGGGCTGCGCTTGTGGCGGTGACGATTTCGACGACGATTATCGGGATTACGTTAGCGATGACAGAAGTGTTGTGGATCACAATTGTTGCATTCGTTCTAGCGGTTGTGCGTATGTTTACGGCGAAGCATCCGTTTATTCCGCCGCATTTATTTAAAAATCGTAACTATATTGTCGCGATTATCTCGAGTTTTTTAGCGGTCGCTTGTTTATTCGGCTTAATGTTTACTGTTCCAATTATGCTTCGTGACGTATATGATTTGACGACGATGCAAATTGGGCTTGTCATGTTTCCAGGTGCGATGAGTGCGGCATTGATTGGTCGAAAAGGCGGCCGTCTCGTTGATCAAATTGGTGCACGAAAAGTTTATATGATGAGTTTAGGGTTGCTGACGACAGGGTTTGTGATTATATCCTCAACAGTCGGGTTAACCCCGTTGATCGTGAGCGCAATGCTCGTTTTTCCGATGATGTGTTTTCCCCTCGTCCAAGCATCAGGGGCGGACATTTTGGCGAATATGTTGCCGAAACACGAGACGGGTGTTGGCATGGGTGTGTTTAACTTACTGAATTTCGTCTCAGGTGCGCTCAGTGGTGCGATTGTCGGTGTCGCACTAGATAGCTTTTCGCCACAAGATCCGTTTAATTGGCTTGCAATAAGCGGTGATAGCGCGGTTTTTAGTAACGTTTTCTTAACGTTTGTCGGGCTTGTGCTAACATCATTTATCTTGTTCATCTTCATTTACCGTGAACGAGCTCATCCTGCTACTTAGTTATCTCATAACTTTGCTAAGTTATGAGATAACTCTCTTAACTTATGAAATAAATGAAGGTATTTATTTCATAAATCGAGTGGCTGCGCTTACTTTTTAAATAAATTCACGATCTTTTGAAATAACTTAACCGATTTATGAAATAAGTGCCGTCACTTTTGAAATAAGTTAATCGTATGATGAATTAGGGTATGATAATAGAAAGGGGAAGCCATGATCGATTGCTAATATAATCAGATCATGGCTTTTGAGTTGCTTTTGCTTCATATTATGTGCTATATTATTTGTTAAAACTTAAAGGCGAAACTATCGAACAAAGGAGGAATCCGTATGAAACGTGTGGCATTAATCGATATCTTTAATCATCCGATTACACAAAAATATTTGCAACGTTCGGGGATTCACCATGCTGTGTCGACAGCAGAGCAAGCAGTGACGTTAGCGCAAGAAGTCGGCGTCGATCCAGATTTAGCTGCAAAAGCTGCTTTGCTTCATGATGTTGGCCATTACGAATGGTATCAAGACGGTCAATGGGACTATGATGAATACCGCAAACATGATATTCATGCGATTAAAGGGGCAGAGCGCGCGCACAAATTGCTCATACGACTCGGTGAAGATGCGACGAAGGCCAAAACGATATCGATTGCGATCTTGTTGCATACGGATTCTTATTTACCATTTTCTGTCGATTCATTACGAACACCGTTACATGACGTGGTATTTCGTGCCGATGAAATGGAAGAATTGCCAGGTGGGGCGCACCACTATGTGACGATGGATGAATCCGAAGCGAAACAACGACTAACCCAATTAGATAAAATCATCTTAGACCAAAATGATTCGAAACGATCGATTTCGTAATTAAGGCTTTTGTCTTCCTTTGATTTCCTATATAATAAAGGTGCAAGGGAAAGGAAGGTTCGATGAAGACATTTAAACTCGTAGGACTTGATGTGTTAGAAAAATCAGGTGATGATTTAGCAACGAAAGACATTGCGTTTTTTGATGCGTTAATTATTGACCGTGAAGTCGACCATTCCCGTTGGTTAATCGAAGCGTATATTCCTAAAAAGTATCAAGATTTCTTCCAGCGAAAATTATCGGACAAGCAAGAACTCGTTATTCAAGTGCAGATCACGAAAGAATCTAATCCGAAAGCAACCATTTTAGTGGAAGTCCAATCTGTGAACAATATTGACGACGATATGAATGTGATATTAATGGGTGATATGGTTAATCGCGAGCGTCAACAAGTCGAAGAAACGTTGCAAGACCTTATCGAAGCTGGTTATCAAGGCGCTTCATTATTGGATAAATTTAAAGAAAAAAACCGTGAGAATATATTTTAAATGTCATATAAACCCTAACAAGTTCAACGTGAGCTTCGTTAGGGTTTTTTGTCATTTTAACTTTACAAAAGGCTTGGTTACAATCCGTTGTTGATATTGTGATCCGCTGCCGGTGGACGCTTTCCGACGACCCGGACGGTCTAATGTCGACGTTGGCCACAAAAGCGGATTTCATAAGCTTCCTTGACTAATTCTGCGCCGAGTACTCGCAGGCGCAGGACGTACTTCGACACGATGTCGTGACGTCCACGTTGCAAACAGGACGTTTGCGTTCTTAGTGGACGTTCCTCCGTGTATCGAGCTGGAGTCGCCACCTTCGCTTCTCACAATTCAACAACTCAGTACCACATCATTTACACATCAACATTGAACTTTAACAGAGCCTTACAAAAAAAGTGGTTGATGTTCCGTAAGACATACGACATAATAAGGGCATATCGAAAGGTTTCACAAATTACGACTAGATAACAAAAATATTGCAGGTATTTAGAGATTCGAAGGAGAAGTAAACTATATGGGGCGAATAGATCGTTTAACATCAACTAAATCGATATTAGATTCATTGACACCCGTCCAACTCATTTCACTTTATTATTTCATTGCAGCGTCGATTGCAACGTTACTGTTATCGCTACCTATCTCACAAAAAGAAGGCGTTGAGATTAACTTAATGGAAGTATTGTTTACAGCGGTTAGTGCGGTAACTGTAACAGGTTTAACGGTCGTTGAAACAGCGAGTACATATAGTGTGTTTGGGATCTTTATGATTGCCGCAGCACTACAAATTGGTGGACTCGGCGTCATGGCGCTCGGAACCTTAATTTGGATCGTACTTGGTAAGAAAATCGGCTTCAAAGAACGACGCCTGATTATGACCGATCAAAACACGAAATCGATTGCGGGAATCGTCCGACTTGTGAAAGACATGTTTTACGTGATTTTAGCGATTGAGTTTATCGGTTTTATCATTTTAGGGACCTATTATTTAACCTATTTTGATTCGGCTTTAGAAGCATACTACCAAGGTTTTTTTGCTTCGATTAGTGCAACGACAAACGGCGGGTTTGATATTACTGGCCAGTCATTAGAACCGTTCGCGCAAGATTATTTCGTGCAGTTTATTAATATCTTGCTCATCATTGCTGGTGCTATCGGCTTCCCGGTATTAATTGAAGTTAAAGAATACTTACAAATTTCGCAAGAACAACGTAATTTAAAGCGGTTCTCATTATTTACGAAATTGACGAGTTTAACGTACTTTGTGCTACTTGTGTTTTCGATTGTCGTGATTTTGATCTTAGAGTTTAATCACTTCTTTGCTGATAAATCCTGGCATGAGGCGTTTTTCTATAGCTTGTTCCAATCGACAACCGCTCGAAGTGGTGGGCTGTCGACGGTAGATATGAATGAGTTTACCGAACAGACACAGTTGTTTCTGTCGTCCATGATGTTCATCGGGGCTTCTCCAAGCAGTGTCGGTGGTGGTATTCGGACGACGACATTTGCGCTTGTCATTATTTTTATTTTCACGTTTGCAAGTGGCCGTAATCGTGTTCGCGTTTTCGGCCGAGAAATAGAAGAGGAAGACTTATTTAAAGCTGTCGTTGTGACGTTACTGGCCATGGTGATGTTTTTCTCCGTCGTTATTGTCGTAACAGCACTCGAACAGCATTTGTCCTTAACAAGTATTATATTTGAAGTGAGTTCAGCATTCGGTACGACAGGATTATCGATGGGCATTACTGACCAGTTGTCAACGTTTAGCCAATTGTTATTGATTGCCTTAATGCTGATCGGCCGTATTGGTATTTTGACATTTTTATTTTCCTTCAATCGAGGAAAAGCAAAAGATCGCTATCGTTACCCTAAAGAAAAAATCAATATAGGTTAACGATTTTTTAAAGCCACATCATTGTAGGGGGAAATGCAGTGTTGTATATCAAGGAAGATGTCACATTGCCGATTAATGAATGGATTTTTGATAATGTAAGTGATGCGATGATTTTTGTGGATCATGATGATCAAATCGTCGCTGCAAATCATCATGCCGAACAGATGCTTAATATTAATGAAGAGGCTAACACGTATCATGTAGATGATTATATTGATCGACATGGCATTATGGAGCATTGGGAAGACGAACAGCTCATATGGACAAAACAGCAGCCAGTTGATTTAGCTATTATGAAAGAAGAATGGATCGGTGATTTAACCTGTTATACGCTAAAAGATGGTTGGTTAAAAGGGAAAAAAGATTCGCTCATATACCGTTTGAAACACGCGCGAAAAAGCCCTTATGAAGGGGTTTTGATGCATGATCGAGGTCAACTGATTGATTGTGATTATGCGTTTGCGAGTATGCTTGGTTATAAACGTTCTGAAATGATTGGGATGTCGATTTTTTCTTTAGTCCATCATGATGATCGTGAATCGTTAGCTAATCAAATGCGTCAAGAACAACACGATTCCCCATACCAAGTACGGGCATATAAGAAAAATGGTGAACCGATTTATGCGGAAGTATTGTCTGAACAACTAAGAGAAGGCTCGAACAATATACGAGTTGCAATCGTGCGCAATATTACTGAACGAATTGAAAATGAACAGCAAATTGAATTTATGGCCTATTATGATCAGTTGACGAATCTACCCAATCGTAATTATTTTCAAATGGCAGTCAAAAACGAAATTAATCATATGGAGATGAAAAACCAGCGCTTTGCTGTATATTTTATCGATATTGACTATTTCAAACATATAAATGATACGTTAGGTTACCAAGTCGGTGATCAATTGTTAAAAGGGTGCGCGACGCGTCTTAAACAGTTGTTGAGTGATGATGTCTTTATTGCGCGTATGGTGAGCGATGAATTTTTGCTGTTACAACGCCATGTGACAGATGATGAATCAATTGACAATCTGGCGAAACAAATCATTGACAAATTCCGCAACCCACTCAATATTAATGGCTATGACATTTATACGACGGTCAGTATCGGCGTCAGTATTTATCCGGATTCTGCGACTGAGCCATCTGAACTTATTGAAAATGCAGATTCAGCGATGTATGTCATTAAAGAAGAAGGGCGTAATGAGTATCAAGTGTTTCGTCATTCGTTAAAAGAAGGCGTTAAGGAGCAAATGCAGTTAGAAACAGAACTGCACAAAGCGTTGCAACACCAAGATTTTGAATTATTTTTCCAACCACAGTATGATTTGAAAACGAATCGAATTACTGGTTTTGAGGCGTTGTGTCGTTGGTTTCACGATGACTTGGGTGTTATACCTCCTGACCGTTTCATCCCGCTAGCAGAGAAAACAGGGTTGATTTTGGAGTTAGGCGATTGGGTGATTTACGAAGCCTGCCGACAAAATAAATTGTGGCAAGATCAAGGTATGCCTAAAGTGAAGGTGAGCGTCAATTTGTCTGCGAAACAATTTTTGCGGCGACAGTTAGTCGACCGTGTGCGTCATATTTTAGACGAAACGGGTCTTGAGCCGCAATATTTGGAGATTGAAATTACAGAAACGATGGCGATGTCGAATGAGCGTTATATTATCGATACGTTACATCAATTTGAAAAATTAGGCGTTCAAGTGGCGTTAGACGATTTTGGGACGGGGTATTCATCGCTTCAATATTTAAGTCAGTTTCCACTTAATAAAATTAAAATTGATCGGAGTTTCATTCAAAACCAAAGTAAGCAAAATGTGGCGATTGTTAAATCAATCATTCATTTATCGCATGCACTTAATTTAAAAGTGATTGCTGAAGGTGTTGAGACGGAGGATGATTTGAAGTTTTTATTAACGGAACAGTGCGATGAAGTTCAAGGGTTTTATTTCAGTAAACCGATCCCAGCCCAGTCCGTTCAAGGGTTTATTGATGTATAAAAAAAAAGAGGTTATTCCTAAACACATAGGAATAACCTCTTTTTTATCTAGCAATAAAATGTCGCTCCGACGATGACGAGCAAAATAAACAGCACGACAATTAGGGCAAAGTTGTTATTCCAACGACTGTAGTGCCCTTCTTGTGAATAACCTTGGTACATTCCATCACCTCCCAAGCATGTAATATATCCATATGCAAAGGAGGCGATTGGTGTCTAGTTAGTCACCTAGAGAATTGAATTTTATTCAGCAGACGATTCATTCGTTCGTGATAGCAATTCACGACTTAAACTTAAAATCTTTAACTGATCGTTTTCTTGCCCGATTTCAAACGTTGTTTCATAATGATACGTTTCGTCGTCTTCGTCGTTACCGGATATCGTGTGATCTGAATTGACAACGATAGTGGCCGTGTATTCTCCAATATTAGTAACATTTCGATTTGTTACATTGATATCGACTGAGTTCACGACTTGTTCCCGAAATTCTTGATAACTATTTTCTGTTTGCAAATCACTACCGAGTAAGGAATAAGCCGTAAAATAATCACGAACATTTAATGTCTCATAAAAATAATCGATAAGATACAAGCTATCTTCTTCTAATCGGTTAGGGTCAATATCTTGATACATATTCGGATCGCCGTCGTAATTTAATTCTTCCTCGTTCGCTGTGTCAGACCACATAGAAACACGCTCATAAATTTGCGAAATCGGAATACTGAAGCCGATCGTTCCTTCATTGGTCGCTGCAGAGTTAATACCGATAATTTTACCGGTTTCTTTATGAATGAGCGGCCCGCCACTATTACCTTGAGAAATATTAGCTGATATTTGATATAAATTGTTGTATTCATAGCCTTCCACGTTCATATCACGATTGAGACCAGAAATATTACCTAACGTCACCGTGTTTTGAAAACCGTGTGGGCTTCCAACGGCAATAATTTCATCACCGATATTAGGTTCGAATCCTGGGTCCACTTCAAGCGTTGCGCTGTTCGATAATTGTGGAACACGTATGACCGCAATGTCTTGATTATGACCAACACCGATAACCGATGCAGGGTATGTTTGGGCTTCGGACGTTTTAACGACAACGGAATCTGCATTTTTTACGACATGCGCATTCGTTATAATATCGCCTTTATCATTATAGACAAAGCCTGAACCAAGGCTCGACCCATTTGGCCCAGTCGTTTCAATTTGTACGACATTTTTCTGTGCCTCGTGGATGATTTCTTGTAAATTGTTCACACCCGCATTCGTGTTTTGTGCCACGGTTTCGACTAAGCTTTCTTGTGATGCTAAGTTCGTTTGTTGCCAATTGCTATAATATGAAAGCATCGCGATCGTTCCTATAATAATGATCGCAACGGATAACACGAGTGGGACTGTTTTTTGTAATTGATATTTCACGGCAATCACCTCTATTCTGCTTCCTCACTATCTAAGTACCATGAGATTCCTTCAACAGTAATCGAAATCTCTTCGGAATCAAAATCCTCTGGCAAATCACTGTGTGTGTGTTCGATTTGGCCAGTTTCGTCCGGGTAAACCGTATCAGGATAGACGAATGTTTCATTGTTTAAAATTTCATTATCACTGTCATCATATAACGTATATGACACTGAAATGGAGTGAATAGGTCGAGTCGCAGTGCTCTTAACCTCACCGGTTACCGATATTTCGTCGAATTCATTGAGTGACGCCTCGATATCAACCATTTCAACCGCATTGTTTGCATTGTGTTCTTGTTCGAGTTCATATTGTGATAACGCTTGTTCAATTCGTTTTTGCTGTTGCGTTTCGAAATCAGCTTTTTGATTTTCGACAGTCGATTTCAAACTTGTTAACTGTTCATTTTCCGGTGCATAGCGTAATCCATCTTCTATTATGGCAATCGCAGACGAGAATTGATTGGTTTTTAACATGTTATTAGCTTCATTCGTCACGTAATTGACAATTCGCTCCCGAATTAATGACTCCAGTTCAGCGGCATCATCAAGTTCGATGGATTCGACTTGCCAAAGTAAAATTTTCAACTCTTCAATGCTTGGATTATTATTTAGTCGCTGATCGATTTGGTTAATTTTGATATTGTTACGTGTTTCCATCACTGTATCGAGTAATTGGTTAATAACCTCACCGTTATAACCGCTTAAGGCACTTTCAGCTTCTTGTGTTGTTTGTAACGCTTGTTGATAAGCGCCTTGGTCCATTAGTGTTTTCGCATTACTGAGCTGTTCGTTCACATCCAATGCGACATCCATAAACGCTTCATTTGTTTTAGCAGCTTCTAAATTGTCGTTATACGACTGAGCTTCATCAAATGCCTGTTGCGCTTTAGCATATTGACCGTCCATCGCATAGTCAACGCCTTCGTTATATAGCGATTGAGCTTTAGAATTATTATATTCTAAATAAAAATGTAATCCGATTCCCGCCATTAGGACACAAATAAGTGTAATCAATGGTGTGAACCACCAACGATTAACGCGGTTCGGTGATTGTTTTCTGTCTTCGTAGTCTTTTGGTAATTGCGCTCCACAAATGGTGCAGTAGGCTTCGTTTTCTTTTGTTTTAGATCCGCATCTCGGACAATACATCATGTGTCATCACCTATTTGTACCTTTCTAATATGTAAATTTTAACACGTGTCATAGCAATTGAGAGAGGGTTGAAAGAACTAATTGTTACAAATTAGTCACAATTACACGCGCTTGAGATTGAGAACGAGTTTTGGTATATTCAAACCACTTATTGTTTGCTACAATGAATGTAGGTTAGAAGACGTTTAAATAAGGTAAGGAGGTGCCCGAACGTGGACGTCACATTAGGAATTCTTTCTTTAGGTGTTCTTGTTTACTTTATTGGTAGCTGCCTATTTGATAACGTAAAACACTAAGCACTCTCATAAATTAGACGTAATAATCGTGTGGAATGTTGCAAAACATTTCACACTTTTTTTATGCTCGCACGATTATAAGGGTGAAAGGAGGTTGACAGTATGGCACAAAAAATTGATAGTCAACTGCAATTAATTTATCAAACAGGTGTAGATGGAGAGGGGAACTCGGTGTTTAAAACGCAACGTTACAACAATGTAAAACCTGAAGCGACAAACGACCAAGTCATGACCGTCGCGCAAGCGTTGTCAAATCTGTGTGACCACGCACTATCTGAAGCAGTGCGTCAAGATGACACGCTATTAGTTGGAGACCAAAATTAAGAGGAGGTAATCGTCAATGAGTAAACGTTTAGAGCTAAAGTTTCGTAATGAAGATGGACGTATGGCAACAGTGAGTGTTGATAACCCGAAGGAGCCTGTTAATCCTACAGATGTCAAACAAGCGATGGATACGATTATTGCTGAAGGAATTATGACATCAGGTGGTTCAACGATTACTGAGATTGCTTATGCACGTGTTGTAGAACGTATTGTGAATGACATTCCATTAGATCAAGCGTAATGGTAAAGGAAGGATGACGCTCGTCGTACGGCGTCATCTTTCTTTTTATCATTGGAATATAAAGGAGGTAGTGCTGTTGCTTGAAGCGTGGGTAACGTGGGTTCCGGACGTTGGATTTCCGATCTTGGTGACATTTTACTTGTTACATCGGATCGAAAATAAACTAGAAGAACTCAATGACACGATCAAAACGATTCCGCAGTTGCATTAATGATTAAATCACCCGCTTAAACTAATAGCTTAAGCGGGTGATTTAACGTGTTTTATTAACGGGTTAGCGACATATGACTAAACGGAAAAATGATAATTTCTGATCGGCCGATTATTTCTTCTTCTTTAATAAGCCCGAGCCCGTTTCGACTGTCTTTACTGACGTCACGGTTATCACCCATGACGAAATAATGATTAGGCGGGACGGTTGTTTTTTCAAAAGTACCAGTGCCTCTTAGCTCTTCCTCACTTAAATAATTTTCATCAAGCGGTTCCCCGTTAACGTATAATTGATTGTTGTCAGCTCTTACCGTATCATTCGGCATTCCTATGATCCGTTTCACATAGTTTTTGTTCGGGTGTTCAATGATGACGATGTCACCCCGCTCAGGTTCATCTATTAAATAAACGGCTTTATTAAAGATGACCCTCTCACCACTTTCTAAAGTCGGATTCATACTTGCTCCTTCGACTACAGATGTCGCGAATATAAACGTACGTAAAATGAATGCGATGATCAGTGCGATAACGATAGCTTTGGTCCATTCCCAAATCTCTCTTTTCAAGAAACTCTTCCTTTCTTTCCAAAACGTAAAATCTAATTTGCTTTCATTATATCATACTCAACATTTTATAGGGGTTTCATAACTTGATTTTATCACAGTTTAGGCAGAGGATGATGGGTCAAAACGAATCAGGTTTCATGACCATGTTTTTTGGGTATTATTAGATTATAGAAATGCTACATGTAGCCCTTTAGTCTTTTGACAACATGATTGTGACAAACTAAAATATTAACGTTAGTTTAAGACAACGAGGAGGATACAGCTTGAAGCGCGATGATAATTTAATCGAACTAGAACATAAAATAGAAATCTTAAGACAAGATATGATGAATACAGCAACTGAAGAAGGCTACACGAGTGATAAGTCAGTCCGATTATCGCAACAATTAGATACATTACTCAATGAATATTATGAAAGAACACAAAGAAAACCTAAATCAAAATCAAGAACGGAATAAACTCCCTACAGTCTTTTAACTGTAGGGAGGAACATTACGATTGGTTTTGCTGTAAAAATGTTTCGAGTCGGTCTAGGCCTTGTTTTAAAACATGTTCGCTATAAGCATACGATAAACGCATGTAGCCTTGGCCGTGACTGCCGAATGCATCACCAGGAACTAAGGCTAACCCCACTTCATCCACGAGACGCAAACCAAGTTCAAATGATGTTGTGTTAGGAAGTTCAATTTTAGGAAAAACGTAAAACGCCCCGTCTGGTACAACGACGTCAACACCCATTTGTTTTAATCGATCGATCACGTATCGACGTCTTTCACCATACGCGTCACGCATCACTTTGCTATCATCTTTCCCTGCGGTTAGTGCTTCTAAAGCAGCATATTGACTAATTGAAGTCGCACATGACACGTTGTATTGGTGTGCTTTTAACATATGTTGACGAATGGAGCGGTCAGCTAACACATACCCAATCCGGAAGCCTGTCATGGCATGGGATTTAGATACCCCTTGAATGACGATTGTTTGTTTTCTAATCTCTTCAAATTGTGCAATCGACACATGGTCACCGTCATATGTTAATTCACTATAAATTTCATCAGCTAGTAGAAAGATTGGTTTTGTTTGAATATAGTCAGCTAATGTCTTTAATTCCGTTTCATTTAAGGAAACCCCAGTCGGATTTGAAGGATAAGGCAAAATAATGCATTTTGTTCGATCAGTCACATAGGGATCGATTAATTCAGCGGTTAATTTAAATCCGTTATCACGTGTATCAACATGTACAGGTGTAGCGCCGGCTAAACGAATTAATGGTTCGTACCCAGGGTATACAGGTCCAGGTAAAATGACTTCATCACCAGGTTCTAAAATAGTCCGAAGCGAAATATCAATTGCTTGTGATGCACCAGCCGTTACGATAATTTCGTCTTCAGGATCATAGTGTAAGTGATACCGTTCTTGTGTGTATGAAGCGATCGCTTGGCGCAATTCTAATATGCCCGCGTTAGGCGTATAAACGGTGCGATTGTCATCAAGCGCTTGTTTAGCCGCATCTTTTATATGCTCAGGTGTTGCAAAATCAGGCTGACCGATCGTTAGTGATACGACATCGTCTTTGCCTGATACTAGGTTGAAAAATTGACGGATTCCCGAGATTGCTAAATTTTTAACGTTTTCGTTTAAGTATTGTTCCATGATTGTTGACCACCTTATGATAATGTTTAAATCGTAGGCACGCTGCTTATGCTATAGATAAGGGAGTGGTGCATATGCAAGCGTGGATCGATTTCAGTTTGACGTACTGGCCTATGATTAGTCTATGGCTCATACTGTTAACCAGTATTTATTTAACAATCACATATGTTGTAAAACGTGTGTTACGACAAGTGTTAACTTATAGTTTAGCCTATTGGATGAGTGTTACGACGTTGTTTATGGTTGTATTAATCGCTGTGAATCAATTTCACCAACAAGTCGCTAGTGACACCCTACAAATGAATACCGTTTTAACAACGCTTGCATTCGCCAGCTTTATAGCGGGATGTGGATTATTTACCTATTGTGCTAGTATGTACGTCTTGACTAGAGTCGGGCAAACACATCAAGCTAAGCGTAATATATGAATGACATAGTGATTAAAGTTTATCATAGAATTGATACGGTCAAAATATACGGTGTCAATTTATTTCACTAGACATCTTTTATCTTTAATGACATTTATTTATAATAGTGTGAGGAGAGGGGAGAGACGATGTTTAGTGATGTGTTTTTACTGTTGTTTTTATTGTTTGGCTTAGGATTATTCGTTTTGAATGTAGTGACCAGTATCTGGTCGTATCGAGATGCGAAACGAAAAGGTAAGAGCAATGAATACGCGATGATTGTGTTATTTGGGACATTGTTTATGCCTGTATTAGGATTCATTGTGTATTTAGTCATTCGGAATGATTGATGGATGAAGCGACCACGGGAGGATGAGCCGTGGTCGCTTTTTTGGTGTCATTCATTCGCCCAAATGTCACTGGCTAAACCAACGATATAACGCAACTTTTCCCATTGTTCGTCTTCGGTTAATTCGTTGCCGTGATGGGTTGATGCAAAGCCACATTGCGGGCTGAGGCGTAGCTGGTCGTGTGGCACATACTGTGACGCTTCTTCGACACGCCTAATCACGGTGTCACGATCTTCAAGAGCGCCGTCTTTAGAGGTTAATAAGCCTAAAACAACACGAGGCCCGTCTTTTGGAATATGTTTCAGCGGTTCAAAACCACCGGACCGTTCATCATCATATTCTAAAAAGAACCCGTCGACGTTTTCGTGAGCTAATAACGTCGGCGCGATTAAATCATAACCGCCTGAAAAAGCCCAAGTTGACCGGTAATTGCCGCGGCATAAATGGGTGGTAACGTAAAGGTCATCAGGCTTATATTTTAAACTGCCGTTCACGACACGTAACGCTAAATCTATTAAATACTCACGCGAATGTGCCCCATCATTAAATGGAATGTCAGGCGCTGATAAGCCGGCGATATAGACGTCATCAAATTGTAAATACCTGACGCCAGCATCATAAAATGCTTGAATCGCATCTTGGTAAGCTTGAATAATGTCGTCAGCATACGTCTCAATATCAGGGTAAATGTCTTCATTTTGAATACCTGCGTTAAAAAACTGATTCGGAATCGGAATCGCTAACTTGGCTACAGCACGCCCATCGACGATCTCGTTTAAATCGTTAAAGTCTTTAATAAAGGGTGATTAGGGTTAAATGAAATAGGTCCTGTGTTACGGACGTTATAGCGTTCGGTTTCGTATTATTGGCAAATTGGTAGCCTTGATCAGGAACGTAGCCTTCCATACCATTAAAAAGTTCCATAAAGTCTAAATGAAACCATGTACGACGGAATTCACCGTCTGTCACGGCTTGTAACCCGATTTCAATTTGTTTGTCGACGATGCGATTAATTTCTTCATTTTCAACTTGCCGCAAACCATCAGCACTGATCTGACCTGCTTTTAAGTCTGCTCTTGCTTGATGGAGTCGCTCTGATCTTAATAGGCTGCCGACATGGTCAGCGCGGAATGGAATCGTTTCGTTTGTCATGATAAATCCCTTACTTTGTGAAATTTAAAAAAGCCTCTTCTTAAAATAAGAAGAGGCTTTGTGTTCATAGATTTCTCTTCTTATCTTCTAGCCGTTGCTACTGGAATTAGCACAGTGTTATGAAAACCTGTTGCTGAAGCTTCAAAGGGCCAGTCCCTCCACTTCTCTCGATAAGAATGTATTCAATTGATTAAATGTTGTCATACGTTGTCTATTTAGCAATGTCAATGATAGATGACATTATTGTGTGACTGTTTTTAAATCGTTCAATATGTCATCCATCGCTTCTTTGCTCGTGCCGGAGTAGTTTTTAATGACTGTACCGTCTGGATTAACTAAGGCAAAAGACGTGCCGTGATTCACTTGTGGTTGTCCATCGACTTTAGAGACTAATGTGTTAAATGAATCCGCAGCAAAACTTTCTATATGATCTTGCGAATAGCCCGTTAGAAAGTCCCAGTTACTATAATCAGCATCGTATTTTTCGCTAAAAGTTTTTAGTTTGTCTGGGTCGTCAACTTCAGGGTCAACGGAGAACGAGATAAATCTTACGTCTAAGTCAGCATTATTGGCTTCTTCCTGTAAACTAGCCATATTCGCGGTCATTGGTGGGCAGACGGTATTACAATTGGTGAAAATAAAGTTAGCCACCCAATAAGTGCCTTCTAAATCAGACAAGCTCACCGTTTCGTTATTTTGATTTGTATATTCAAATGATTCTACATCGACATCAAGTTCCGTCTCCAATTCGCTTGCAGAACTGCCATTACAGGCTGTGAGAATCGTTATGAATGCAAGGACGCTATAAATCACGACATGATTCAAACGTTTCATGATCTCATCAACTCCAATTTATATAGGATTTACACCGTAAGATGTTTTGTTGTCCATATTTTAACACGGGAAAGAAATATTTAGTGTGACAAGACCGTGAATGATTTTACAATTTCTTGACTATTCCGTTTGCGCTGTTTTAAGCGTGATTGTATTAATTTCCGGCCGGCACAAAAAGCGAAACGGAAGGCGCGTCGTTCCTAGTCCGCGTGATGTTATGAGTTGAAGCGGTCGTTGTCCGATCGTCGTTTTGCCTTCGACGTATTTCTGACCGAGTAATGGTGTGATGATATACCCGTAAAACGGAATTTGAACTTGTCCGCCATGGCTATGTCCTGATAATTGTAAATCAAATGGGTAATCAACCACATTATCTGCGAAATCGGGTTCGTGACAGAGTAAGATATGATAACCGTTTTCTTGATTGGTTGAAATAAGCCCGTCGAGTTTAGGGTCACCTAATAAGACATCATCGACTCCTGACAAAGTGATCGTCTCACCTTCACGTTCAAGGGTCACAGTGTCGTTTTGTAGTAACGTAAAGCCACTTGCATTCATTACGTCGCGAATCGGATTTGTCCCGTATCCGCCGTGGTCATGATTGCCGTATATCCAATATTGCCCGAGCGGTGCTTTTAATTGCGATAAAATCGGGATGAGTTTTTCATAACGAGAATCAGAAACGTCGGATGGGTTATCGAATAAGTCGCCAGTAAAGACGATGAGATCAGGGTTTTGCCGTTTCACTTCGCGCACAATGTTATCCATATCATCTAGCGTGACTTGAAAGCCTAGATGTGTATCACTTAATTGGACGATTTTGACATTATGAAAAGCTGATGGTAAGCGGTTTGATTCAATTGTGTCAGCTTTTACGGTTAGCCAGTGTGGTTCGATATCATGAGCGTAATAATAACCACCGTAAGCGGCACCAATTGCGCTTAATGTCCCGATCGTTGATTTTTTTAAAAACGACCTGCGTGTCATCTTGTTCCCCATAGTTAGTCATCCTTTTATATAACGTAAGGTTATTATAGCACGATGCGCATAGGATTAGGAGGATGTCATAAGATTTTGAAAAAACGTCATCAATCCGTTACAATAAGGAATGAATCGAATGAATATTCATTCATTTTAAAAAGTCGAACAAAAAGGTGGTCTAACATGAAAGATGAAGTTGTGATTGTAACAGGCGGTTCGAGCGGTATGGGGATGTATATGGCGAAAAAATTCGCGAAAGAAGGGGCGCATGTCGCCATCACGGGACGGAATGAGGAGAAGTTGCAAGCTGCTCAAGACGACATCCAGCAAGACGCGACAGGAGAGGTCATGACCGTTTCGATGGATGTCAGGAAGATTGAACAGGTTGAAAAAATGGTGCAAGACGTGCATGAGCGGTTCGGTCGGATCGATCACCTCGTCAATAATGCAGCAGGTAATTTTATCGCGCCTGCTGAAAAATTGTCGCCTAACGGCTGGAATGCGGTAATTGATATCGTGTTGAATGGCACGTATTATTGTAGTCATACGGTCGGCACGTATTGGATCGAACACGATATTAAAGGGACGATAATTAATATGGTCGCGACGTATGCGTGGGATGCCGGGCCTGGTGTCATTCATTCAGCGTCAGCTAAAGCAGGCGTACTTGCGATGACACGCACGCTCGCAGTTGAATGGGGGCGTCGTTACGGTATTCGCGCTAATGCGATTGCACCCGGACCGATCGACCGAACAGGTGGTGCCGATAAGTTATGGGAATCAGAAGAAGCGGCACAACGGACGATCAAATCGGTGCCGTTAGAACGTTTAGGCGAACCCGAAGAAATTGCCGAATTAGCGTTTTTCATGCTATCAGATAAAGCAAAATACATGAACGGCGAAGTGATCACACTTGATGGCGGTCAGTCGCTCAATCAATACCCGTTTTAACCATAACAAGAGCTGCGGCACTGTTTATAGATGCCGCAGCTCTTTTAGTTTTTAAATAACTGCTCGGATTTTTGAGATAACTTGCTTAAGTTTTGAAATAACTATCGGCATTTATTAAATAAATGAGCGCATTGCTTAAATTTATTCAATAAATCGCTGGAATTATTGAATAAGTCAGCGCAGTTATTCGATAAGTCAAGGTAATTATTTAATAACTGACGTGTGTGCTAATCGAGGACAATGTAAAACAAAATCGCGAAAAAATGAAATGCGCTGCCGCCGATCACGAATAAGTGCCAAACCGCATGATGGTATGGGAACCCACGCCACATATAAAAGATACTGCCGACAGAATATAAAATCCCGCCCACGATTAAATAGACAAGCCCGGTCACATCCATCGCAGCTGCAAGAGGTTCCCAGACGAAGACGATAAACCATCCGAGCACGATATAAATTAACGTCGAGACGACCATAAATCGGTGGACGAAAAAGATTTTAAAGATAATCCCTAATATCGCGACGCCCCAAATAACACCGAACAACGTCCAACCGATCGGCCCTCGCAACAACACGAGAAAAATCGGTGTATACGTGCCGGCAATAAATAAGTAAATAGAAGAATGGTCGAGAAACAAAAAGAAATCTTTCGCCCGACCCGCTTTTAAACTATGTACAATCGTTGATGATAAATACATGATCAACATCGATGCACCGTAAATGGTCACAGACACAACTTGCCAAACGTTACCGTGTAATGACGCGAGGACAATTAAAATCACGAGACCAGCTAAGCTCAGTACAGCGCCGAGTCCGTGCGTCCATGCGTTGATTTTCTCTTCCTTTGGTGTAAAGGTATATGACATCTAACCCCTCATTTCTACTTTCCTAGTATAGCCGAATTTTTTCTGTCGCGAAACATTATTCATCGGTGAATTTTTATGTTAAAATGGTTTTCGGAAACGAGACAGATTGGTTTCGTTTATGAGGAGGAGAATCATGATAGAAGAAAAAGAGTTTGATCTAGCGACAACTCTTGTGAAAGATATGATGGTTGACGGTGAAAAAGTCGCCCACGTCCAAAATAGCAATCCATTAGAACACGCGTTACTCGTCTTAACGAAAACAGGTTATAACGCTGTACCAGTGTTGGATTTCCAAGGGACATTTGAAGGGGTCATTAGCAAATCAGACATCATTGAAGCGATGTTTGGCGTCGAACGCATTGAATTAGAAAAGTTAGAAACCTTAACCGTCGTTGATGTGATGGATGCTGAAGCGCCGCGTTTATTGATGGATGATACGCTTGAAGCAGCACTGCATGAACTGATTAATTATAATTTTGTCTGTGTCGTGGATGAAGACGGCGAAATGCAAGGCATTATTACGCGTCGTCAATTGCTAAAAGAGTATCGTAATGACTTTTATCAATCGCGACAAAAAAGTTCTTAAACATCTTGTGAAGTACATTAACACGTTGATACATTAAAAACGTAACTAAATGAAGTGGAGGCTGAACTCATGAATCAAATGGATGCAAACGAAATTATTAATTTTATTTCGAACGCGAAAAAATCAACACCTGTGAAAGTATATGTGAAAGGTGACAACCTAGATCAAGTGGATTTTCACGAAGATGTGCAAGCGTTTATTACAGGTAATGCTGGCGTATTGTTCGGTGAATGGAGCGTCGTCGAAGGTGAACTCGATAAACACGCTTCAGCGATCGATGACTACGTGATTGAAAACGATCGTCGTAATTCAGCGATTCCAACGCTTGATTTAAAAAATGTGAATGCACGTATTGAACCAGGTGCGATTATCCGTGACCAAGTTGAAATTGGTGATGGTGCTGTCATTATGCTCGGTGCTGCGATTAATATTGGTGCGGTTGTCGGCGAAGGTACGATGATCGACATGAACGTTGTACTCGGTGGTCGTGCGACAGTCGGTAAAAACTGCCATATCGGAGCAGGTTCAGTTTTAGCAGGTGTGATTGAGCCACCATCTGCACAACCTGTCGTCGTAGAAGACGGTGCGGTTGTCGGTGCAAATGCGGTTATTTTAGAAGGTGTCACAGTTGGTGAAGGTGCTGTTGTGGCAGCGGGCTCCATCGTGACAGAAGACGTGCCAGCGAACACAGTAGTCGCAGGTACACCGGCTAAGAAGATTAAAGAAATGGACGACCAAACGCGTGGTAAGACAGAGATTAAACAAGAGTTACGCAAGCTAGATAACTAAAAAGATGACAGTGAAAGCGGAATTGACATTAAGCGCAATTCCGCTTTTCTGTCTTTTATTTTTATAAAGAAAGGGATGACGATGATGACGAGTGAACAGTGGGTGACGATTCGACGCGATCTGCACCAAATTCCAGAGTTGGGTTTTCAAGAATATAAAACACAAGCGTATTTATTAGAGTATATCAAGTCATTACCGCAAGATCATATAACGATTACGCCGTGGGAAACGGGAATTTTTGTATATGTTGAAGGAACAGAAGGCCATCAAACGGTGGCGTACCGGACGGATATTGATGGGTTGCCAATTGCTGAAGCTACGGACTTACCGTTTCAATCGACTCATGATGGTAGAATGCACGCATGCGGCCACGATTTACATATGACGATTGCACTTGGGGCATTAACGGACATCGTGCATCATCGACCAGCGAACAACGTGTTATTTTTATTCCAACCAGCTGAGGAAGGGCCTGGCGGAGCAGAGCCAATGTTAGCGAGTGAGCCGATGCAGTCGTATCAGCCAGATTACGTTTTCGCCCTTCACGTCGATCCGAAAGGGCCAGTTGGTACCGTGAGCTCGAAGCCGGGCTTATTATTTGCGAATACGAGTGAGTTATTTATCGATTTTTACGGTCGAGGTGGTCATGCCGCGTATCCACATGAAACGAAAGATATGATGATGGCGGCGAGTGCCTTTAACATGCAAGTGCAACAAGTCGTCGGGCGTATGGTGGATCCGTTAAAATCTGCCGTCGTAACCTTAGGTAAAATGGAAGCGGGAACGGTCCAAAATATTATTCCAGAGCACGCGCGCGTCGAAGGAACGATCCGAACGACGGATGCCGATTCAATGACTGCAGTCAAACAGTCGATTGAACAGTTGCTTGCTGGTATTGAAAAACGCTATAGCTGTCAGACGACCGTTGATTACGGCGCGAATTATTATATGGTTAATAATGATGCCGAGTATGTTGAGCGGTTTAAACAGGCGATCGCTAAAACGAATGTGACGTATCAAGAAGCGAACGCAGCAATGACAGGCGAAGATTTCGGTTATATGTTAAAAGAACTCCCCGGCTTTATGTTTTGGCTCGGTGTTGATTCAGAACACGGACTGCACACAAGTCGCTTAAACCCGAAAGAAGACGCAATCGAGGTTGGGATTGAAGCTGTTGTCGCGATGATACGGGAAGGATAAGTCATAAAAAAGAGGATGGCACAAAAAGCCATCCTCTTTTTCATGACCGCACTGTTCTTTCCAGTGAACGCAGGTCCTCATCGAGATTTATCGTTTTCTCGTCGATGATTTGTCTCGCGTCATGGACCCCTTGGTTATAGAAATGGGGCGCGAGCTGTTCTGTCAGCCACGTGTATAGGTTATCGACAGCTAAATCGCCGAGGTCTTCACCACGTTCGTCTGCGAAATAGCGTTTAATGTCTGATTTGATATTGTCTTTTACGAAATCTGGTACATTCATTGTGTCGATCACTCCTTTTAGAGTGATTCTATCACATTTTGATTTGTTTCTTGCAGTTTAAAACATGATTCTCTTACTTTTTGACTCGTATCTTGCAGTTTGAATCATGATTCTTGCAGTTTATGCGAGCATTCGATCACTTTTGTGAAAAATTCAATCATTTATTAGTGTCGTTATCGATTTCGTCGTATTGAAATTGTTGAATGTGTTCGTTCAGTTGGTTCGCTTGATTAATCAGTTCATGCGTCATGTCGCTAATGTCAGACATGAGTGAGGCTTGTTCATGAATGGTTGCGGTGACTTCTTCGGTACCTGCAGATGTTTCCTCGGCGATTGCTGCGACTTCTTGTGACTGATGCGATGTATTTTCAAGCGACTGTAACTGTTGGTCGACTAAGGATGAGATCTCTGTTACTTCATCTGCCACTGTATTGATCGATTCTGACATCTTCATAATTGATTCGCTCGTTTGTGATCCTTTCGATGCTTCGGTGTTTGCTTGGTCGACTTGGCTATTGATAACAGTCGTCATGGCTTGAACGTCTTGTTGCATATTCGATACTAAGCCCGATATATCATCCACGGCTTTTGTACTTTGATCAGCTAGTTTGCGTACTTCTTCAGCGACAACAGCAAAGCCTTTCCCGTGTTCGCCAGCGTGAGACGCTTCGATGGAGGCGTTTAACGCTAGCAAGTTCGTCTGTTCAGCAAGCTCCCCGACAAGTGAAGTAATTTGTTCGACTTTGTTTGCGTTATCGACGAGGCGATTGAACGTTTCAAGTGACGATTCTTGTTGGTCGGCTAAGTCATTAATGCCGCTGATTAACGATTGGGTTAGCTCTTTACTTTCATCTAATGTCGCAAGCATCGTTTGGGATGAATCTTTCGACGTTTCGGCTTTGTTTTTCACTTCTTGAGCTAAATGCGTCGTGTTTTCGATCGTTTCGGCCGTGTTTTGGATCGCTGATGACGTATTTTCTGCACCTGAAGCAATTTCGTCCACGGTTGCACGAATTTGTTCGATTTGATCAGATGCGTGATCCGTACGATCGGTAATATTGGTTACCGTTGATTGGGTTTGTTTAAAGTTGTCGTCAATGTTATGCACCATCGATTTTAAGTTCGTCAGCATATTATTGAATGATAGGCTAAGAGCACGAATTTCATCATCGGATTGTTTGACGTCAACTTGATGATTGATGTCGCCTTCAGATGCTTTGGCTGCGACCCTTTCTAATTTGTTTAATGGGTCAGTGATAATGCGTGCTGCGAAATATGCCAAAATACCAGACCACATAATACCGAGTAATAGCGTAATAACGGTAAAAGTGAACTCAGACATGTTAATATAATCGGCGATCATGTCATACAGTACATAAATAAAAAAACCACTCGTCGTATATGTAATAATAGCTAGAATCGTTGTGAATAAGACGAGTTTCAACCTTAAACTGAAGCGAAATTTGTTATGGCCCACGACAATATCCTCCTTATGTTTTCATCTCATACGTATGTCCTAATTCATTGTAGCAAATGACAGAGACTTTATCACTATTGTTCTATGAATCGTCGAAAAATTCAAGCCTGTTACGAAAAATGTCACACGATTTAATAAAAAAATCTACCGACAACTGTATGCCGGTAGATTGACTATGATTATAATGTTTTCTTCGCTGCTTGTTGTACGGGGTCCCAAACGCCGTTGTACGGAGGGGCGTAGGCTAAATCGAGGTCGAGTAGTTCAACGGTTGTCATGTTGTGATAAAGGGCGGTTGCTAATACGTCAATGCGTTTGTCTGCACCCGTTGTTCCGACCGCCTGGCCTCCGAGTAATCGGCGTGAGTCTTTTTCATACACAAGTTTTAAATGAAGCGGTTGTTTGTCATAGTAACCCGCAACAGCATTCGTTTTGATTTGGCTTACAGCATAATCAAATCCGAGTGATTCGGCTTCTTTTTCAGACAAACCAGTCCGAGCGACATCCAGGTCAAAGAATTTCAAGATGGACGTCCCGACGATGCCTTGAAATGCTTTCGGTTGATCAGTCATATTCAAACCGGCGATCATCCCTTGTTTATTCGCGGTTGTGCCGAGTGGAACGAAATCGTTTTGTTGTTTCACGCGATTGAAATCGACTGCGCAATCGCCTGCTGCATAAACATGAGCCACATTTGTTTGCATATAGTCGTCAATGATGATGGCGCCTTGGTCGTTTAAGTTAAACACGTCTGTATTTAAAAATGTGGTGTTAGGCTTGACACCGATATTGACGATAGCTTGATCTGTAGAGTATTCACCTTGGTCTGTGATCACTTTTTCAACGCGATCATTACCTTCAAATCGTTGGACGAATTCGTTAAAAATGAGCTCAATCCCATGTTTTTTAGCTTCGTCGTGTAACAGTTCAGCCATGTCGTAGTCGAGTGGATTCATTAGTTGACTACCGGCTTGGATGAGACGGACGTGTTTACCGATTTCACGCATATTTTCAGCGATTTCTAAACCGATAAAGCCACCACCGACAATCGTGACGGTTTCTGGTTGATGCGCTTGTAAATCGGTCATAATTTGATCCGTATCAGGGATGGTTTTCATGGAATGAATCCCATCTAAGTCGATTCCATCCCAGTTCGGTAAAACAGGGCTTACCCCTGTTGCAATCAACAATTTATCGTATTCGATTTCAAACGGTTCATTCGTGTCTAAATGAATACCTGAGACGGTTTTTGCATTTGGATCTACGGCTGTGACTTCGTGGCGTGTACGGGCATCGATGCCGTGTTTTTGCCGGAATTCTTCAACAGGTTTTGCGATGACATCGTCTGTTGAGGAAACATCACCACTAATCACATAAGGCAAACCACACTGACCATATGAGTAGTAGTCACCTTTTTCAATCGTGACAATGTGGTCATCTTGTGTCCCTTCACGTTTGATTTGCATCGCGGCACTCATGCCTGCAGCGTCGCCTCCAATAATGACATAACGCATCTGAATCACCTCGTTTATTAGAATAGCTAAAACAAGCTCATGCGTGTTACATGAGCTTGTCCTATGACATTAATTGTCTTCTTTTTGAATAATCGTATGATGTGGGAATGGAATCTCGATGCCTGCTTCGTCAAGTGCTTCTTTCATCGCTTTACGAAGATCGCGTTCGACAGCCCATTGTGACATCTTTTCAGTTTGGGCAATGACACGTAAGACGACATCTGATGATCCTAAGCTTTGGACACCGACAACATCGGGGCCTTCTTTGACGCGTTCATCATCTTTAAATTGGTCGCATACGTTTTGTAAAATTGTCATCGCTTCATCAATATTTTCGCCATAACCAATACCCATATCGACAAGGGCACGCATGTTACCTCTTGTATGGTTGTTTACGGCTTGAATATAACGATTTGGGATGAAATGGAGTGTCCCGTCAAACCCGCGTAGTTGCGTCGTACGCAATCCTAATTCCTCAACAATACCGTCATGACCACCTGCTGTTACATAGTCATCAACGTCGATTTGTTTTTCAATTAAAATGAAAAAGCCTGTCACGATGTCACTGACTAACCCTTGAGCACCGAAACCAACAGCAAGACCGACGATACCAGCACCTGCCAAGATCGGCGCAAGTGGAATGCCAATAATACCTAAGAATGTCACGATAAAGAAGAACAATAAAACGTATGTAAACACGTTTAATAAAAGATTTTCTAACGTTTTCTTACGTCCTTCACTTAATTTTTGTCGTTTGGCTACATGTTCCATTGCTTTTGAGATCGCTTTTCGACCGATTGGTGCGACAATCATGTAAACAATAACAAGTAATAATAGCTTCACGCCAATACTGACAAGGGCGCTGATCATACTTTCTAAATCTAAAAACTCCATAACCTTAACCCCTTCCTTATGTTGTCTTTTCATTATATACCACAATTCATTCAACGTTAATCATCAAGTTTCGACGGTATGATGCGATTCGTTATAGTCAAATTAATAGTAAGAATGTGAATAATAATTTTTTTCTAAAAATTTAAAGAAAGGGGTAGCATTTTATTTCGTAACCCGATATATTTATGAGAGCAAGAATTTTCATCAAAAGAAAGTGGGGGAAGAAGGCTTGGATATTTTTAAGAAACTCAAGCAATATTACTGGCCTTACAAGCGGTTTTTAATCATTTCACTGATCTCAATGCTTTTTGTGACGATGATTACAGCCGCTTATCCAATCGTGATTCAACAAACGATTGATAACGTGATTGGTGAGCAGAATTATAATTTATTACCAATTATTATTATTGCATTCATAGTTCTTATGGGAATTAAAGCGCTATCGGTATTTACGCAACAATATTTTGGTGATTTATTCGGTATATCAACCGTTTATGAAGTCCGAAATGACTTATATCGTAAGCTGCAACGGCTATCATTTAAGTATTATGACAATGCAAAGACAGGGGACTTGATGTCGCGGTTAACCGCGGATGTTGAAGGGTTCCGCTTTTTCTTATCATTCGGTTTTGCCGAATTATTACGCATTGTGTCACTCGTTGTCGTAAGTGGTTCGGTTATGTTGTTTTATTCCGTGCCATTAACACTCGTAACATTAGCAGCTATGCCATTTTTAGCTGTTTCCGTCTATATGTTCGATAAACGGGTGCACCCGGCGTTTTTAGGCATTCGTCGTTCGTTTGGGCGTATGAACACGCGCGTACAAGAAAATATTTCAGGTATGAACACGGTCAAATCGTTGTCGCGCGAACAGTTCGAAATTGGGCGTTACGAAGAAAAAGGGGAAAATTACCGCGATCACTACTTAAAAACAGCGAGTATTTGGTCGAAATACATGCCGTTTATGGAATTCGTCGGTAATGTATGTGTTGTGGCGTTACTTGCGTTTGGTGGTTATTTAGTGATCCAAGGCGACGTGCAAGTCGGTGAATTGACGGCGTTTTTCTCACTTGTATGGATGTTTTTAGGCCCGCTTATGAACTTCGGTTTCGTCGTCAACCAGTTTTCACAAGCGAAAGCATCAGGCGAGCGTCTACTGGAAGTCCTTGAATCAGACTTGGAACTAGACGATGATGTAGAGCCGACAGGTGAAACGGTCAAAGGTCATGTGACGTTTGATAACGTGACACTGACGTACGTTGAAGATGATGATGAAGCATTGAAAGATGTCAGTTTTGATGCACCACCTGGAAAAGTCGTCGGTTTAATCGGTGCGACAGGTGCAGGAAAATCGAGTATTACACAGTTGATGACGCGATTTTATGAACCTGAGCAAGGCACGGTTTATATTGATCAGAAACCGACGACGGACTATTCGTTGAAAGATTTACGCAAACAGATCGGATTTGTTTTGCAGGAGCCGTTTTTATTTTCAACAACGATAAAAGAAAATATCGCTTACGGTAATCCGGAAGCGTCGATGGATGAGATTATAGATGCAGCGAAACGAGCACAAGCCCATGATTTCATTCAAGATATGCCGGATGGCTATGACACGTTGTTAGGTGAACGTGGCATGGGCTTATCAGGCGGGCAAAAACAACGCATCTCGATTGCGCGTGCGCTTTTGATTGACCCGAGCATTCTCGTGCTAGACGACGCGACATCAGCGGTCGATATGCAAACAGAAGCGAAGATTCAACAGGCGTTACGCGAAGTAATGTCAGATCGAACGACGTTTATTATCGCGCACCGTATTTCGTCGCTACAACATGCAGATGAAATTCTCGTCTTAGAGGAAGGTGCTGTCGTTGAGCGAGGCCAACATGAAGAACTACTCGATAATGGCGGTCCGTACCAACGTATATACGACATTCAATATCAAGATAAAGAAGCCATTTTAGGCAAGCAACACGCATGAGGGGGGGAGCTAACATGGCGACAGAAACGAAACAGCAAAGCCCGCACTTAAAACGATTTCACTATACGCAAGACGTCGCAGTGGATAAACCGTTTAACTGGCAACAAATGGTGCGACTATTGCAATATTTGAAACCATACTCGAAGAAGATTTTACCGATTGCGATTATCGCCATGCTCGTATCAACAATCGTCCGACTCGTTGTTCCGATATTAGTCGGGCGCGTTGCGATTGATATGGCCATTGATAATGGGAATACAAATTTACTCATTCAACTCGTCGTCGGTATCGCGATTCTTTACTTATTTAGCTATATTGGTAATATGGTTCGAATAAAATATGTCAACTTACTCGGTCAAAATGTCATTTACGATTTAAGACGACATTTATTTTCACACGTTCAACATTTATCGAACCGATTTTTCGATAAAAAATCAGCCGGCAGTATTATCGTCCGGATTATGAACGACATTAATTCACTACAAGAATTGTTTACAAATGGGATCATAAATTTACTGATGGACATTATTATGCTTGTCAGTATCATTGTCATTTTATTTGTGTTAAGTCCGCAATTAGCAGCAGCTGTTGTCATTATTATTCCGATTATGTTTTATATTTCAACGAAGCTTCGTAAAAATATCCGTCGCTCGTGGCAACAAGTTCGGATTCAGCAATCACGACTCAATTCGCACTTAAACGAGAGTATTCAAGGGATTCGCATAACACAATCGTTTGCTCAAGAACGCGAAAATACAGAGTTTTTCGAAGGGGTAAACTCAGATAACTTCGATCGTTGGCAAACGGCAACCCGTAAAAGTGCGATGTTCCGTCCATTCGTCGAAATGAGTAACGCGTTCGGAACAGCGATTTTACTTGGATTTGGTGCGTTTCTCATTATTCAAGGCTCGTTAACAGTCGGGACATTCTTCACATTCGCGTTATTTATCGGCATGTTCTGGGAGCCGATTTCACGTCTTGGTCAAATGTATAACCAATTGCTCATGGCGATGTCGGCGTCAGAACGAATTTTTGAGTTTTTAGATGAAGAGCCGAATGTGAAAGAGAAAGAGGACGCGTTACCGTTAAATGACGTGAGTGGCCATATCGAATTCGACAATGTGCAATTCGCTTATGATGATGAACGGATCGCGTTAGATGATATTTCATTAGAGATGAAGCCAGGTCAATCCGTCGCGTTAGTCGGCCATACAGGGTCTGGTAAAACGACGATCGCGAACTTAATCAGTCGCTTTTACGATCCAACAAAGGGTGCAGTGAAAATTGACGGTACGGATTTACGCGATGTTAAACTCGATGATTTGCGTCAACAAATTAGCGTTGTGTTGCAAGATACGTTTATTTTTTCAGGAACGATTATGGAAAACATTCGCTTCGGTCGTCCGGATGCATCAGATGAGGAAGTCATTGATGCCGCGAAAGTTGTAGGGGCAGATGAATTTATCCAGCGTTTGGCAGACGGCTATGAAACAGAAGTCGAAGAGCGAGGCAATATTTTATCAGCTGGTGAACGACAGTTGTTATCGTTTGCCCGTGCGTTACTCGCTGACCCACGAATTATTATTTTAGATGAAGCAACCGCAAGTATTGATACTGAAACCGAAGTGAAAATCCAAGATGCGTTGAAGCGACTATTAGAAGGGCGTACGTCCATTATTATTGCGCACCGCTTATCGACCATCCGTGATTCTGATAACATTATTGTGTTAGAAAATGGTCATATCTTGGAGCAAGGTAATCATGATGAGTTAATGGCACATGGTGGCGAATATTATGGCCTCGTCAGATCACAATTCCAAGCATTAGAACAAATGTAATGGGGGAACCGAACGGCTTTACTACGAGCCGTTCGGTTTTCGCCGTATAAAGAGCAGAAATCGCCGTATGAATCCAAGATTTCGCCGTTAAATTCAAAAATTTCGCCGTATCGGAGAAATTTAAAGATTAAAATTGAAAACACATAACACATCGTACACCTGATATGATAGACTATCCTCAGAGAAATGTAGAGGAGGAAGGCAGATGAGCAAACATCTGTACGCTGTAATCGGTCTTGGCCGATTTGGCGCCAGCATATGTAAAGAGTTAGCGCGTGAAGGCATGGAAGTTCTCGCGATTGATAGTGATGAAGAAAAAGTGAATGAATATAAAGATATCGCATCACATGCCGTGATTGCCGATTCAACAGATGAGTTTGCGTTGAAAGATTTAGGTATTCGTAATATTGATCACGTCATTGTTGCGATCGGTGATAATATTCACGCCAGTATCTTAACGACGTTGATCTTAAAAGAATTAGGTATTGATATGATCACCGTTAAAGCGCAAAATGATTATCATGAAAAAGTGTTAAACAAAATCGGCGCCGATGAAGTCGTGCACCCTGAACGTGATATGGGTAAACGAATTGCGCATAGCATTATTTCGAGTAATATTCTCGATTATCTTGAGTTGTCAGATGAACACAGTGTTGTTGAAGTAAAAGCTGGGGAGAAAATGGACGGTAAGACGTTGATCGACCTTGATATCCGTGCTCGCTTCGGTTGTAACGTTGTCGCGATAAAACGTGATGACGACATTAACGTATCTCCGATGGCTGATGATGTCATCTACGCAGGTGATGTTATTATTGTAATTGGCGCAGACCAAGATATTCATCGCTTTGAAAAATCCCTCGTTATTGAAGATTAATCTCATATTAAAAGCCCCCATGGCCAAATCGGCTATGGGGGCTTACTACGTTGGATAGGAATGATTCGTTTAAACTTCCATAATGATTGGTAAAATCATTGGACGACGTTTTGTTTTTTCATATAAGAATGGCTGAATCGTGTCAGTAATTTCATTTTTGATTTCAGACCATTGTGTCGTGCGGCGTTCCATCACTTTCTCAAGGTGGTTCGCGACTAAGCCTTGTGCGTCTTTAATTAGATCTTCTGATTCACGCATATAGACGAAACCACGAGAAATAATGTCAGGGCCGGATGTAATACGGAATTCTTTCATATCAATGCTTACAACGACCACAACAAGTCCTTCTTCAGAAAGAATGCGACGGTCGCGCAATACGATATTACCGATATCACCAATACCGCTACCGTCGACATAAATAGAGCCTGACGGAATTTTGCCAGCAACACCGACTTTATTTTTGCCAATCGCCAGAACATCACCATTATCCATGATGAAACTGTTCTTGCGCGGAACTCCTGTACTTTCAGCTAAGTTAATATGCTCAGCTAACATACGATATTCCCCGTGAATTGGCATGAAATATTTAGGCTGTAATAAACGTAACATTAGTTTTTGTTCTTCTTGCCCGCCGTGACCAGATGTGTGAATGTCATTTAATGAACCGTGAATGACATTAGCACCAGCACGGTATAGCTTGTTGATGTTACGGTTAATACTGATCGTGTTGCCTGGAATTGGTGATGATGAAAAGACAACCGTATCGTCTGGTTGAATTTGAATATGACGGTGAGTGCCGTTAGCAATACGTGATAACGCTGCTAATGACTCACCTTGTGACCCTGTACATAGAATCACGAGCTCATCACTTGGAACTTTTTGAATTTGATTCGGTTCAATGAATGTGTCTTTCGGTGCTTGAATGTAGCCAAGTTTTTGGCCAATCTTAATCGCATTCTCCATACTGCGGCCGAAGACGACGATTTTCCGTTTGTTCTTCACCGCTGATTGGACGACTTGTTGCAGTCGATAAATGTTCGATGCGAAAGTCGCAAAAATTATGCGCCCACTCACGCTATCAAAAATCTCTTGAATGCTTTCACCGACGACACTTTCAGAAAGAGTAAAGCCAGGGACTTCACTGTTCGTGCTGTCTGATAAAAGGGCTAAAACCCCTTCGGAACCGATCTCAGCCATTTTTGATAAATTCGCTGGCTCACCAACTGGGGTGAAGTCGAATTTAAAGTCACCTGTATGCACGATGTTTCCAGGTGGTGTTTTCACAACGATACCGAATGAATCCGGAATGCTGTGTGTTGTACGGAAGAATGTGACGGACGTTTTACGGAACTTAATCACATCATCTTCCTGAATTTCGTTTAAGTCAGCGCTGCGGAGTAAACCGTGCTCTTCTAACTTGTTACGGAGTAATCCGATCGCTAGCTTCCCACCGTAAATTGGGATGTTCATTTCGCGTAATAAATATGGAATCCCACCAATGTGGTCTTCGTGTCCGTGTGTAATAAACAATCCTTTAATCTTGTCTTGGTTTTGGATTAAATACGTATAATCCGGAATGACATAATCAATGCCTAACAGCTCGTCTTCCGGGAATTTAATACCAGCATCGACTAAAATAATTTCGTCTTGGAACTGGATGCCGTACGTATTTTTACCGATTTCACCAAGACCACCTAACGCAAATATCGCAACTTGGTCGTTTTTAACAAATTTCATGCGTTAGAGATTCTCCACTTTAAAATCGTCGGATTGTTGTTCGTAGGCTAAATGCGCCTCGCTTAGTTCTTGGACATGTTCAATATTATACGGACGGTCGGCTAGCTTTTCACGGACTTCGCGCTTAGAGTTTGCTTCAACGTACATGGTTTTTGTTTCTTCACGTACGGGAGCTTCTTGAATGTTTTCTTGATAGAGTACTTTGAATACCATTTGTCTCTCTCCTTACTTTGTATTGTTTTCGCGCTCATTCCTATCCGTATAGCTATATAAAATGCACTTAAGCATTATTAAATAAGTTGAAATGGATGTCATGCGTTGATAAAGGTGGATGTTAAGCACTCGCACCTTGTTTAGAACCAATGACTTTTTTTAAACGTTTTTTAATTCTTTCTCGTAACCGTTTTAACATTATATCATACATCTCCTTTCCGTATGATATATGATCAATGCTAGGGTGGTTAGTTCATCGGCAAGCTTGAGGGAGTGATAAGAAATGGCAAAGTATTCCCTAAAGCTTCATATGACATCGCTAAGTTCGCATGTTTGTACAATGAAATTATTCAATAGTATGTTCCACTTCCTACCTTTATTATATACTGTTAGCCACCATAAATAAAATGATAAATATAAAAAATGTGCTGACAAAGTTCGTCAGCACATGTCGAATAAAGGATGTACTTAAGTTAACTCATCTACTGAAACCGCGTCTTCTGGCGGTGTGAGCGGATCCTCATCATTAATATGATCGTAAAACATAACCCCGTTTAAATGATCAATTTCGTGTTGAAAGACGATAGCAGCAAATCCTTTTAATCGTAATTTGATGTCTTCACCTTCTAATGTCGTCGCTTTTACCGTGATTCGAGCGTATCGTGGCACAATACCAGGGACCTCACGATCGACGCTGAGGCACCCTTCACCATTTGGCAAATAGGTCCGTTCAACGGAATGGCTGTGGATTTTTGGGTTAAACAAGCCATAACTGTAATGACGATCGTTTTCATCTGTAAAATGAACAGCCATCATTCGTTTAGATAAGCCGAGTTGAGGTGCAGCTAAACCGACACCTGGGCGTAAATTGTGCTTTTCAGCCATCTCTTCGTCTTGGCTATTTTTTAAAAACTGTACCATTTCTTCTAATGTATGATGGTCTTCGTCACTAGGGGGCAACGTCATTGGTTCTGTTTTTTGGCGGAGCGAATCGTGCCCTTCGCGAACGATATCATCCATCGTAATCATATTTATCATCCTTTCGTTATAACTGCGAATACCGTCAACTATTTTATCATAAAATTTTTTCGAAGCATCAACAAAAGTGTTATGTTTTTAGTTGTAGAAATATGATATACTTTACATGTTATATTTGGAATCACAATATATTGATGGTAATTGATTTTAAGAAAGAGGGAATGAATATCATGAAAAAACTTGGATTATGGGCAGTCCTTCTTGGTTTTGTTACTGTCTTAGCAGCATGTAATGGAAATCAAGCAGCAGAAGACATTTACAATCATTTAGAAGCATCTGTTAATGAAGAAGAAGCATTTCATAATGCCCAACAAGAGCTAGTCGAAGTCGAACAACAAGAACAAGAGCTTTATCAACAAATGATTGAAGTAAACATGAACGAACTGGACGAAATAGAAAGCACGGTTGAAGAAGCTCAAGGTATGTTAGACCAACGTCGTGAATTACTTGATGAAGAACAAACGAGTATTGACGCGGCAAAAGAAGAGTTCGACCAAGTTGAGCAATATATTAGCGACTTAGACGAAGACGCGCAGTCGGTTGCGAATGATATGGTCACGACGATGAACGAACGTTACGAAGCATTCCAATCGGTTTATGATGCATATAGCAAGTCACTGGATTTAGATGCCGAGTTATATGAGATGTTATTAAGTGACGATTTAGAAGAAGATGAACTAAATGACCAAGTTGATGAGATTAATGCTAGTTATGAAAACATTACAGCCGCACAAGAGACTTTCAACGACAAAACGGAATCATTCAATGAACTGAAGCGAGAGTTTTATGAAACGGTTGATTTAAATGTTGAGTTCCAAGATGATTCGAATAATGAAGAGTCAGACAGTGATGACTCCAGTGAAAATGAATCAGATGAAGATAGCGAAAACTCAAGCGATTCATAATAAGTTGTTGTATGACAGAGCACACGTTTAATAAAGCGTGTGTTTTTTATATTGAGTGAAAACTGACACAATAATTGATTATGACTGTAGTAAACAGACTTGATAAAGCGCTTGCGTATTGTATAACTGTTGTAATACAGACGAGGTGATTTGCTATAACAGTTTAGTTGACTGCGATTGATTAATTAAAGGCTCATAATCTTGGTTTGACCGCACAATCAAAAGTATTTGACGAAAAAGCTCGTTTTAGGCTAAACTACTAATTAGATGATTATTGTACTAATTCATGTTATCAATTGGTTGTAACAGTTTTTTTATGATTAACGCTAATCGATTATGGGTACATATAATAAGGATAGGTACTCAACCAAAATTAGTACGTTTTCGATTGGAAAAATATTTTTATGAATGAAAGGAAGAGGTGACGAGAGTGAGTTTTAAAAGTCCACTTGAAGGTATCGAAGATCAATTCGAGATGATTCAGATTTTAGATGAAGATGGTCAAATTGTTGATGAAAACAATGCGCCGGAATTATCAGACGATGACCTCGTTGAATTAATGCGTCGTATGGTTTATACGCGAGTACTTGACCAACGTTCAATCGCGTTAAATCGTCAAGGCCGTCTAGGTTTCTACGCACCAACAGCAGGTCAGGAAGCGTCTCAGTTAGGTAGTCATTTTGCGATGGAGAAGGAAGATTTCTTACTCCCAGCTTATCGTGACGTACCACAGTTAATTTTCCACGGTTTACCGTTATATCAAGCGTTTTTATTCTCCCGTGGTCATTATCACGGTAACCAAATGCCAGAAGATGTGAACGCGTTAAGTCCACAAATCATCATTGGTGCCCAAATTACACAAGCAGCTGGTGTTGCTTTAGGGATGAAACGCAAAGGTAAACAAAACATTGCGTTAACATACACAGGTGATGGTGGTGCGTCTCAAGGTGACTTCTATGAAGGAGTTAACTTTGCCGGAGCATATCAAGCACCCGCAATTTTCGTTGTGCAAAACAACCAATTTGCGATTTCAGTACCAGTTGATAAGCAATCAGCAGCGAATACGATTGCGCAAAAAGCAGCTGCAACTGGTGTGCCAGGATACTTAGTTGATGGCATGGACGTCCTAGCTGTTTACCAAGTCGTGAAAGAGGCTCGTGAACGTGCTGTGAATGGTGATGGACCAACATTAATTGAAACGATGACGTATCGTTACGGTCCGCACACGATGGCTGGTGACGACCCAACTCGTTATCGTACAGAAGATATGGATGACGAATGGGAGAAACGTGATCCACTCGTTCGTTTCCGTAAATATTTAGAAGCGAAAGATTTATGGTCTGAAGAAAAAGAAAATGAAGTGATCGAAACAGCAAAAGAAGAAATTAAAGCTGCGATTAAACAAGCTGACCAACAAGATAAACAGTCAGTAACAGACTTAATGTCAATTATGTACGACCGACTTCCACAAAACTTAGAAGAGCAGATGGAAGAATATAAAGAAAAGGAGTCGAAGTAAGCCATGGCACAAATGACGATGATTCAAGCGATTACGAACGCTTTACAAACAGAGCTTAAAAATGATGAAAACGTCCTTGTGTTCGGTGAAGACGTCGGCCAAAACGGTGGTGTTTTCCGTGCGACAGAAGGGCTGCAAGAAGAATTTGGGGAAGATCGTGTATTTGACACGCCATTAGCTGAATCAGGCATTATCGGGTTATCAGTTGGTATGTCAACGCAAGGTTTACGTCCAGTTCCGGAAATTCAGTTCTTCGGCTTCGTTTTCGAAGCAATGGACGCGGTGAGTGGACAAGCTGCCCGTATGCGTTATCGTTCTGGCGGTCGCTGGCATGCGCCGATCACAATCCGTTCGCCGTTCGGTGGTGGTGTACACACACCTGAATTACACGCTGACAGTTTAGAAGGGTTAATGGCACAACAGCCTGGTTTGCGTGTTGTGATTCCATCAAATCCATATGATGCAAAAGGACTTTTAATTCAGTCGATTCGCGAAAATGACCCGGTTATTTTCTTAGAACATATGAAACTTTACCGTTCATTCCGTGAAGAAGTACCAGAAGAAGAATACACTGTTGATCTAGGGAAAGCGAATGTGAAGCGCGAAGGTAGTGACATTACATTCGTAGCTTACGGTGCGATGGTGCACGCAGCGCTTAAAGCAGCGGAAGAATTAAAAGAAGACGGCATTGAAGCTGAAGTAATTGACTTACGTACGGTCAGTCCAGTCGATTACGATACGATTATTGAGTCAGTGGAAAAGACTAACCGTGCTGTTGTCATCCAAGAGGCGCAACGTCAAGCAGGTATTGCGGCGAGTATCGTATCAGAGATTCAAGAGCGTTCCATTTTACATTTAGAAGCGCCCGTACTACGTGTCACAGCGCCGGATACAGTTTATCCGTTCAGTGAAGCAGAAGAAGTTTGGTTACCGAACCATAACGATATCGTTGAAAAAGCGAAACAATCGATTAACTTTTAATAATGACGAAGACAGGAGGGAATCATTGTGGCCTATGAATTTAAATTACCGGACATCGGTGAAGGGATCCACGAAGGTGAAATAGCGAAGTGGTTCATTAAAGCAGGTGACGAGATCCAAGAAGATGACGTGCTTTGTGAAGTACAAAACGATAAAGCAGTCGTTGAAATTCCATCACCTGTCGAAGGAACCGTGCAAGACGTTCATGTTGATGAAGGCGAAGTCGCGACAGTTGGACAAGTCATCGTCACGATTGACGCTGAAGGTTATGAAGATAGCGGTTCTGATGATGAAGGTGAATCAGAAGAATCTAGCGATAAAGAAGAATCAAAAGACGACGCAAAAGAAGACAAGGCTGAAACGAAAGAAACGGCGGATCAGTCAGACGATACGGGCGCTGATGATGGTAAACGTGTCATCGCGATGCCGTCAGTTCGCAAATATGCACGTGACAATGATGTAAATATTCAACAAATTCAAGGTTCAGGCAAAAACGGTCGTATTTTAAAAGACGATATCGACGCGTTCTTAAGTGGTGATCAGCCAGCTGCTGAATCAAGCGACAGTGAAGCAGGAGCGAGTGAAGCGGCTGAATCAACTGAAAGTAAGCAAGAGCCTGTACTTGAAGGACAATATCCAGAAACACGCGAGAAAATTAGCGGTATCCGTAAAGCGATCGCCAAAGCGATGGTTAATTCGAAACATACCGCTCCGCACGTGACATTAATGGATGATGTCGACGTAACAGAGCTTGTTAACCACCGTAAGAAATTTAAAGAAGTGGCAGCTGAGCAAGATATTAAGTTGACGTACTTACCATATGTTGTGAAAGCACTTGTTTCAACACTTAAGAAATACCCTGTGCTAAACACGTCATTCGACGATGATACAGATGAATTGATTCAGAAGCATTATTACAACATCGGTATCGCAGCTGATACTGACAAAGGTTTACTTGTGCCAGTTGTAAAAGATGCTGATCGTAAGTCGATCTTCGGTATCTCTGATGAAATCAACGAGTTGGCAACGAAAGCTCGTGATGGTAAACTAGCTTCAGAAGAGATGAAAGGGGCATCGACATCGATTACGAACATTGGTTCTGCAGGTGGTAAGTGGTTTACACCAGTTATTAACCATCCAGAAGTGGCGATCCTAGGAATTGGTCGTATTAGTGAAGAACCGGTCGTTCGTGATGGTGAAGTGGTGGCTGCACCAGTCTTAGCTGTATCATTAAGCTTTGACCACCGTATTATTGACGGTGCAACAGCACAACATGCGATGAACCATGTGAAACGATTATTAGAAGATCCACAATTAATTATGATGGAGGCGTAGATTTATGGTAGTAGGAGATTTCCCAGTAGAAGTCGATACGTTAGTCGTAGGGGCAGGCCCAGGCGGTTACGTTGCAGCGATTCGTGCTGCACAAATGGGTCAAAGTGTCACAATCGTTGATAAAGGTAATCTAGGTGGCGTTTGCTTGAACGTAGGGTGTGTACCATCTAAAGCACTTATCGCAGCAGGTCACCGTTATGAACAAGCAAATGAATCAGATGAGATGGGTATTATAGCTGAAAATGTTTCTGTCGATTTTTCTAAAGTCCAAGAGTGGAAAGGGTCAGTTGTGAACAAACTAACTGGCGGTGTTGAAGGACTGCTTAAAGCGAACAAAGCAGACATCGTTAAAGGTGAAGTTTACTTTGTAGACCAAAACACAGCGAAAGTGATGGATGAAAAACAATCTCAAACGTACAAGTTCAAGAATGCGATTGTCGCTACAGGCTCTCGTCCAATTGAACTAAAACCGTTCCCATATTCTGACCGTGTCCTTGACTCAACAGGCGCACTAGAATTAGATGAAATTCCTGAGAAAATGGTTGTCATCGGTGGCGGTTATATCGGTACAGAGCTTGGCGGCGCGTACGCAAGCTTCGGTACAGAAGTGACAATCCTTGAAGGTACGGAAGATATTTTAGGTGGCTTTGAGAAAGGCATGACACAACTTGTGAAAAAGCGTCTTAAGAAGAAAGGCGTTGACGTCGTAACGAAAGCGATGGCACAAGGTGTAGAAGAAACAGACAACGGTGTTAAAGTCACGTATGAAGAAAAAGGCGAAGAGAAGACAATTGAAGCGGATTATTTACTCGTGACAGTTGGCCGCCGTGCGAATACAGATGAAATCGGCCTTGATGAAATTGGTGTTGAAATGGATGACAAAGGGGTTATCCAAACTGATAAACAATGCCGTACGAACATTGATAATATTTATGCGATTGGTGACATCATTGATGGCCCACCACTTGCACACAAAGCGTCTTACGAAGGTAAGATAGCAGCAGAAGCGATCAGTGGTGAGAAATCGGAAATCGATTATCTCGGTATTCCAGCTGTTGTCTTCAGTGATCCAGAACTAGCAAGCGTTGGTCACACTGAAGATAGTGCGAAAGAAGCTGGCTTTGATATCGACGCTTCGAAATTCCCATTCGGCGCTAACGGCCGTGCTCTATCACTTAACGACTCAGAAGGTTTCGTGAAGCTTATTACACGCAAATCTGACGGTCTTGTGATTGGTGGACAAGTAGCTGGCCCGAATGCGAGCGACTTGATTGCAGAAATCGGTCTAGCAGTTGAAGCTGGTATGACAGCTGAAGATTTAGCACTCACGATCCATGCTCACCCTACATTAGGTGAAACCGTCATGGAAGCAGCAGAACTAGCGATGGGTATGCCAATCCATATCGCGAAATAAATGAGACATTTGATAAACCCCCGCATCATGCAACGCATGATGCGGGGGTTTTTTGCGTTTTACTCGAGTTATTTAAAAAGTGCATGCACTTTTTAAATAACTCCTTGGATTTATGAGATAAATGGGTGACGTTTTGAAATAAGTTGGCCAACTTATTTCAAAACTACTCTTTCCGTCGCTTGAGGTTGTATTGTTTTGCTTCTTCTCGAAACGCTTTTACAATCGAGAAGATAATCATAATTAAGATAAACACAAACGGAAAGGCGGCAATGATTGAAGCCGTTTGTAAAGCGCCTAACCCCCCTTGCCATAACAGGACAGCTGCCGTTGCCGATTGGACGACACCCCATGACAATTTCACCTTCAAATCAGGATTTAAACTGCCACCTGTCGTTTGCATCCCTAACACAAATGTTGCTGAGTCCGCTGACGTAATAAAAAACGTACTAATAAGCAAAATCGCAAGCAAAGTCGTGATAAGTTGCAATGGATAGTTGTCGAGCACAGTAAATAAAGCGCCTTCAGCTCCGACGTCATTTATAATTGGTTGAATTGACATGCCCTCATGAAACTCAAGCGAAATCGCAGCACCACCAAATGCCGAAAACCATAATGCCCCAAAAATCGTTGGCACTAATAACACGCCGATCACAAATTCTCGAACGGTCCGCCCTTTTGAGACCCGTGCGATAAACATACCGACAAACGGTGCCCACGCGATCCACCAAGCCCAGTAGAAAATCGTCCAATCCTCTAACCACGTCGTGTTTTCTGGACTAAACGGTGTCGTCCTGAAACTCATAAACGGTAAGTTTTGAACGTAACTACCAAGCGTCGTCGTAAAATAATTCATGATAAAATTCGTCGGTCCGGCAAATAGCATAAAAAAGAATAATAAAAACATTAAGACGATGTTGGTTGTGCTTAAATATTTAATCCCGCGGTCGAGGCCTGTTAACGCTGATAACATAAATAAAATGGTCACGACACCAATGATAATCAGTTGAGTGGTCACGGTGTTGGAGATGTTGTCATTAACGAACCCGAGTCCGCTACTAATCTGTTGCGCTCCTAAGCCGAGCGATGTCGCAACACCAAACACTGTCGCAAACACAGCAATCGTATTAACAGCTGTGCCAGAAGGACCATCCATTCGGTCACCCAACAATGGTTTTAATGTACTACTGATTAATCCAGGGGCGTCTTTACGAAATTGAAAATACGCTAATGCTAGCGCTAAGATGGCATAAATCGCCCAAGGGTGTAGTCCCCAGTGAAAAAAACTGTAACGCATCGCTACACGACCAGCTTCTCCGTCACTGGCAACATCATAAGGCGGCGCATTAAAGTGTGAGATTGGCTCTGCAGCACCCCAAAATATCAGCCCAATCCCCATACCAGCGCTAAAAAGCATGCCAAACCACGTTAAATAATTGTACTCAGGTTCATCGTCATCTTTACCTAATACAATATTGCCATATTTCGAGACGATTAAGTATAACGCAAATATTAAAAAAGCTGTTGCGGATAATAGATAAAACCAGCCGAACTTGGAAACGAGAAACCCTTGAACGGTATTCGTGACCGTATTCAAATTCCAATTTGGCCACATGTTTTCAGGCACAACACCCCAAGCGATAAATAGTAAAGCTAAAACGAGTGATATATAAAAGACCCGCGTGACAGATTTGTTCATTGTTAACATCCTTTCTTAAGCAATCACGTAATGTTAGTTTTGGCGACTGTAACAGAATCATGCATGTTTCCAATTATTTTAAAAGAAGCTATTCAAATCGATCAACCGTGATGTATAATTAACTTATAGACAATCAAGAGGGGGATGTTGTAAATGAAGCAGTGGTTCATAATTTTAATGGTGGGGATAATGGCTATATTAGCTGCATGTGGCGATAATAGTGCCGACCAGGTACAGTCTGAAGAACAGTCTGAAGAAGAACAAGTAGCTGAAGAAAACGAAAAAGATAATGACGAAACAGAAAGTGATAAGAGTAATTCGGATGATGAGTCAGAAACGGAAGAGCAGTCAAATGAGAGTGAACAAGAAAGCGAATCAACGAACGAAGAGAGCACAAAAGAAGACAATGCTGAAGTAGACAAGGATGAAGAGAAAGAAACGCTTTATGAAATGAATAATGTGTGGGCGTTTGACCCGATCGATGATGCGCCATCAGACGTTGTGTTATTAACGATTGATGATGGGCCAGATGGACATATGTTAGATATGGCCAAGACGCTAAACGATTTAGGTGCGAAGGCGATATTTTTTGTGAACGGCATTTTTATGAATGATGATGAAAGTCGGGCGATTGTTAAACAAATCCATGACATGGGTTTTGCAATCGGGAATCACACGTATGGACATGAAAATTTGAGTAACTTAAGCGCAGCAGAACAACGTGACCAAATCGTGTCACTCAATGAGTTGATTGAAGATGTGACAGGGGAGAAACCTAACTTTTTCCGCGCACCACATGGGATTAATACGGATGTGGCAAGACAAGTGGTGCAAGAAGAAGGGATGCTGTTAATGAATTGGTCATACGGTTATGATTTTAAGCAAGATTATATGGAAAAAGATGCGATTGCAGACATCATGGTTAATACAGAGTTGTTATCAGACGGGGCGAATTTATTAATGCACGACCGCGAATGGACGAACGCTGCATTAGAAGATATCGTCACGGGATTACGAGACAAAGGCTATGACATGCTCGATCCTGATACGATTTCATTACCGACAGATGAATGATGATAAACTTGGCGCTAAGCCAAGTTTATTTTTTTGGCCACGACTTGTAGTTATGAGATAAATGCCAGCATTTATCTCATAACTCAGCTCATTTTTGAGATAAGTTAATGCGTTTTTGAAATAAATAAGGTGAATTATTTCAAAAATAATTTATATAACCTATTGCAAAAATTAGTATGACATAATATACTGTTATTAACCTAAAATTATATCATTTTCATTAGAAAAGGAGCGATTGTGATGGGTACAATTGTATGCAAAACGTGCCAACGTGTTATCGACCATTTTGAGGTCGAGAAAGTCACAGTGTTATACAGCAACCACTGTTCATGCCACAAACAGTAATTTGAAAACGCTATCATTATCGCAACAAGGATGCACACGGTTTTAATCCGTGTGCATTTTTCATTTGTAATAAACATGCTATACTATTTTAAAAAGGAGTGATTGGGTGGGCATTCAAACGCGTGTAACATCATTATTAAATATTGAGTGGCCGATTATTCAAGGTGGTCTTGCACATTTAGCTTATTCTGATCTTGCTGCAACTGTTTCCAATGCGGGTGGCCTAGGTCAAATAACAGCGATGAGTTTGCCGAGTGAAGAAGCGTTACGTGACGAAATACATAAAGTGAAACAATTAACGGACAAACCTTTTGGTGTTAATTTTGCGATCGGGCAAGGTCATCGAGAATTTCAACACATGGTGCAAGTCGCCATCGATGAAGATGTGCCTGTCATATCTGTTACAGGTGGGAACCCGAAACCCGTTCTTGAGCAAGTGGAAGGGACGACCATCAAAACCCTTGTTCTTGTTGCTGCGAAACGACAAGCTGAAAAAGCAGCCGAACTTGGCGCTGATGCCGTCATGGTTGTCGGACATGAAGGTGGTGGTCACATTGGGCGAGACGATGTGAGCACGTTCGTTTTGATTCCTGAAGTCGTTGATGCCGTCGACATTCCTGTTATTGCATCAGGTGGCATTAGTGATGGACGTGGATTAATGGCCGCCTTAGCATTAGGTGCAGAAGGTGTTGAGATGGGAACTCGTTTTATCGCGACTCAAGAATGCGTTCACGCACACGAGCGGTACAAACAAGATTTAGTAAAAGCCGATGCATCATCGACTGTCGTCATTAAATCATCGCTCGGACAACCTGCGCGAGCGTTGAAAAATGAATGGACAGATGAGATATTAAATTTAGAAGCAGATGGTGCTGGTTATGAAGGGCTTAAAGATTATATAAGTGGCCATGCGAACAAACGTTATATATACGATGGGCAAACGGATGAAGGCTTTGGCTGGGCCGGTCAAGTAGCTATGCGAATTCGTGACATCCCAACAGTTCACGATTTGTTTAAATCAATAGAACAAGACGTCAATACAATCAAACAAACATGGCAAACATAAGAGGTGAATCATATGAACTACCATTATCCAATAGACCCTGAGTGGTCGACAGAAGAAGTGATGCAAGTCATTCAATTTTTTAATACGATCGAATCAGCGTATGAAGATTCCGTTAAAGCATCACAAGTCCTACACGATTACAAACAATTTAAAACGATCGTCCCGGCTAAAAGCGATGAAAAATCAATGTTTAAAGACTTTGAGAAGCAGACAGATTATGTTCCATATCAAGTCGTGAAAAAAGCTCAATCACTATCAGAAGATGACACGTTGTCAATGACGTAAAAACACCCCAAAGGCTTTATGAGCCTTTGGGGTGTTCCATTATTCCACATGAACTTGTTTCGTTAAATCGTAAAGTGGCATAAGTTTTTTGACTGTGTCTTCAAATAAAGCCATCATCTGGTCTTCATCTTGAAGGCGTTCGTCATCGCGATCGAACGTTTGGCCACATAAAATTTCAGCTTTTTTCACCGTTTCTAAACGATCAACAAGTTCGTCAAATTGACCATTTTTCATATCTTCGTGACTAATCGTGTCTGGTTTCATATGATCTTTTGACCAAACGAAATGATCAGGGATTTGGCTTAACACATCTTGTTTGTTCGCTTTTAATTGTTTCGCAAAGTCGGTTTTGATCGGACTTTCATAAATAACCGCAAACCAAATGAAGACGTGTGATTCCCACATGCCTACTTGGAAGTGAGGCAGTTTTTTATAGCCACGATTATTACTCGCAAGCGCCGCCCACGTATCGTTAGGTGGGTTCGTTTTACGGCGTGCGTGTTTCGCTACGTGGACATACATTTGATCGCCTGCAAGTGACGAAACAGTCGGTTCTAATCGTTCAGCAATGTCTTGTAATTTAGGTGAAATTCGGCTCTTCAATTCGGTCATACGTTCATCGAGACCGTCGATTGTAAATACGTCAAAATCAGCTTGGGTAAAGCCGTTAAATGTCGTCATATAATCGCTCCTTTTTCATCTTAGCGTCAGTGTTTGCCATTATTCGATTGTTATTTTAACATATTTTAGCCATGCTTTCGTCTGAAACCTTTTATCTTATATGACAATCGGATTTTTGTTATAATAAACGTATTGAACTGAGATGACAAAGGAGTTCTGTCAATGAATGAAGATACGACGCAACACATGTTACAACAAGCGAAGCAGTGGGTGTATGAAGCAGGCGATTTAATCAAAGAGATGATGGAACGCCCATATGAGATTAATACAAAAAAAGACCGTAAAGACCTCGTGACAGAAGTTGATAAGGCAACAGAACAATTTTTGTTAGATCGTATTCGAAACGTGTACCCTCACCATCAAGTGATGGGAGAAGAAGGGGTTGGTGAAAAAGTTGAATCGTTAGACGGGACGGTTTGGATAATCGATCCGATCGATGGGACGATGAATTTTGTTCATCAAGGCCGTTTCTTTGCGATTTCAGTTGGTATTTACGTCGATGGTGTTGGCGAAATTGGATTGATTTATGATGTGATGAATGATGATTTGTATGAAGCTCGGCGTGGTGGAGGCGCTTATAAAAATGGCAAAGCGTTAAACCGATTAGACCAAACGAAAGCCATTGATGATGCGCTTGTCGGATTGAATAACGTATGGGCGACACCGAATCGTCGATTAAAAGAAGAAGCTATTCATGATTTGGTCCGTCATGTGAAAGGGACGAGATCGTACGGATCTGCAGCGTTAGAATTTGCCTTTATTGCAGAAGGTATTATCGATGCGTATGTCACGATGCGTTTAGCACCTTGGGATGTCGCGGCTGGTATGATCTTAGTCGATGAAGTCGGAGGTAAAACGAGTCGCGTCGACGGTGAACCGCTCGATTTGTTGCGGGAAAATACGGTCCTATGTGCTAATCAAGCGATTCATGACGACGTGTTGCGTTATATCGTACCGAAATAAATAAAACGAGCGCTCATAGACATGGGCGCTCGTTTATTCATCTTCGCGCATATATGCACGTTTTAATTTAAATCCATAACCCATTAAGGCTAATCCTGAGAAGAAAAATAAAGCCATTAATCCATAATTTCGTTCACTAATGACAATCGCAGTTGCAATATAGCAAGAGACGATGACAATGGCGAGTAATAACATTTTCGTTTCGTATTTCATGATTTTCACCTCATTCATGTTAAGTGTACATGATGTGACAAAATTTGAAAACATACAATTCATAACTAGCATTAACTTTTTTCATTTAGTATGATGGTGAAGGATAGAAGGAAGAAGAGAGGGATCAATGTGGATTCAGAATCAATACATGCAGCTGACCAACATTTCGAGTTTGCCCCGATTGAGCGTTATTTTTTAGTTGATATTGGTGGGGATGCTGGCTTTTGGTTGTTATTTTTAGCGATTGCGGTATTTGCGATCGTGACGTATAAATTAGGTTTTGCTAAACAATTACCGTTAGGGAAATCGCTAATCGTCTACGCGCTTTTAGTTGTAGGGTGCTTCCTACTGATTATATTTGCGATATTCTCGCTACCTATTGTTGAAGTCCTTATCATCGTATCAGCCGTTTTAGGTATATACCGTTTCCGCCTCCACCGCGAACGGCAAAGTTAGATGTTATGGTAAATTGGAATGAACTAAGGGGCTGGGACAGAAGGGCATTAAATTTTGTAAAAGGCGAATGTTTGAACATCATAGCAGTTAAGCACTAATGAAGCGGAATCAAAACACGTAGACGCCTGCGGGAACAGCACGCGTCTCGAGACCACGCAAGCCCCGCTTTTGGGCTGAGGGATGCACCTGCGTCTTCTCGTAACGCTTCGAAGCAGGCTTCCTCGGTGCAAGTTGCACGAAAGCTTTCGCGATGATGTTGCCTGGCTCGAGCCGTGCCCCGGTAAAGGAAACACGGCGATTGCGCCAGCAGAGCCGATGTTGAGCTTATGTCACGGAGAACCAAGCGAAGTGTTTTGATGGAGCGTTATTCAAACCAGAAAACCCGAACGATTTAATTAAAAAATAAATCGTCCGGGTTTTACATTACTGAATTAGGTTTTCTTCCAAGCTCTTTATTGTTCTTCAATCAATACTAACTTAAATATAATCATCAAATTCATCCGTCTTATAAAAAGTGAAGTCGTTTGATTGTTTGCGCTTGTTTGTTTTGTCTGTAATACGTTCGTTGCATTCATCGCATAAGTAAGACATTTTGCGTTTTTTGCGCATTTGTTTAGCTAATAATGAATGTGAATCTATTCGGTCGACTTGATCACAAATGACACACTGTGCTCGCATTCCCTTCACCTCGAATTCTTGTCCGTCTATGAAGGTATTATAGCACGTGTGGAAATCCATTGTCATTTTTATGTTTGAAAACAATCTGACCGGGAATACCATTATTAAGAAAACATAATGGAGGGTCTTACTATGGCTAGAAAACTCATTTTATCGTCAGCAATTGCTGCAGGTGCAGCGGTTACGTCTTACTTATTAATTGATGAAAACAGACGTCAGCAAGTCAAAAATAAATTTAATGAATTCAAACAGTATATGTCTAATGAATCCGATTTTCCAATTGAAGAAGCGGGCAAACCAGAATTAGACGATATTGAAAATGCAGATATGGTAGCTGAAGGCTCTCAGTTCGGCGTACAATATTACAATGAAGTGAAGTCAGAATAAACGAGACTCCCAAAAAGTTTTGGCCTTTTTGGGAGTTATTTTTATTCGGATAACGACTGGCTTTGAGGTTCATTTTTCGGATGATTTTGCTGTTCATCTGTTTGCTCTTCATACGGTGGTGCTTCTTGTCCTTCAGGTGGGGTTTCTGGAATATATCGGCTGACGAGATTGGCGATTTCATTAATGATGACGTGACGGGCTTCGCCATTTTGGATACCACGATTAATTTCTTGTATGCGAGCGACGACGTCACCACCTGCGACGACAAAGGCATAATGACCATATGGATCGTCCTTGAGCGCTTCGGCGACAGTGAATTTAACGCTTCCGACACGTGAACGGCTTAAATCATCTGTCACATCGATCCCGACAATCGTATAACGACCGAATACGAGAGCTGTCGCTTGTTCAACTTCTTCTGTTTCTGAAGCGATTTGTGACAGTCGTTTAGCTGCATCTTGATTCGAATGATCACGGTTTTGTGGTGTTTCTGAATCTTCTACTTGTAAGATGTGGTCTTGATTCATGGAATCATCGAGTGACTCCGTTTTCGGTTCATTTTGGCAAGCGTATAAAACAACAATTAACATCAATATCATCATGTATCGTAATGGTCGCATAAAAAAACTCCTTTTTACCTTAGTGTAAGGCTGTAAAGGAGTTTTAATCGTAACAACTTTATCCAATTTTAAACGACGGTAATTCTGTCAACACCGGTATAAGGGTCATCTTGGTTTGAACCGTCAGGCAAAATAACATGGACTGGCCCTGTTTCCTTAAGCGGTTTGCCATCGACTGAAAATAATAAATAGCAATTAATTAAATCAGAAATGGAAATGCGCGCCTCACCGTCTGACGTATGTAAGATCGCTTCTGTTGCATCAGCGCTCGGCTCAGAATTATGAATGAAATGTTGAAGCGGCATCACATAGGAATTTTCGAGTACTTTTTTACGATTGTAACGATCAACACTATCATTAATGGGTGGGTTGATTTTTTGTTGATATTGTTGAACCGTTAACGCATCATCTGGTTTCTCGTCATCTTGTGCGTCGTCGCTTTCCGTTTCAAATGCATCGCTTAATAAGACTTTGCGGTCATCAAAAATCCATACTGTCGGATCAAGTGTGATTGAAAAGCCTACGTTCCCTTGTACTTGTACGATCATATGTAGCACCTCTTTCTATCTGAACAATCGTTTAGGTTATCAATAAACAACCTACACTAAGATTATACCGAAAAATATACTAAGATGCATTAAGGAGTGATTAAGATGAGCTATATTTCTAAAACAGATTTGGATTATTGGTTGGAGCACGTCCGGATTTATGCAAATAACGGCGATGTTGCCGACTATATTCCGGCGCTTGCGAATCAAAGTCCAGAGATTAGTGCGGCGGCCTTTTATAGTATCGGTGGCGACTGTCCTAAAGCTGGACGGTCTGATTATACATTTACTATACAAAGCATATCGAAAGTATTAACTCTTGCCTTAGCTCTTATTCAACACGGGGAGGAAGCTGTTTTCACGCGTGTCGGTAAAGAGCCAACGAGTGACCCGTTTTATTCGATTCGAAAATTAGAATTAGAACAGCCAGGTATTCCGCTCAATCCGATGATCAATGCTGGGGCGCTTGCAGTGACGAACATGATTCGCGGACGTGATTCAGAGGAAATGGTAGGTGAAATTTTAGATTTGATCCGTCGTTTGTGTCATGATGATTCGATTACATATGACCGTGACGTCGCGCAATCAGAGTTTCAAACCGCATTTTTGAACAGATCGCTAGCGTATTTCATGAAACAAAATGGTATTATTACTGGGAGTATTGAAGAATTGATGGATGTCTATACAAAGCAATGTGCCATTGAAGTTAATGTTAAACAGTTAGCTCGCATTGGGGCTGTATTTGCCAATGACGGGCGCGATCCCGAAACGAACAATCCGTTAATTCCGGCGACAGTGGCACGGATTTGTAAAACGTTTATGGTGACATGTGGGATGTATGATAATTCTGGGACATTCGCGATTAACGTTGGTATTCCAGCCAAGAGCGGCGTATCTGGTGCCATATTAGGTGTGATTAAAAATGAGGGCGGCATTGCTGTATTCGGTCCTGCTTTAGATGATAAAGGCAATAGTGTCGTCGGTGTAGAATTGTTAGAAAAACTAGCGCAACAAAAGAAATGGTCCATATTTTAAGTTTTACGTCATGACTAGATTTCTTGCATTTTTTCGCATAACACGGTAGTATAATAAGATAGATAGGAATATTAGGTGAGGGGGAATTTTCGTGTCATCTCATGTAGCGCTTGATGAAAATGAACAAGCACTCGCCCTCTTAAAGGCAGATGCGGATAAGATTTTGCAACTGATTAAAGTGCAAATGGACAACTTAACGATGCCGCAATGTCCTCTTTACGAAGAGGTTTTAGATACACAAATGTTCGGATTATCTCGCGAGATTAATTTCGCTGTTCGTTTGAATTTAATCGATGAAAATACAGGTAAAGAAATTATGGAAAATCTAGAACGCGAGTTGAGTGCTTTGCATGAAGCAGCCCAGGCACAAAAATCGACTTAATAAAAGCTCAAACTAATGAATTAGTTGTCATTAGTTTGAGCTTTTTTTATATTAAGCTGAGATTCGCTAAATATACTCAAAATTCGTAACAGATGCCATTTAAACGGATATATGCGTGCGATTTCCCTTGATTATGATATTAGACAAAATATTATTTTTCGTGTAATCTATAAAATATTCAGATTTTTAATATAATATACAGACTTACATGACACTTATTTAATTCAGACTATATGGAGGTTAAACGATGACAGACTTGAAATCTTTTAACAAAATTCTTGTCGCGAATCGTGGTGAGATTGCGATTCGTGTTTTTCGCGCGTGTACCGAAATGGATATTCGGACCGTGGCGATTTATTCAGAAGAAGATACGGGGTCTTATCACCGTTATAAAGCGGATGAGTCTTATTTAATCGGTCAAGGTAAAAAGCCGATTGATGCGTATTTAGATATTGAAGGGATCATCGAACTGGCGAAAGAAGTCGGTGTCGATGCGATTCATCCAGGTTATGGTTTCTTATCTGAGAATATTGAATTCGCTAAGCGTTGTGAAGAAGAAGGGATCACATTTATCGGCCCTTCAAGTAATTTATTACATACGTTCGGCGATAAAGTCCGTGCACGTGAAGCAGCGATTAATGCTGATATTCCCGTTATTCCAGGTACTGACGGCCCTGTTTCTTCAGTCGAGGAAGTCGAACAATTCGTCGATCAACATGGCTTACCTGTTATGATTAAAGCTGCATTAGGTGGCGGTGGACGAGGCATGCGTATCGTGCGCACCCGTCAATCGTTACGCGACTCATATGAACGAGCAAAATCCGAAGCGCGTGCGGCTTTCGGTAGTGATGAAGTTTATGTGGAAAAACTCGTTGAACAACCGAAGCATATTGAAGTGCAAATTTTAGGCGATAATGATGGCAATATTGTTCATTTATATGAACGTGACTGTTCCATTCAGCGTCGTCACCAAAAAGTCGTCGAAATTGCACCGAGCATCTCGTTAGATGAGCAATTGCGAGAAGAGATTTGCGATGCTGCTGTGAAATTGATGGATTCCGTTGATTATGTAAATGCCGGAACGGTTGAATTTCTTGTCACTGACGATGAATTCTTCTTTATCGAAGTGAACCCGCGTGTTCAAGTTGAACATACGATCACAGAAATGATTACAGGCATTGATATTGTTCAGTCGCAAATCCGTATCGCGATGGGGCACGATCTACACAGTCATGAGATCGGTATCCCTTATCAAAACGATGTCGTGACACATGGTTACGCGATTCAATCGCGTGTGACAACAGAAGATCCCCTTAATCAGTTTATGCCTGACACAGGAAAAATTATGGCATACCGTACAGGTGGCGGTTTCGGTGTCCGTTTAGATGCCGGAAATGGCTTCCAAGGGGCTGTCATTTCACCGCATTACGATTCGTTGCTCGTTAAAGTATCAACATGGGCATTAACGTTTGAACAAGCCGCTCATAAGATGGTACGTAACTTAAAAGAGTTCCGAATTCGCGGCATTAAAACGAATATTCCGTTTTTAGAAAATGTTATTCAACACAATAAATTTTTAAATGGTACGTATGATACAACTTTTATTGATTCAACACCAGAATTGTTTGTGTTCTCTAAACGGTTCGACCGTGGTACAAAACTGTTGTCTTATTTAGGGTATACAACAGTGAATGCGCCAGCGGCAACGGGCGTTGAGAAGAAACCGTTGTTCTCAGAACCTCGTTTACCGAATGTTAGTAAACATACGCCGTTTCAGGATGGCACGAAGCAAATTTTAGACGAGAAAGGTCCTGAAGCAGTGTCCGATTGGTTAAAAGCCCAAGAAGACGTGCAGTTAACCGATACGACTTTCCGTGATGCGCATCAGTCATTACTTGCGACACGAGTCCGTTCGAAAGATTTATATCAAGTCGCTGAACCGACAGCGAAACTATTACCGAACTTATTCAGTGTCGAAATGTGGGGCGGGGCGACATTTGATGTGTCCTATCGTTTCTTAAAAGAAGACCCGTGGGAGCGTCTGACAACGTTACGCGAGAAGATGCCAAATGTCCTGTTCCAAATGCTTTTACGTGCTAGTAACGCTGTCGGGTACAAAAACTACCCAGATAACGTGATTGATGATTTCGTTGAAAAGAGTGCCGAAGCTGGCATTGACGTCTTCCGTATATTCGACAGCTTAAACTGGGTTGAAGGTATGGTGCCAGCTATTGAAGCGGTTCGTAAACAAAATAAAGTTGCTGAAGCGGCGATTTGTTATACAGGTGACATTTTAGACCCGAAACGCGATAAATACGATTTAGACTACTATGTCGAAATGGCGAAAACGTTAGAGCAAGCAGGAGCACATATTTTAGGCATTAAAGATATGGCAGGTTTACTCAAACCAGAAGCGGCTTACCAACTCATTACAGCGCTAAAAGAAGCGGTATCGATCCCAATTCACTTGCACACGCACGACACGAGTGGTAACGGCATCATGATGTATGCACGTGCTGTTGAGGCAGGCGTTGATGCGGTAGATGTCGCAACGAGTGCAATGGCTGGTAGTACATCTCAACCAAGTGCTAATAGCTTGTATTATGCATTAGACGGTTCAACTCGTCAGCCGAATGTCGATATTGAATCTTATAATCTGCTGTCACGTTATTGGGAAGACATTCGTCACTATTATAATCACTTTGAAAATGGTTTGAAATCACCTCATCCTGAAGTTTATTTCCATGAGATGCCTGGTGGACAGTACAGTAACTTGCAACAGCAAGCGAAAGCAGTTGGCCTAGATGAGCGTTGGGATGACGTGAAAGAAATGTATCGTAACGTGAACGATATGTTTGGGGACATTGTGAAAGTGACACCATCATCAAAAATCGTTGGTGATATGGCCTTATTTATGGTCCAAAATAACTTAACAGTCGACGATGTGTATGAAAAAGGTGAATCACTCGACTTCCCTGACTCAGTGGTGGAATTTTTCCAAGGTTATATCGGACAACCGTATAAAGGGTTCCCGAAAGAACTGCAACGCATTATTTTAAAAGGACGTGAAGCGATCGAAACGCGTCCAGGTAAAATGTTAAAACCGGTTAACTTCGAAGCGCTAAAAGAACAATTATACGAAAAACTCGACAGACAAGTGACGCCATTTGAGATTATTTCGTATGCCTTATACCCGAAAGTGTTTTTAGATTATCAGAAATTCGTTGAGCAATATGGTGATATTTCTGTTTTAGATACACCGTCGTTCTTATACGGCTTACGTCTCGGCGAAGAAATTGCGGTTGAAATCGAACAAGGAAAGACACTGATGGTGAAGCTCGTGTCAGTAGGTGAAGCACAAAAAGATGGTACGCGAGTCGTTTACTTTGAATTAAATGGACAACCACGTGAAGTCATTGTGCGTGATGAAAGTGTTCAAGATGTGACACAATCACGCGCTAAAGCAGATGACATGAACCCGAACCATATTGGTGCGTCCATGCCTGGCACAGTCGTGAATGTGTTAGTTAAAGAAGGCGAACGAGTGAAGAAAAATGATCACTTAATGATTACAGAATCGATGAAGATGGAAACAACCATTCAAGCCCCGTTCGATGGCAAAGTCAAACGCATACACGTCAAAGACGGCGAATCGTTAGAATCAGGCGACTTGCTTGTTGAAGTAGAAGGTTAGGAATGAAAATAAAAGCGCGGACCAAATCATATTGATAGGTCCGCGCTTTTTCAGTTAGTTTAAGCCACACGTCTTGCAATCATAATGAAGTAACATAATAAAGCAAAGAATAATGAAATGACAACAGCATGTAGTAAGGCAATCACGCTATTTAACATCGTGACGATAATTAACGCACCGAGAACAACTTGCAATAATAGAAGAAGCGATGCGATCGTCCAACTGTACAATAAAAACTGGTTATTGCGATAATGACGATAAATATGAATCAATAAACCAATGACCCAAAGGAACAACAAACCAGCAAGTAACCGGTGTCCCATTTGAATGGCTTGTTCAAGTGAGTAGCTACTAAAAGCTAACGGATCATCATTAGAACAGAACGGCCAACCACCACAAACTAAGCTTGATTGCTTGTGACGAACGAGAGCGCCTGTATAAACCACGATAAGCGTGTACACAAACAAACTATAAAAATGAACACGAATGCTCTTTGGGATTTGTACAGTTGCTGTATGAAGCTTTTCATTCACATTAAATATAATCGCTGCGAGTAAAAAGACCGACGCAAATGAAATAAGTGAAATACCGAAATGGAGTGCCTTGATGACAGCTGTTTGTTCGATTAAAACAGCAGCAGCTCCTAATAATGATTGGATCACGATAAATAAAATCGTAATAAAAATCAAAAACTTGGTCTCTTTAATGTGTGAGTAATATTTCCATGCTTGGTACGACAATACTAAGATCACGATAATCGCAACACCTGAAACCATGCGGTGACTGTATTCAATAATAAGCTCAATGTTAATATTAGATGGAATCAGTGCCCCGTGACATAATGGCCAATGTCGGCCACAGCCAAGTCCTGAATCCGTTTTGGTAACAAGAGCGCCACCGACTAAAACGAAAAACATCGTGATAACCGAAATCACGGCGACAACTTTTGGGTGTAATATATGTTTCAATGTCTTATGGACACCTCTCTTTATCTCTACAACTTCCATACTCATCTTAAACCATAATAACAAGATGCGAAAATAAAAAACGTTACAAATTTATAACAATCGTAAAGAAAAGAAGTTTAAATCAATGGTTTCTCGTTTTAAACAGTTAGGAAATATGCTAAGTTTAGTAGTGAGGGAATTTCTCACAGATTTTTCACAGTTTCTTCACAACTTTTGTTTTTTTATATGATTAAATAGAAGTTACAGACATTACATGATACAATAACATTGTAAACTTTGTCATATATCAACGCGTTTTGATTATAGAGAGGTTGAGAGGAAGGTCGAACATTATGAGTGAACTGCGCTCTGTCGAAAGGACCGCGACGAATATTGTCGATAAGCCTCAAACTAGCATTAAGTCACTTTGGGCTGACTTCTTAGCACTAATCAAAATCGGGATTATTAACTCGAACTTGATTACGACGTTTGCAGGGTTTTGGCTTGCGCTGTATTTCACAAGCCAAAATCCGCTTGCGCATTGGGATACCTTTATTCTGGTTATGCTAGGAACAGCGCTCGTTATTGCTGGAGGCTGTGTGATTAACAATTATTACGACCGTGATATAGATCTTGTCATGAGTCGAACTCAATCGCGTCCGACAATTACTGGAACGATTCCGTTACCAATCATATTAGGAATGGGTATTGCATTCTCAGTATTAGGGTTAATTTTATTATACTTAACAACACCATTAGCCGCATTATTTGGTTTTATAGGATGGTTCGTCTACGTCGTATTGTATACGATGTGGTCGAAGCGGAAATATACAATTAACACCGTTGTTGGTAGCTTTTCGGGTGCTGCACCGCCGTTAATCGGTTGGGCTGCGGTCGATAGCTCTTTACATCCGACAGCATTTGTATTATTTTTAATTATGTTTATATGGCAAACGCCACACTTCTTAGCACTGGCTATTCGAAAGAAAGATGACTACGCTAAAGCGAATGTACCGATGTTACCATCCGTACATGGTAATGCTATTACGAAACGGCAGATTTTCATCTACACGATTTGCTTACTACCTTTACCATTATATTTCTTTCAATTAGGAACAGCCTTTGTCGTATTTGCATCTGCCTTAAATATAGGTTGGTTTGCTATTGCAACATATGGCTTTGTGATGAAAGATGATCAAAAGTGGGCGAAGTGGATGTTTATCTATTCATTAAACTACTTAACACTATTCTTTATCGGTTTAGTGGTTGCAACTATTCCATCATTCCTGTGATTCAATTAAGAAATATTGTTTTTCTTAATTAATGAATAAATATGCTATATGCATAAGAACTACAAAGAATGAAGAGAAAGAGAGGTATCAAACAAAATGAAAGGCTGGATGAGTCGGTTTAAAGCTGTGTTTGCTTTAACGGTCATGGCCCTTATCCTTTCAGGTTGTAGTGGGGAATCATTTTTGAGCGCATTACAGCCAAGTGGTGAAGGGGCATCGATGCTTCTAGACTTAATGATCTTGAGTATCGTGATCATGTTATTTGTCTTCGTAATCGTCATGATTATTTATGTATTTGTTATCTTCAAGTTCCGTCAGAAAAAAGGACAAGAAGATTTTGTGCCGAAGCAAGTTGAAGGAAGTCGCGGTCTTGAGACATTATGGACTGTAATTCCTATTATTTTACTACTTATTTTGGCAGTCCCTACGATTCAGTACACATTTGCATTAGCAGATATGAGTCCTGAAACGACAGAAGAAGGGCAAGAGAAAGAACAGATTTGGATTGATGTGACAGGTAAACAATATTGGTGGCACTTTGAATATCGTGATCTTGATATTACGACAAGCCAAGAAGTTTATATTCCAACAGATCGTCGCGTCAACTTATCGATGATTTCTGATGATGTTATTCACTCGTTCTGGGTTCCTTCCATTCAAGGTAAGATGGACGTTAACCCTACCGGAAATCGAAATGAAATGTACTTACAGGCATCAGAGGAAGGTGTTTACTGGGGTAAATGTGCTGAACTTTGTGGTCCATCGCACTCATTAATGGACTTTAAAGTTGTTGCTGTAAGCCCAGGTGAGTTTGAACAATGGGTTGAAGATATGCAATCTGTTACAGGTGAAGAAGAGCCTGAATCAGAAACAGCAACAGCGGGACAACAAGTCTTTGCAGATAACTGCATGTCTTGTCACGCCATTGGTGCTTCACAATACAAGATTGGTCCAAACTTAACTAACTTTGCTGATCGTGAAAAATTAGCGGGTGTGTTCGATTTCAATGAAGAGAACTTAAAAGAATGGATCAGTACAAAAGGTGAAGAAATGAAGCCAGGTAACCAAATGATGTCTGCTGGATATGACTTGAATGAAGAAGAAATTGATCAAGTCGCAGAATACTTAATGACTCTTAGCCCTAGTGATGTTACACCTGAAAGTGCAAGAAATGGTGTATATGAAGATTCTGATCTAAGTGGCTTATTCCCTGAAGAGTCTTCAGAAGATGGTGAAGGTGAATCCGATTCTGAAGAGAATAACTCTGAAGGTGGAGAAGGTTCAGACGATAGTGACTCTGATAATAGCGATTCAGGAAGTGATGAATCAGGCGACAATAACTCTGAGGATTCAAGTAACGAATAATTAATTACTAAAGAATAGAGGGAGGTTACAAGCGTGAGCACGACAGCTACTCAAAAAGCTGGCTTCGGATCAGTCTTATGGGATTACTTAACAACGGTTGACCATAAGAAAATCGCGATCCTTTATCTAATAGGTGGTATGTTCTTCTTCCTATTAGGTGGTCTGCAAGCGATGCTGATCCGCATTCAGTTAATTGCACCTGATAATGAATTTATTTCAGCGCAATTTTACAACGAAGTTTTAACGATGCACGGAACAACGATGATCTTCTTAGCCGCAATGCCACTCCTATTTGCGCTTATGAACGCTGTGCTACCATTACAAATTGGCGCGCGAGATGTGGCGTTTCCATTTGTTAACGCACTCGGCTTTTGGTTGTTCTTATTCGGTGGTCTTTTCTTAAACGTATCATGGTTTACAGGCGGCGCACCTGATGCTGGTTGGACAGCATACGCTCCGTTATCGATATTCTCTGAAGGTCACGGTGTCGATTATTATGCACTTGGCCTGCAAATTTCAGGTTTTGGTACCTTAATGGGTGGTATTAACTTTATCGTGACGGTTGTTAACATGCGTGGTCCTGGTATGACGTATATGCGTATGCCACTTTTCACATGGACAGCATTTATTGCAAGTGTCCTTATCCTATTCGCATTCCCAGCTTTAACAGTTGGTTTGTTCTTATTAACATTTGACCGCTTATTTGGCGCGAACTTCTTTAACCCAGATATGGGCGGTAACGTTATTATTTGGGAGCATTTATTCTGGATCTTCGGACACCCTGAAGTGTATATCTTAATCCTCCCAGCATTTGGTGTGTTTAGTGAAGTTATCCCGACATTCTCTAAGAAACGTTTGTTTGGTTACTCATCCATGGTCTTTGCGACTATCTTAATCGCGTTCTTAGGTTTCATGGTTTGGGCACACCACATGTTCACAGTTGGGCTTGGTCCGATTGCGAACTCGATTTTCGCTGTTGCGACGATGGCAATCGCCGTACCGACGGGTATTAAGATCTTTAACTGGTTGTTCACCCTGTGGGGCGGTAGTATACGAATGACCTCTCCAATGGTATTTGCACTCGGGTTTATTCCGACCTTTACTATTGGTGGTATGACAGGTGTTATGTTGGCATCAGCTGCGGCTGACTTCCAATATCACGATTCATACTTTGTTGTTGCACACTTCCACTACGTTATCGTCGGTGGTGTTGTACTCGGTATATTTGCTGGTCTAATTTACTGGTGGCCGAAGATGTTTGGTACATTCTTAAATGAGAAGCTTAACCACTGGTTCTTCTGGTTATTCTTTATTGGTTTCCATTTAACATTCTTCTTCCAGCACTTCTTAGGCTTAATGGGTATGCCACGTCGTTACTGGAAGTTCTTAGAAGATCAAGGGTTAGACTTGTTCAACCTAATTAGTACAATCGGTGCCTTCTTTATGGCAATCGGTACACTTGTATTCTTATACAACGTCGTCATGACACAAATGAAAGGCGAAAAAGTGTCCGGTGACCCATGGGATGCGCGTACACTTGAGTGGGGTATTCCGTCACCACCACCTTTCTATAACTTTAAGCAAGAGCCTTTAACACGTGGTTTAGATCCATTATGGATTGAAAAAATGCAAGGTAATGGTGAATTACAACCTGCAGAACCACTCGGTGATATTCACATGCCTAATCGTTCATTTACACCATTTATGATTTCACTCGGTTTATTTATTGCCGCGTTCGGTGTCATGTATCAAGGTGGAATGTGGATCTTAGCTGGTGTCGGATTTGCGATTACATTTGGCTCCATGCTATACCGTTCACTGAAAGATGATGTCGGTTATCATGTGCATAAAGAAGAGTTAGAAGAAAAGGGGGATGGTTCTAATGGCTGAAGACGTTCTTAAATCAGGTGATCTGCCCGAAAACCCTGAAAGAGCCACCCTTGAAGGCCGTAATAAGTTTATGGGCTTTTGGTTCTTCCTAGGCGGAGAAACTGTTTTATTCGCAAGTTTATTTGGTACGTATTTAGCGTTACGTAATTCTAACGCTGGCGGAGCAACTGGTTCTGAGATTTTCGGTTTAGAACTTGTATTTATTATGACAATGCTCTTATTAACAAGTTCTTTAACGAGTGTTTATGCAATGTATCATATGAAAAACAATGATTTTAAGAAAATGCAGTTATGGTTAGGCATTACTGTCCTTTTAGGCCTCGGATTTTTAGGCATGGAGATATATGAGTTCGTCCATTATGTCCATGATTATGAATTCGGCTATACGACGTCTGCCTTCTCGAGCGCATTTTATACGTTAGTTGGTTTCCACGGCGGACACGTTGCGTTTGGTTTACTTTGGATCGTAGCGCTTATGATTCGTAATGCTAAACGTGGCTTGAACTTATACAACGCGCCGAAGTTTTACATTGCCAGTCTCTATTGGCACTTCATCGACGTTGTGTGGGTGTTCATTTTCACCGTAGTATACTTGATGGGAAAGGTGGGCTAAGCGATGGCAGATAACACCAATTCCGTAGAACACACTGAAAAGAAAGAGTTTTACAAGAAGAAACATCGTGAGCATATGAAGCATCAAGTCGTGACATTTGTCATGATGATCGCTTTTACGCTCATTGCATTCGGCTTAGTTATAGCTGAGGTCGATGCGATGTTTACAATTCCAATTATCCTCGTTTTAGCTGGAGTTCAAGTCCTTTTCCAGTTGTACTACTTCATGCACATGAGTGAAGAAGGACATCAATGGCCAGCAGCGATGATATATTCAGGTATATTTGCAGCTGTATTAACCGTTCTATCGTTAACAACGATTGTATGGTGGTAAAATAAACGTAAGAGAGTCCAGAATAATTCTGGGCTCTTTTTTTGTATATTAGAAGCAAAAACATGTATATCCATCCACTATTATTATTGTTATATAGTGTTAAAAAATACTATACAGACAGCTTATTTCACCCACTGTTGTCATAAAAATTTAATAATTTCGTAAAAAAGGTTGATTATTTACGTATTATTATGTATATTAATAAACATAAATAATTCAGAAAATTCATAAAAGCATTAATTATAGCAACAAGGGGGAGTCATCGTGTCCGAGACCATTTTAGAGTTAAATGATTTACATACACATTTTTTTACTGACGATGGTGAAGTTCCAGCTGTAGACGGTGTCAGTTTTAAAGTGAATAAGGGTGAAATAGTTGGGGTTGTAGGTGAATCCGGTTGTGGTAAAAGTGTGACATCACTATCGGTCATGCAACTCGTTCCAAGCCCTCCTGGCCGTATCGTCGGTGGTGAAATTAATTTTAAAGGTGAAAACATAGCACAAGCATCTGAAAAACGGATGCGACAAATACGTGGGAATGAGATCGCGATGATTTTCCAAGAACCGATGACTTCACTCGATCCATTGTATACGATTGGTAATCAACTGATTGAAGGTATTCGCATGCACGAAAAAGTGTCTAAAAAAGAAGCCCGTAATCGTGCGGTGGAAATGCTGAATTTAGTTGGTATTCCACGTGCAACAGAAGTCGTTGATGAGTATCCCCATCAATTGTCTGGTGGTATGCGCCAGCGTGTCATGATCGCGATGGCTATGGCGTGTGATCCGGAAATGTTAATCGCAGATGAGCCGACAACAGCCCTTGATGTGACGATTCAAGCGCAAATTCTTGATTTAATGCGCGATTTAAACAAACAAAAAGATACGGGTATTTTGTTAATTACCCACGACTTAGGTGTCGTCGCTGAAATGTGCGACCGCGTCGTCGTTATGTACGCAGGGCAAGTAGTCGAACAAGGAACTGTGAGAGAAATTTTAAAAGATCCGAAGCACCCATATACGAAAGGGCTCATTCGCTCACTACCAAACTTACATCAAAAAGAACAAAAACTATATTCTATTCCAGGTACTGTTCCAAAGTTATCGATGGAACAAGTAGGCTGTCGTTTCGCTCCGCGTTGTGAGTTTGCGTTTGACCGTTGTTTCCAAGAGGACCCAGTATTATATGAAGCAGATGATGGACGTCTTAGTCGCTGCTTCTTATACGATGACAACGAAGAACAGGAGGTCGCAGCTCATGTCGAATCCGATATTAGAAGTTAATAACTTGAAAAAGTACTTTGATATACGTGGTGGTATTTTTGGTAAGAAAGTTGGCGAAGTCAAAGCTGTCGATGATGTTTCATTCACCGTCAATGAAGGTGAAATATTAGGTATAGTCGGCGAATCAGGTTGTGGGAAATCGACAACGGGTAAAGCGTTACTCCGTTTGATTGAACCAACTGAAGGTGAAGTGAGGTTTAACGACGAGGATATTACACAAGTCAATAGTGAACAGATGCGTCAACTACGACGTGACATGCAAATTATTTTCCAAGATCCGTACGCATCGTTAAACCCACGACATACGGTGGAAAAAATTATATCTGAACCGTTACTGGTACATGGTATGACAGATGCGAAAGAGCGAAAAGAACGTGTGCAGGAGTTATTAGAAATCGTCGGTTTACGCGCTTTTCATGCGTCACGTTATCCACACCAATTTAGTGGTGGTCAACGCCAACGTATTGGGATTGCAAGGGCGCTTGCGAACAATCCGAAATTGATCATCTGTGACGAACCGGTTTCGGCGTTAGACGTATCGGTACAATCTCAAATCTTAAATCTTATGTCGGATTTACGTGATCAATTTAATTTAACCTATTTGTTTATCGCCCACGATTTAAGCGTCGTCAAACATATTAGTGACCGTGTCGGCGTGATGTATTTAGGTCGTTTGGTCGAACTCGCAGATAAAGATGAATTGTATGAAAACCCGAAGCATCCATACACACAAGCATTATTATCAGCGGTCCCTGTAGCGGATCCTGATGAAACGGGCGAACGAATTATATTAAAAGGTGATGTACCGAGTCCGTCAAATCCACCGTCGGGATGCCCTTTCCATACGCGGTGTCCACAGGCGATGGATATTTGTAAAGAAGTGACACCAACATTTCAAGAGGATGGTGATCAACATTACGTCGCTTGTCATTTGTATGAATGATAAGACGCGAATGTTATCTATATTAAAATCTATTTAGGGGGTAAGGTTATGAAAGTGAAGTATTCTTGGCTTATCGCCATGGTATTCGCACTTGTGCTCGTTTTAGCAGCGTGCGGTGGCGAAGGTGATGATTCATCTTCAGATGATGGTTCGTCTGATGAAGACCAGTCTGAAGATCAGTCAGGCTCTGATAACGATTCGAGTGATAGTGAAGGGGGAAGCGATAGCGCTGACTCTGGTGACGGAGAAGACATTCTAGTTTATGCACGTGGTGGTGACTCAGAAAGTTTAGACTTTGCAAGTACAACTGATGGTGAGTCATCTCGTGTGACGAAGCAAATCTATGAAAGTCTTCTAGAATTTGAAGAAGATTCGTTCGAAATTAAACCAGGCTTAGCTCAAGATTGGGAAGTGAGCGATGATGGTTTAACGTATACGTTCCAATTAGAAGAAGGCGTGACGTTCCATGATGGAACTGACTTTAACGCTGAAGCTGTTAAGACAAACTTTGAACGTTGGTCTGGTGCAGATGATACGTATGCATTTGAAGATGAAGGGTATGCGTATTCGATGTACGGCACAATGTTCGGTGGTTTTGACGGTGACGAAGGTCATGTGATTGACTCGATCAATGTTGTTGACGATCATGAAATTGAATTCCAACTTAAGCGTCCATTAGGTTTCTTCTTACAAAACATGGCGATGAGTTACTTTGCGATCACATCGCCAGCTGCATTAGAAGAACATGGCGCAGCGATTAACGAAAATCCAGTAGGTACTGGTCCATTCAAATTCGTTAGTTGGGAAAGAGATAACCAAATTAAGTTAGAAGCGTTTGAAGATTACCGTAAAGACGGTCAGCCTAAATTAGACGGTGTTGTTTTTGAGGTTATTCCAGATAACTCGTCTCGTTTAATCGCATTAAACTCTGGTGAAGTTCATATCATGGACGGTTTAAACCCAGATGATGCTGCAGGTGTAGAAGAAAGTGACGAAACGAAACTTTATACACGTCCAGCGAACAACTTTGGTTACTTAGGTTTCCAAACTGAAAAAGAACCAATGGATGATAAGTTAGTGCGTCAAGCGATTAACCACGCAATTAATCGTGAAGAAATTGCAGAAGCAATGTATGCAGGTTACGCGCAACCAGCTGTTAACCCATTACCACCTAACTACTTAGGTTATAATGATGAGTTAGAAGTTTATGAATATGACTTAGAAAAAGCTCAATCTCTATTAGCAGAAGCTGGTTATGAAGATGGCTTTGAACTGGATCTATGGACAATGCCTGTTGCTCGTCCATACATGCCAGATGCGCAAACTTTAGCAACGATTATTCAATCCGATTTATCTGAAATTGGCGTTTCAGTGAACATCGTAAACCGTGAGTGGGCACCATACCTTGAACAAACAGCAGCTGGTGAGCAAGAAATGTTCATGCTCGGTTGGTCAGGTACAAACGGTGATCCTGACTACTTCTTAAGTAGTTTACTTCATGGTGACAATGCTGGTGCAAGTAACCGTACATTCTATGAGAATGAGGAAGTAAACGAGTTGCTAGACCAAGCGAAAGTTGCAACTGATCAAGATGAACGTGCTGAGCTTTATAAAGAAGCACAAGCTTTAATTTATGAAGATTCACCAATGATTCCGCTCGTACACTCTGAACCTGTTCTTGCTTCTCTAAGCAATGTTCAAAACTATGTACCTCACCCATCTACAAGTGAGTCATTAGCAGAAGTGGAATTAGAATAATAAGAGGAGGGAGGGTAGTAGAGCAAACCTCTACTACCTTTCTTCATTTCTTTAATGGCTACATAGACTATGACAAAAAGAACTGAGGTGAAAACATGTTAGCCTATACGATTCGTCGCTTATTTATGTTAATTCCTGTCTTATTAGGGATGACATTAATTGTGTTTTCAATCGTTCACTTAATCCCAGGAAACCCAGCTCAAACTATTTTAGGTGAAACAGCTACTCAAGAAGCTATTCGAGAATTAGAAGAAAACATGGGCTTAAATGAACCATTCTTTGTGCAATATGGACTGTATTTAGCGGATTTATTTCAAGGGGACTTAGGGCAATCATTAAGAACGAAAGTCGATATTGGACAAGAAATTTTACCGCGTGTGGCTGCAACATTTGAACTGACATTTTTCGCTATGCTATTTGCTATTATCATTGGCGTTAATGCAGGTATTATTAGCGCGTGGAAACAAAATACATGGTTAGATTTCGCAGCAATGATTTTCGCGTTAGTCGGGGTATCGATGCCTGTTTTCTGGCTCGCTCTTATGGAACAGTGGGTGTTTGCTCAAGAACTCGGCTGGCTTCCATCTTCAGGACGGCAACCGAGTACAGGACAAATTGAACCGATTACCCATTTCTACGTGATTGACTCCTTACTTCATTTGGATTTTGGTCGTCTGATGCAAGTGTTGTCACACTTAGTGTTACCGGCTGTCGCACTAGGAACGATTCCGATGGCGATTATTGCTCGTATGACGCGTTCTAGTATGTTAGAAGTGATGAAATCCGATTATATTCGTACAGTTCGAGCGAAAGGGTCTGGTCAATTTCTCGTCATTTATAAACACGCTCTTCGAAATGCCACGATTCCGGTTTTAACGGTTATCGGTTTGCAAACCGGTGTCTTATTAGGAGGCGCTATTTTAACTGAGACGATCTTTGCTTGGCCTGGTGTTGGACGTTACGTCTATGAAGGGATTAATTACCGCGATTATCCTGTTATTCAGTCTGGTATTTTAATCATTGCCTTTTTATTCGTCATGATTAATTTAATTGTGGATTTACTTTATGCTTACATTGATCCAAGGATTAAATATTAAGGGGGTTAAAGGATGAAGACGAGAGAAGAACAACGTGAACAAATAGATGACCAAACAGAGGCCCATAATCCCAATCCCTATCACCAAGAAGAAGACGTTGAAGCGATATCACCTTGGAAAGATGCTTTAAAGCAATTACGAAAAAGCCCACTTGCGATAACAGGGTTTTCCCTCATTTTGTTTTTTATCATTTTAGGTTTTGTGGCACCTGTTGTGTCTCCGTATGAATTCGATGGGGATGATCCAGTTAATCGACTACAAAGCCCATCTGCTGATCATTGGTTAGGAACCGATCACATTGGCCGTGATATATTTACTCGAATCGCTTATGGTGCAAGGATTTCTTTATTGACTGGTTTTACAGCGGTTTCAGGCGCTTTAGTATTCGGAACGATTCTTGGAATTATTTCGGGGTATTTCGGTCGCTGGGTTGACATGTTAATCTCACGTATTTTTGATATTTTACTTGCTTTCCCAAGTATTTTACTTGCCATTGCTGTCGTGGCGATTCTTGGAACTTCACTAACGAACGCATTGATTGCGATTGCGATTATTAACATACCAATATTCGGTCGTCTCGTTCGTTCGAAAGTGATCAGTTTGCGTGAAGAAGAGTTTATTATGGCAGCTCGAGCCCAAGGGATGAAAAAAGGGCGTATATTATTACATCATATTTTACCGAACAGTTTAGCGCCTATTATCGTTCAGGCTACACTCGGTTTTGGTACAGCTATTCTTGAAGCGGCAGCGCTCGGATTCCTCGGTTTAGGTGCTCAGCCGCCGACACCAGAGTGGGGTAAAATGTTATCTGAATCGCGAGACTTCATTCAATTGGCACCGTGGACATTAATCTTCCCAGGTGTGTCGATCATGCTCGTTGTATTAGGCTTTAACTTAATCGGTGACGGCTTACGTGACGCACTCGATCCGAAGATGAAAAATTAAATGTATCAAAATGACCTAAAAGGGACTGACTCTCTTTTAGGTTTTTTCATTGTTGAGCAGCTGTAATTTCAACAATTTTATTAACGTTCATCGAAATGGTCGAGCCGGCTCATAATATCATGTATACTAAACGTAAATGATGTTATTATGGACCTTAAGAGGTGAAACCAATGTGGGATAAAATACAAATCTTCGGTTTCAGAGCGATGTGGAACCCTGAGATTATTGCAATAACTGTTATATTGATTGTGCTGTTCTACTTATTTACAGGACCGTTAAAACATAAAGCAGGATTAACAGAAGAACCAACACGTGGTCAAAAAGCGTCTGTTTACTCGGCCTTGGTGATCTTCTATTTATTAAAAGGCTCGCCGATTTATTTGCTATCACATATCGTATTGATGGCACATATGGCACAAATGGCGGTACTGTATTTAATCGTTCCTATTTTGATTATAAGAGGCATTCCAGAGCAATGGTGGCAAAAGCTGTTTGACATAACTGGTTTGAAGCACGTACTCAATTTATTTACGCGGCCTTTAGTCGCTTTAGTCATGTTTAATTTATTATTTTCGTTTTATCATATTCCGATGATTTTAGATTTCACAAAATCGAGTACGCCAGTGCACTGGGCTGTCACACTATTATTATTAGTGTTTGCTTTATTTATGTGGTGGCCGATTTTCGGTCCGCTCGAGAAGCGTGTCGAACTTAAACCGCTGTTTAAAGTGTTATATATTTTTGGTGCAGGTATTTTGTTAACACCAGCATGTGCGTTAATTATATTTGCTGATACGCCACTATATGCGACGTACTCAGAACCTGACGCCTTTATGCAAGCGTTACAATTGTGTGTGCCTGCAGGTGTTTTAGAAGGGATGAATTTAGGTGGGCCACAAGTCTTTTTAGACATGCCACTTGTTTATGACCAACAGGCAGCAGGTATCATTATGAAAGTGTCGCAAGAATTTATTTATGGTGCTTTATTGGCGCGCATATTTTATGCATGGTATAACAGTGAAAATTATGGAATCGACCCACTGCCACAAGATTTAGATCAACAAGCTACAGTAGAGAGAGGATGACAATAGAATGCCTTTTTTACCGACAATCAGCACCGTATTTATCGTCATTAGTGCGATATTAGTCGCAATTGGTTGGACGTTTATTGCTAAGGGGAAAGCAACTGCTCACAGACGGACGATGATTGCGGCTGCGATTTCAGCGTTAACATTTTTCATTTTGTATGTATCGCGTACGATTTTTCTTGGTAACCAGACATTTGGTGGACCAGAGGATATGCAAATCTATTATACGAGCTTTTTGATTTTCCATATCTTTTTAGCGACAACAGGGGCCGTTTTTGGGTTAATTACGCTTTATTTAGCGTTTAAGCGACGTATTAGTAAGCATCGTAAAATCGGACCTGTAACGGCGGTTATTTGGTTCTTTACAGCGATCACAGGTGTTATAGTCTACTTATTGTTATACATTTTATATGATGGTGGTCATAGTACGAGTTTATTCCGCGCGATATTCGGTGGCTAATTCAAATGAAAAGCCGCGTAAACTGATAATCAGTTTACGCGGCTTTTTTATTAGTTAAATCTTAAATTTCCATTTAATAATACCTGCTTCACGAGCTGAGTTGAAAATAATCACGACGATCGGTCCGATAAAGAAACCGAGAATGCCGATAAGTTGTAACCCAATGTACATTGAAATCAAGGTAGGGAGAGGTTTTAACCCAATATGATGCCCCATCACTTTCGGTTCGACTGTACGTCTGATGGTAAGTAGTACGACCGCTAGGATCCCAAGTTGTAAGCCCATGAGTGTGTCACCAGCTAAGAACATGTATATCGACCAAGGTGCCAATATAATGATTGAGCCAATAATAGGGATGAGGTCAACTAACCAAATTAGGATGGACATGAGTAAGGCAATTTCTGGTGTAATAAATAGAAGTGCCACAAGGGTCACTGTGAAAATGATTAAACTGACCAAAAATTGCGCTTTGAAAAAACCTAATAAGACAAATGCGAGTCGATTATTCATAAACTGAAACTTTTCTCGCGTTTCATCTGTCATTAATTTATACGTTTTTTGTCGTAAATTAGGTAAATCGAGCATGAATAAAAATAACGCAATCATGTACACGATGAAACTAATTAAGAAGTCCGGTATGTTGAGAAAGAACTGGGCAATACGGTCAATCTCAATGTAGCCCATAATTTGTTGTTCGATTGATTCTAAATGTTGAATAGTTGTCGATTCGACTTCATCGACAAATTGAGTCGGCCATTCTTCTGTAAACGTGTCAATGTTATCTTGTAAAGAGATCAGCATGTTTTCAACGTCTTTAATATATTCTGGTGCATTTTCTGTTAATTTGACGACTTGACCGATTGTTTTTGTGACGGTATATGTACCAATCGTCGCTATAACAGACAAAAAGATAAAAAAGACGATTGTTACAGCTAATGTTCGTTTGAAATTAAAACGTGTCATAAACCAACGAATCGCTGGATTAAGGATTAATGCGGTTAGCAGTGCTAAAATAAGTGGAACAGAAATGGGTAGTATGAAGTAGCTGACGATAACGGAAATAATTGCGAGAAAGATTAACGTCCACTGCTTCCTAGTTATGTTTTTAAACAACGTGATAAGTGTCTCCTTTCATATGGTGGTTACCCGTATTATAACACGATAAAATGAATCTAAGGTGCCTATAAACTTAAAATTCTGACATTTTAAACCAAAAGGAATTATTTGGAGACCTATGTGATAAAGGTGACCGACACTTAGTCATCGGTCACCTTTTATAACGCATTATGATTGCGCTTCTTCCTTGAATTTTTCTAAGTCTTCTTCGACCTTTTGTAAGACGCGTTCAGCACGCTCCACGACATTGTTAGGGAAATCTTCATCGCCATATTCAACACCGTGTGGATAGTAGTGTTTTCCAAGTAATGGTGGTAATAGTTGCATAAGGCCTGTGCCTTTATCAACATCACCTTCTAAGGCCACGCCACGTAATCTTAAGTAATACGTAATATTTTTTTCTGGAGAGTTCATTTTTAAATCATATGTGGCACGTTCGTAATCCCATTGTCCAGCAAGTACGAAACCGTTTTGTTCGAGGACGTGAGTTAACGGCTCTTGCTTTACAACAGTCTCATCAATCGAGAACTTTGTTATTTCCATCTCGTTCACCTCTTCTAAATTCTTCTCGTCAAATTCATCATATTATGAAATCGGGATTTTATCAATTATTTCTTGCTAATTAATCATGACTTGTAACAATTTTATCAAATCTGTCTTTAAGAATGAACTGTCTGCATTCATGAACCGTATAATAATATAAATTATTTCAAAGGAGGCAGATATATGTCTTCACATCCTTTAACACCAAAAGTCGAACGGTTTAAACAATTCGTTGAAAGGCATCCTGACTTGATTGATCTAGTGAGAGAAGGAACATATACGTGGCAAAAGCTTTATTCACTTTGGAAAGAACATGGTGAAACGAGTGATGTTTGGAACAAATTAACCGATAAACAAAAGTCATCAACGAATTATAGTGATCACATTCAATCCTTGTTACAAAAATTGGCTGACTTAGACGTTGAACGGGTTGAACACCAGGTCAATCAAATGATGAAAACATTAGGCCAAGTCGAACAATTAACCAAAGAATTTCAGCGTTTGAAGCAACAAAAACGACCGAAGCGATTTCCATGGTAATCGATATTGGTTTTTCGCGACAGTTTTTGTTATGATGACGATATGGAGGTGTCATCATGTTAGCGGATATGGACGTTATTGACGTATTAGAACAAGCCGAAAAGCTCGGTGATATGATTAAACAATCAGAAGACTATGAAATATACCAAGAACATAAACAACAATTATATAACGATGCTGAAGCACAACGCTTAATGAACAACTTTCAACAAATGAAAGAGGATTATGAGGATGTGCAACGTTTCGGACGATATCATCCCGATTATACGAAGATTATGAAAGAGATCCGTGAAGTAAAACGTGACCTCGATATGCACGATACAGTGGCTTCGTTTAAACAAACAGAAACACAATTGCAATCATTACTAGATGATGTTTCTGAAGTTGTTGCCAATGCGGTTAGTCCGAATATTAAAGCGCCACGTGATGGTATCGCGCTGAAGGACACCGGTGATAGTTGCGGCTGTGGTAGCGGTGGTGAATGTGGCTGCCAGGCATCGTAAAATTGGGGGAATGCTGAGTGTTTACGAAACGACGTGGCTTAATTGTGTGGTTTAAACATATTAAACAAGCAAAAAAATTACGCCGATTTGGCCATTTAATCTATACATCCAAGCGTCAAAAGTATGCGGTGCTGTATGTTGATCAAGATGATGTCGATGAGGTGAAAGCAGATCTTGAATCACAATCATTTGTCACTGCAGTCGATTTATCACATAAGCCAGATATTTCAACAGCTTATCAAGGTATGCTCGAAAAATCGCATGATTTAGATGCTGAGATGGAAAGCTTTTATCAAAGCGGGTGATGTTTTACACATTCACCCGCTTTTTATATAGGTGGTAATAAATGATTGAGTCTTAAGACGGCAATTAACTGTTGGAAATATAAAGATTCATCGTGGAAATTCGTTGAGGGTTGAACGTCAAATTCGATAATAGGGACGTCGATGCGTTCGCTTACTTGTTGAAAAGCTTGATACCGTTTGTGGCTCTTGCCTTCAACTGGTTTTGGCATCCCTTCTAAACAAATGTAAATCGGTAAAAAATGTCCTTGTGTCGTAGGTTTCATAATCGCGGCAAATGAAGTAACATCCTCACCGTTTTTATGTGTATGCAACGCTAATAAATGTTGCACGCGTTCGGGCATCGAATCAATTAACGTCATGAGTTCGTATACATCGCCGTAGCCTTCACCTAATTTTATAAAATGTTGTGTCACGTTTTATTCCTCCATTCATTACATACATAATGTAGCACGGTGAAGGTGTTTTGTGAAATAATAGTATCCTCTTGTCGAATTTGATAAAGTAAAGATTGTAGGATAAAAAGACTAAGACCTGTGGGTGATGATGAGCATGCGCGCTCTGTGGAGTATTATTGTTTTTTTAACGATTACAAGTGTATTATTGGGGGGCTATCACTGGTCGTCGTATCAAGAATCGTCTGCTGATGAGAATCAATCGATGGTGGATGAGACGGTGACGGTAGAAGAACGGGGACAAGACCTTGTTATTGAGCACCGTTTGGATAAGATTGAAGTAGAATCTGCCAAGCTAAATGTGCCAGATAGCGTTCAAGAATTAACCTGTTTAGAAGAAGGGTGCGACTACAGTGACAGTCGTCTTACAGTTAACGCAAGTGGCGTTTATACATTGTCGTATGTTGTACCTAAACAGTCTATCGTTTCGGATGTTATATACATGAGTGACTGGCTTGTGAATATTAATCATGATGCATTAACTGACCAAAAACGAGATATTCGCATTTCATTATCAGCTGAACAAGAAGGCGCCTGGTATAGTTTAAATACACCTATCTTAAATAGCGAACGTGAAAACATTCATTATTATGAGTGGCAACACCATAATGTTGGAGAACCGCCATTAATTAAAGTGAGCCACCCATTTTCTCATACTCAAAGGTTAGACCAATTAACAGTGTTATCAAATCGTTCTGTAGCGTCATCAGACATTCAAATATTAAGAGATGTTATTAATCAATCACACAATCAAGTGCTTATTGTAGATGACAGTTTAAATGAAGTGATAACGGACCATTTAGTCGTTGTGCGTCAGCTTGATCAATCGATCGAATCATTGTTTAGTCGGTTTTTAAAATCGATCTCATCTGACTCAAGTGCTGATGCGGAGGTCATTGATGTTTTAACGGCGTTTTATTATGACAATGATAACGAAGATAAAATGGTGCAAGTGTTAAATGACGTGCTAACTGAAGATGAACAGGCGTTATGGTTTCAACAGTTAATGGATTTGGAAACGAACCAGGGAAATTTAACAGCTATAGCTGATGATTTGTTAAGTCAACTACTAGGTTATGACGTATCATTTTTTACCTATAATCAAAAATCATCAACGTATGTCCCGTTTTACGGTGACGTCACGAAACAGGTGATGGTTCAAGGTGAGGAATCTGATATTGATTTGAAACAACGTGAAGAGACGATTTATATGGCGATTGACACGTTTCTAGATAGATTCGATTTATACGGTTTTTCGGTTGATAACCGGAATGAATGGTTCGCAGAATATGATGCTGACCAAATGCGATTTTATATTAATCGTAATGTGTATACGATTAATGATAGGCGCTATCAAGTGCCGGAAACAGCTTGGTTTCAAGCACAAGGTAAAACGTATATTGAGCTTAGTTTATTAGCTCGTATCTTTGATCGAACTTACAACCAAAATGACGAACGGATTGAAATAGAATAAAAAAATGGCTCTTTTTCAAGTCGTCTTGAAAAAGAGCCTCAATCTCTTTGTTCAAAAAACAAAGAGCACAAAAAGGGAGAGGAGAAACCGGAAGAAGCACTTATGGGGAATGATAAGACTTCTCCGAACGAGAACGGATTCCTCAATACCGTTCTTAAGCCTCATTATTGCCATAATCGTGAAAGTTATACGTTTTTTAATAAAAATTTATGTGTAACATTGACATTTGTCGTCACTTCTATAAAGATATTAGTGAGACGAACGAATAAAGTGGGTGATGTCATGCGCGTAATTGCTGGAGAATTTAAAGGTCGGCCGTTGAAAGCGGTACCGGGAAAAAAGACGAGACCGACGACTGATAAAGTTAAAGAAGCTTTATTTCATCGTATTGGCCCTTATTTTGATGGGGGAGACGCGCTTGATTTATTTGCTGGTAGTGGCGGTTTAGGTATTGAAGCCTTAAGCCGAGGGATGGATCATGTTGTATTTGTCGATCAACAAGGACAAGCGATTAAAACGATACAAGACAATGTTAAAACGTTTTCCCTAAGCGATCGTTGTGACATTTTTCGCCAAGATGCTTTTCGTGCTATTAAAGCAGCACATAAACAAGGACGACAATTTGATATGATATTTCTCGATCCACCGTACGGTCAAGTATCGTTTGATAAATTATTAGCCGCTTTAAGAGACTATAACGTGTTAAGGGATGATGCGCTCATTATTTGTGAGCATCCACCTGAAGAAACACTACAAGAAGACATCCAAGGTTATGAATACGTCAGAACGAATACATACAGTCAAACGATCGCCGTGACGACGTATCGTTATAAGAATCAGGAGGAAGATTATGTATAAAACAGCCATCTGCCCAGGAAGTTTTGACCCGATTACAAACGGCCATTTAGATATTATTAGACGTGGTTCAGAAGTGTTTGATCATGTAATCGTTGCCGTGTTTAACAATCAATCGAAGTCACCATTATTTAGTGTCGATGAACGATTAGCATTGATTAGAGAAGCGACGAAAGATTTAAGTAATGTGTCTGTTGATGTAAGTCACGGGTTATTAGTTGATTATGCAAAAGAAAAAGAAGCAACAGCGATTCTGAGAGGATTAAGAGCCGTCAGTGATTTTGAATACGAAATGCAAATTACTTCGATGAATCGCCATTTGAATGATAATGTCGAGACGTTGTTTATGATGACGAATAATAAGTATTCATTTTTAAGCTCAAGCATGGTGAAAGAAGCAGCCCGGTATCAGTCAGATGTATCTGAATTGGTCCCAGAAGTAGTCGAACGAGCATTACAAGAAAAGTATAACTAATAACACTATCCCATCCACTTATGCAGTTGGTTGGGATATTTTTTAAATAACAAAACAACACCGACAGCGAGTGTTAATCCTGTGACGAATGGACCGATCGATTGTAGTGTGTTAAACATATCAAAGGCAGCATTCGGTGTGAATGAAGACGTGTCGACTGGTACGTGACTGTTTGTCGTGCCTTGCTTATTTATATATAACGGACGATACAATACCGTCAGTAGGCAAGCAGCTAAAATCATATGCAACAATCGCCCTAACAAATAAGGGGCGTAACGAATGTCAGTATCAGCGATGATACTAGCAACTTGTGCGTGAATCGACAAGCCGTTAAACGCTAGGAGGATAGAAACCATTAATAGTTGAATGAAGAGTGTCACCTCACTGGTCTGCGCGACCATTTGTGTTCCGAGTGTGATTTCTAGTAATCCGCTAACTATTGGAAGAGCTAAAGAATCAGGTAAGCCAAACATCATTAAAATGAACTTAAACACGATTGATAATAGACCGGAAATCCCAGTCATAAACAACAATTTATTCGCAACAGAGAACAAGATGATGAAGCCACCAATCATCACGAGTGTTTTTATCGATGACATAACAGCTTCACCTAGCATTTGCCCGAGTGGAGGACTGGTTTTTAATTGGTGGTGTAACGTCTGCCGAACGTCTGCCAATAGATGGCGCTTAGGCTGATGGTATGAGCTTGTCCTATCAGCTTGCTTTTGATAAAAGCGCATGCATAGTCCGACACCTAAACTAGCTCCGTAATGACTTACTGCGATCAGCCAGCCGAGTGTAGCATCGTGAAAAAAACCAACTGCAACAGCGCCAAAAATAAACAACGGATTCGATGCATTCGTAAAAGCGAGGAGTCGCTCAGCTTCAAGTTGTGTGACGCTTCCTTCTTGGCGTAGGCGACTCGCGATTTTAGCGCCTGATGGATAGCCGCTAATGAGTCCCATTCCTACTCCGATACTGCCAGCACCTGAGACATTGAAAAGGGGGCGCATAATAGGTTCTAATAGGATTCCTATAGCTTTGACAATCCCTAAAGCCAGTAATAATTCAGCCATAATGAAAAATGGTAGAAGTGAAGGGAATACGATTTCAGACCATAATGTTAACCCACGAATAGAAGCTTCGAATGTTTGATCAGGAAAGCGAATCATAGCCATAGTCAGAAACAGGGTTCCAATTGCATAATAGAATGAACTCAACTTGAACATAACTTAATCTCCTCGTCGTTAAGCTGTACGAATATAGACACCCGTAGTAAAATATAAATGAATCAAAGAATAAGATATTGATATATATGATAGCTGGGCTTTAACTAGAAGAGGTGTTAACGAGATGAACCGTCCTAAAATAGGGTTAGCGTTAGGTTCTGGTGGGGCAAGAGGTTTTTCACATCTCGGTGTGATTAAAACATTAGTCGACCATGATATCCCGATTGATTATATTGCGGGAAGTAGTATGGGTGCGATGATTGGCTCTTTGTATGGGGCTGGTCAACGAATAAATGATTTGTACAAATTAGCGCTAACATTTAAACGAAAATATTTTATGGATGTTGCTGTGCCACGCATGGGATTGCTTCAAGGCGAACGAATTAAATCATACATTCGTTTATTTACATACGACAAAACGTTAGAACAGTTTCCGATCCCAGTGTCGATTGTCGCGACAGATTTGTATTCAGGACAACGGGTTGTCTTTCGCGAAGGTGATGCCGCAACGGCCGTGCGGGCGAGTATTTCAATTCCAGGAGTGTTCGTTCCCGAAAAAGTTAATGATCAATTTCTCGTTGATGGTGGTGTGATTGACCGAGTTCCTATTTCCGTCGTCCGTGATATGGGAGCGGATATTATTTTAGCGGTGGATTGTTCAAAGTTCGAAGCGAATGACGATATTCATTCGATTTATGATATTATCATGCAAAGCATTGACATTATGCAGGATGATATTACGGATCATATCATGATGGATGCGGATGTCGTCATGCGACCTGAAGTGTATCAGTTTAGTTCGCGTAACTATTCCAATACGAAAGAAATTATTCAAAAAGGTGAAGAAGAAGCAGAACGACAAATCGAGCAAATAAAAGCACTGATGAAAGGTTGGAATAGCTCATGTTAGGTTTTAATAAAAAACATGTTATTTTTTTAATTGTCACGATTGCGATTGCGACATTTATATCATTTTATAAGTTAGATTATTATATTTATCAGCCAGGTGATACAACATCGCTTTCTAATGTGATTGAGATCGAGGGGGCAGACAGCGAGGTAGGTCGATATAATCTCGTCACGGTGCGAGGCGGACAGGCCACGCCCGCTTACTATATATGGGCATCGTTTCAAGAGCATTATGATATTGTCGACTTAGAACAAGTGCGTCCAAATGGTATTAGTCAAGAAGAGTATATGGAAACGCAACTACATTATATGGAAAACTCTCAAGAAGCGGCGACTGTTGTGGCATATGAAGCGGCAGGTGCTGATATAACGATAGATTATAATGGAACATACGTGGCAGGTGTATTGCCAGATATGCCAGCAGCTGATGTGATTGAACCTGGTGACGAAATCATTGCGATTAATGGTTATGACGTTGAATCGACTGAAGAGATTATTGAACGAACGTCTTCCTATGAGATGGGTGATGAGATTGATGTGACCGTATTACGCAATGAAGAAGAGGTCACCGTCTCAGTCGAGCTAGCGCCTTTACCGCAAGAACCTGATCGGCCGGGGATGGGCGTTTCTCTTGTGACCGATCGCGAAGTGACTGAAGACCCTGAAGTTGAATTTAATAGCGGTCAAATTGGTGGCCCGAGCGCTGGGTTAATGTTTTCACTGGCGATATACGATCAATTAACAGATGGTGATTTAACGAATGGATTGAATATCGTCGGAACAGGTGAAATGAGCTATAGTGGCGACGTTGGTCCGATTGGTGGCATTGATAAGAAGATTGTCGCGGCTGAAGAAGATGGAGCCGATATTTTCTTTGCGCCAAATGAAAATGGACAAGAAGACTCGAACTATAGCGTGGCAGTCGAGACGGCAGAAGAGATTGATGCGTCGTTAGAAGTCGTTCCTGTTGATACATTCCAAGATGCGGTAGATTATTTAGAATCATTGGATGAGTAGATAAGAAAATGTCCGAGCAACTGTGACATGTTGGTCGGACATTTTTGTTAAACAATAATAGGTCCTTTGATTTCTTGTTGTTTTAAAAGTCTGCGTTTGTGCGGTTCGATAGGCAAATAATAAGCATCGGTCGCTCGTTCTTCAATCGCCATCAGGTCGTGATCAGTTTGTTGCATATTTGAAATTAACGGGACCTCAAGTGATTTTTTCTTGGAACGAATCCATTGTTGTCCCGTTTGTGTCATGCCGAGCAGTCGCACATAAGGTGGTGTTGTCAGTTCATCATATGCAGCGACGTCATCTTTCGTCGTGTTGGTTAATAAGTGAACGAACATTCGTTGCAAACGCGTCCATGTATAGCGTTTCGTTTTCAACAACGACATCCATTCTCGAAAACTATCGGCTTGATCAACGGTTTGTTTCAATCGGTACTCCAACCCTTCGATCATGCCGTGAATGTGTTGTAATTGTCTGTGTGAGTGAGTCTGGACGAGTAACTGTAAATATGGAAAATAGTGTTCCCAATCATGCCAAAGCGCTTTGTCTGCATAATGGTGTAATTGACGAACCGTTTCATCAGGTAAGGCGTTTTGTGATGCTTCGGTTAACTGTCCGTATTCAAGTAATTCTTTGCGAATGCTCGTCGCTGAAGCGATTGAATAATTGATGGTTTCATCGTGATAGTGACTTTTAGTCCGTGTGATCGTGTCTGGTTGTATGGATGAATGTAATTCTTTGATCGCTTTCACGTAGCTAAATCCTAAAATGTTATTCGGTTGACCTAAATCAAGTTCCTGGCTTCTGAGACCAATTGCGTCGTACGCTTTCGTGCTTGCTTGTGGGAAGGAATCACCTTCGTTTAAAAATTGCTGCCTGACAGAATGAAACTGTGTTTCGTGTGATTTGAATTGTTCATAATGATTAGAAAAATCGTCAATTCGACCTGACTCACTGCCGAAACAGACGGTGTCAACGCCGATTGCATCTAATGTCGCGATAGCGCCTTTTGCAAATAAATCGGCATACTGGACAGCATAAATAAAAGGTAATTCTAGTACGACATCAACACCGTGATACAGCGCCGCTTTCGTTCGGCTGAATTTATCGATGATGGCTGGCTCGCCGCGTTGTAAAAAAGATCCACTCATCACAGCGACTGTTACATCTGCATCTGTTTGTTCACGCGAAGCTTCCTGATGATAAAGATGCCCATTATGAAATGGATTATATTCAACAATCAAACCACATGCTCTCATGTATCAACACGTCCTTTTTATGAAAAATACTACCTCTATCGTAGAAATAAATGAGTTAAAAAACAAGTGTAGTGTGGTATGATTAGAAGATTACATCATGTATAATGTATGATAAATATAGCTGTTAAGAAAAAATATTGACAAAAGGCGTAATTCCTTTTAAAATAACTCTTGTTGCCTTGAGGTGATGAATATGCAAATCGCGTTACAAAAAATCACGGCACGCACGCCGTACACATTCTCGGAAACGGTTGATGTGAGCGAATTAGAAACATTTGATAATGACATAAGACGAATTGGGTCAGTAGATGTTTCAGTAGAAGCGACACTTAACCAAGACATCTTTACATTTCGTATCAACATCAACGGCGAAATGATCTTACCTTGCGCACGAACATTAGTCGATGTTCCCTATCCATTTACGGTAGAAGCATACGAACAATTTACGCAAGTCGATTATAAAGCCTCGAAAGATGACGAAATCTTTTTAGTTGACCGAGAAGTGCTTGACTTAACGCCTTATATCAAGGAAAATATTTTATTGGAAGTTCCCATTCGCGTTTTTAGTGAAGACACTAAAATCGAGGATGTTGTTGATGAGGAATCTGGATTTACCGTTCTAGGTGAAGATGAATACTTAGAGCAAGAAGCGATGCAACAAGAAAAATTCGAACAAGAAAAACAATCAGAGCAACAATCAAAAGTAGATCCACGACTCTCATCATTAAAACAATATTTTGAAGATGATAATGAGTGAATTGATTAATCCTCGAACGGATGGATTGACGAACTAAGGAGGTGTAGAACATGGCAGTACCTAAGCGCAAAACATCTAGTAAAGTGAAACGCCAACGTCGTACGCACAAAAAACTACATTTACCAGGTATGGTAGAATGCCAAAACTGTGGTGAATATGCGAAACCTCACCACGTTTGTGCAGAATGTGGTCATTACAACGGAAAAGAAGTTGTTGAGAAGTAATTCAACACTTGTTTTTTGAAGGTGTCTCTTAAATGAGGCATCTTTTTTATTATCAAGGCTTTGTTAAAGTCCGTTGTTGATATTGTGATCCGCTTACGGTGGACGCTTTCCGACGACCCGGACGGTCTAGTGTCGACGTTGGTCACAGGACGTGACCGAACTTAGTCGACCTGGAGTCGCCACCTTCGCTTCTCACAATTCAACAACTCAGTGCTACATCATTCAAAATAAACATTGAACTTTAACAGAACCATTATCGAAAATGATAGGGGGAGTTGAGAAGTGGGAGAGTGGATCAATGTTAAACGACATGATGACATTCATACGACCATTGTCACGTTAAATCGTCCGGCGAAACGGAATGCGTTGTCATTTGATATGATACGAGAATTATCCGACGTCGTTCATGGTCTTCATCAAGATCACGACACAAAACTAGTTATCTTCACAGGTGCGGGTGTAGCATTTTGTGCTGGTGGTGATTTGAGTGATTTTCATGGCGATTTAAATCAAGGAGATGCATTAGAATTGCTGACCCCAATGAAAGACGTATTGTGGCAAATCACAACGTTACCGATGACGACGATAGCGTGGATGAATGGATTAGCACGCGGTGGTGGTATGGAATTAGCGACAGCTTGTGATTTCCGTTTTGCTAATGAAGCGGGGCATTATGGGTTTACTCAAGGTCAATTAGGCATCTCGACTGGATGGGGTGGTGGAACGCTCTTGTATGAACGCATCTCCCACCAAGAGGCGTATTATTGGTTAGTGATGGCGGATGTGCGTTCGGCACCCGAACTAAAGGACATTCGATATGTACAGGCGACTTTCACAGATGGTGACCATATATTGGATCATGAGTTAATTAAACCGTTCGTTGCTCGCGATGTTGAACAGCTGCTGCATTGGAAGCAACAATGGTTGGATGCCCGCGATTTAACTAGATTAAAAGAAAGAATGGACCAAGAAGTCGAAGCGTGTAGTCATTTGTGGGTTAGTGAGGCTCATCGTCAAGCCGTTGCACAATTTTTTAATCGAAAATAAAATGACGAGTCTATCTAGTCTTTTACTAGCATATCTTGATTATAAAGTTGCTAGTTAAGGAGGAATAGATGTGACGACGAGGCAAGACGCTTGGACGAAAGACGAAGATCTGTTGTTGGCTGAGACGGTAATTCGCTATATACGTGAAGGTAGAACACAGATGAAAGCGTTTGAACGTGTCGGCAAACAATTAAATCGAACTGCTCAAGCTTGTGGTTTTCGGTGGAATGCGAATTTACGTAGGCAATATGAACAAGCGATTCACTTGGCAAAACAAGACCGTAAACAGTTAGGGCGTCAATCACAGCATACACTTGTCAAAGACAGCCCAAAACAAGAGGTAGAGCGGTTTGATGAACTAATTGCTCAACTCGAGCGATTGAAAGCTGAATGTGGTGAGTTAGACCAAGAAACGTCAGATATTCAGGAATTAAAGCAACAGTTAAAATCGTATCAACTGTGTATGACACAAATCTATGATTTAACGAAACCTTTCGTTGAGTCGAGTGAAAAGTAAGATAAAAGCACCTCGTATCTCTCTATAGGGACACGAGGTGCTTTTGTCTTTAGTCTTCTGATTTTTCTTGGACGCCTTCAGGTAACCAAATGAATGGGTTTTCGCCAAAATCGCGTTCCATTTCGTAAGTCGCTGGTTGGAAGCCTTGTTTTTCCCAGAACCCGTGTGAATTAATGCGTGCATTTGTTTTAATAGGTAAGTTGAAACTTTTTGCAAAATCCACTAGCTGTTTGCCGAAACCGCGATTACGAAAGCTATTGAGCACTTCTAATTTCCATAGTTGTAAATAGTCTTGTTTCGGTTCGAAGTAATAATCGTATTTTGCGTCTGCGCGGTATAAACTCATGCGAGCGACGAGTTCATCGCCATAATAAATGCCATAAAACGGTGATTCGCTATTGTTTTCGACCATGTTATTTTCGAGGTCTTCTAACATTGATAATTCTTGAATACCGTATGCTTTAAACTTTTTGAATTCTTCTAACGTTCTAAAATTTATTAATAAACGTTCTACTTTCGTTGGCATGAATCGAACCTCCTTACGTTTTTCTGTCACTTATTATAATACAACAAGTTAGCGATGAAAACGATAGTTGCGCAAAAGTCATCCCTATACGTGAATTTTTTTGATAAAATAGAGAGAAATAAAAATTTTAAAAGACGGGTGAGTTGATGTCGGTAGGAGTTGTTGGTATTGGTGCCGTTGGTTTGTTTGTGTCATATCAATTAATGAGCATGGGCAATTCTGTCACGAGTTATGTCCGCCGTGTTAGTCAAAAGCAACGAATTGAAAAAGATGGTATTTCATTGACTGGAGAGTCAACGTTATATCCGGAAGTCAATATGATTGATGAACTAGGTGAACATGATTTGTTAATCATTTGTACGAAACAAACGCATTTAAACGATGTCATTCATAGGATTCAGGAGGATTTATCTCGATTTAACCAGTTACTGTTTTTACAAAACGGGCTCGGTCATATTGAATTATTAGACGCTTTAGATCATCCCGGTGTTGTTGTCGGTGTCTGTGAGCATGGTTTAACAAAACAGTCCGATATAGAAGTCACTCATACAGGTATGGGATTAATCCGTGTTTCTGCTTTAAATAATTCGGATTTAACATCTGTAACATCCCTTCATTCTGATGCATTTCCTGTTCAAATGGAAACATCATTAGATCAGACTTTGCACGAAAAATTGGTCATCAACAGCGTGATCAATCCGTTAACCGCATTATTTGATGTGACGAATGGCTCTATATTGACGTCTGATGCGTTACTGTCATTGGCACATCGTCTGACAGTAGAAGCGTCTGACGTGTTACAATTATCGCCTGATTATATGTGGCAGCGAGTTCTACAAGTATGTGAATTGACTGCCGCTAACACTTCATCCATGCGATCAGACATTAAACAAGGGCGTTTAACTGAAATCGATTATATGAACGGTTATCTTCTTAAGATCAGTCGAGATCAATGCCCAACACACGATGTCATTTTTCAAATGATCAAAGCGAAAGAAGCTTTAAGTGGGGTGTCGTAGTGGAATTTATAGCAACCATTGTCGCAATCTTAGCGACCGTCCCGTTTGTGACGTTTTTTATGTTATTTATCATTGAAAAAAAGCGGACGAAAACGGCGACGGTCTCGACAAAACGAGCTGCTGATGTGACGACGGCGTTATTGTTAATCGCTGTCTATGCGCTGATTGAATACATATTTGATGTGTCATTATTTTGGGAAACGGTCATTATATATATGGTGTTACTAGCGATCGTCTTAACCGTTCAATGGCGAAAAGAAGAAGAAATCACATTTTTGCGAGCGGTTCGTTTTGTTTGGCGGTTAAGTTTTGTTATGTTATCAGTAGCTTATCTTTTGTTAGTAATCATAGCTATTATGTTACAATTTTGACTTATATCACGTAATCGATGCGTAATTAAAGGAAGGTATAAAGATGGATGTTCAATCAATTAAACTACAGCAATCCAAACTTATGGAAGATTATCGCGACCGACAAGAGTCGATATATCAACATTTTTATTATGACCCATTTCAGATCAGTAATTTTAAACGACGTTTTGACTATGTTACGGAACAATCGTATCGTCGTGAGGAACTCGTAAAGCTATTAAAAGAGCAAAATAACCAGTGGGGGATGACTGAACAAGTTGAATCGCATATTGATGAACTACTTAACCCACAATCGACAGTCGTTATAGCCGGTCAACAAACTGGGCTTTTGTCAGGACCGCTTTACACGATTCATAAAATTGTGTCTGTCATTATTCAAGCGAAAGAACAGCGTGACTATTTACAACAACCCGTCGTGCCAGTCTTTTGGATGGCAGGTGAGGACCATGACTTTTTAGAAATTGACCATGTTCATACGTTAGCAGATGACGGGTTACATAAGACGCGAATTCAAGATCCGACATCGTTCAATGTTAAAAAGCCGATTTCTAAACGAGAGTTACCAGCGGATACGCATGATTTCGTTCAACGTGTCTTTGCGAGCTTTCACGAAACGGAACATACGAAAGCTGTTTATGATACGGTGATTCAGTCACTAGAAGGTAGTAAGACGTACGTGGACTTTTTTGCCTGTTTGATTCAACACTTGTTTAAACAAGAAGGGTTAGTCCTCGTTGATGCAGCGGATGATGCGTTAAGACGATTTGAACAGGACTATTTTTTACAAATTGTCGATCATCAATTTGATATTGCGAGTTCAGTCGTTAAACGTTTGCAAATGTTGTCGAATGACGGGTATCATGTCGCGCTAGATGCGACTACGTCTGACGCCCATTTATTTTATCATCACAATGAAGAGCGCCACTTGTTAGAAGTTGACGAATCAGGTTATTTTGTCACGAAAGATGGTGAGATTTGTTTTTCGAAAGAAGAATTGAAAGATAAAATTGTCGAAGCGCCAGAACAATTTAGTAACAATGTCGTTTCGCGACCATTAATGCAAGAATGTGTGTTTCCGGTGTTATCCTTCATAGGTGGTCCGGGGGAGATTGCGTATTGGGCAGCGCTAAAAGATGCGTTTCGCGTCATGGATTTACAATTGCCGATTGTAACCCCTCGTTTATCGATCACATTGATGCAACGTAATCATCAATCATTATTAACGGATTATCAAATCGATAGTGAAAACCTTCTGAATCAAGGTACCTACCACTATAAAATGGATTGGCTGAAGCGACAAACACGAGCTCCGATTGAAGAAACGGTGAATGAAGTCGAAAAACAACTTGAACAGGCACATCAGCCGTTACAATCATTGGCAGACTCAATAAGCCCTGATTTATTTGATTTAACGACGACAAATTTAGACCAAATGAAAGATCATTTGCGTTTTGTCGAAAATCGGTTAATCCAAGCAGTTAAACAGCAAAATCAAACGAGTGTCGATCATTTTGACACATTGGATACATTTTACCGACCGGCTAATGGACTGCAAGAACGGATGTGGAATGTCGTTTATTGGTTAAACGAGTATGGGCTAAGCTTACCCCACCAATTAACAGATCTTCCCGCACGTTGGGAACAAGATCACCAATTGGTTCGGTTATAACCACTTAGTTACCACGGTCTACCACTTAGCTACCACAAACCTAAATGCCTAATATATCAAGGATTATACACGTATAGTCTAGGACTATACGTGTATTTTTTGTTTTATTTTCCAAAAAAGGTGGTGCGAAGTGGAGCGATGTGGTAAACTGATTTAAAAGGTGGGCGAAGTCTATGTTCATGGGAGAATACCAACACAATATAGACACCAAAGGACGCATTATTGTCCCTGCCAAGTTCCGTGAAGGGCTTGGACAAACGTTTGTGGTCACGCGTGGGCTAGACAAGTGTTTATTTGCGTACCCTATGGACGAGTGGAAGCAGTTAGAGGAGAAATTAAAACAACTTCCTTTAACGAAAAAAGACGCCCGCGCATTCACACGCTTTTTCTTTTCAGGCGCTGTCGAATGTGAAATTGATAAACAAGGACGCATTAATGTCCCAGCTCCGCTCAGATCGTATGCTGATTTAAGCAAAGAATGCACGATTATCGGTGTATCAAACCGTGTCGAACTATGGGCGAAAGAAGCTTGGGATGAATATGTAGAGGACTCAGAAGATTCCTTTAGCGAAATCGCTGAGAACTTATTAGATTTTGATATTTAAGTGTATGAAATGAGGTTACGTCAATGTTTGAGCATTATAGCGTATTGAATGACGAAACGATTAAAGGGTTGAATATTCATGCAGACGGTAAATATGTTGATTGCACATTAGGCGGTGCCGGTCATGCGCAACGAATTTGTGACCAACTTAATGAAAGCGGTCGTTTAGTCGCCTTTGATCAAGACGAAACAGCGCTAGACTATGCTCAATCACTATTACAAGGTTATGACGCACAAATTGATTTTATGAACCGTAATTTTGTCACGTTAGCTGAGTCATTAGATGAGTTAGGTTTAGAGGAAGTTGATGGTATTTTATTTGATTTAGGGGTGTCATCTCCACAGCTTGACGAAGGTGAGCGGGGCTTTAGCTTTCACCAAGATGCACCATTAGATATGCGAATGAATCAATCGAATGAGCTAAGTGCTTATCATGTCGTCAATGATTGGACATATGAACGCTTAGTGAGTATCTTTTTCAAATACGGAGAAGAAAAATTTTCGAAACAAATCGCTCGTCAAATTGAAAAGAAACGCGAACAAGCCCCTATTGAAACAACACTCGAGCTCGTGGATATTATAAAAGAGGCCATACCAGCCGCAGCAAGACGTAAAGGTGGACATCCAGCTAAGCGTATTTTCCAAGCAATCCGAATTGCTGTGAATGATGAATTGAACGTATTTCAAGACGCACTTCATCAAGCAGCAAGGAAATTAGCTGTCGGAGGCCGGTTAGCCGTTATTACGTTTCATTCATTAGAAGACCGAATTTGTAAACAATCGATGAAAAAATGGAGTTCAGAATTACCGATTCCAAAAGATATTCCTTTGTTACCTGAACAAGTTCAACCGCCATTTGAGATGGTGACACGCAAGCCGATCGTGGCATCAGACGAAGAGTTAAGTGAAAATCGTAGGTCACGCTCAGCCAAATTGCGGATTGTCGAAAAAGTAACGGAGTGGGATGAACAATACGCGCTTGACGAAAGGAGATAATGGACTATGGCTCTTGAAGAAGTGAAATCGTATCATGTTCAACAACCAGTACAACCGAAAAGACAAGAAGAACAACACGTCCCGAAACAACCACCAGTTAAAAAACCGTGGTTTACGAAAGGGGAAAAGGTACTTTACACGTTAGGTGTGATCATTATGGCTGTTTTAGCGATTGTTGTCGTTAACTTTTCATCATCAGTAGACACACTTAATCGTGACGTGCAACAATTGAATAATCAATTAACAGACGTTAAAACGCAAAATGATTCGCTTAGAGCTGACGTACAAGAGCTTAGTAATCCAAATCGTATATTGACGATTGCGGAAGAAAATGGTCTCAATATCCGCCATGCTGAAGTGAAACAAGCGTCTAGTACGCCTTAAGGTGTGATCTTCATGAGACAAAAACGACACGCTATTACGCTGATGGTCGTCGTTTTCGTATTTTCTGCTTTATTTTTAACTATACTCGGTCGTTTTTTATACATACAAGCAACGGGCGAAGTGTATAATGTCGATTTAGAGGAATATGCTGAAAATATGCGCGAAACGGAGACGACGTTACCAGCTGAACGTGGTCTCATCTATGATCGATCAGGGATGGTTTTAGCTGATAATCAACCTGTCTATAATATGTATGCGATTCTTGATGAGGTTTATACGGGTGAATCAGAAACACCACTTCACGTCGTCGATGTCGAACGAACTGCACGGCAATTAGCAACAGTGATTGATATGAGTGAAGAAGATTTACGCTCACATTTACAAGATGCAGTCGATAACGATCGATTCCAAATTGCTTTTGGTTCAGCAGGTAGAGGATTGTCAGAGGATACGTACCAAGAGATACAAGAACTTGACTTATCAGGTATTTACTTTAATGAAACGAAAGATCGTTATTACCCGAACGGTTTATACGCCTCACACGTCATTGGCTACACGGCGTTTGATGGAGAAGATGGTTCTAAACAGGTGACCGGAATGTACGGTGTTGAAAGGCAATTAAATGATCAATTATCGGGTCAAGATGGCTACGTTAATTATCAACAAGATGCTTTCGGTGATCCGCTCCGCAATCAAGAAGAAGTAGTGCAAGCACCAGATGATGGTGATCATGTTCATTTAACGATTGATCAAAAGATTCAATCATTTTTGGAAGATGCGATGACGACGGTCGAAAATGAATATGACCCAGAACGTATTATGGCAGGCGTCATGGACCCTGACACGGGTGAAGTTCTAGCGATGTCAAATCGTCCAACATTTAATCCAAACTCACGTGAGAATATCGAGAATTGGTATAATGATATGATTTCAACCCCTTTTGAACCTGGGTCGACGATGAAAATATTCACTGTAGCTGCTGCCATGGAAGCAGGTGTTTATAACGGTCAATCAACGTATGAATCAGGTGAATTCAAGATAAGTGAACATGGACGTTCAATTAACGACCACGATGTGGACGGTTGGGGCACGATTTCATTTAACGAAGGGGTGCTTCGTTCATCTAACGTGGCGATGGCTGAACTCGTGTGGAATTATTTAGAGCCAGATCGGTTTTTAGAATATTTAAAAGCGTTTCACTTTGATCGGAAAACCGGTATTGATTTGAACGGTGAACGAATTGGTGAAATTTCTTACGGTGGCCCATGGGAACAAATCACAACGGGTTATGGTCAAGGGTCGACTTTTACACCGATGCAAATTATGAAGGCCGCGACAACACTTGCCAATGGTGGTGAAATGGTTAAACCTTACGTTGTGTCCCATTTAACTGATTCAGAGACAGGTGAAACGTATCAAAAATCTGAACGTGAAGTTGTTGGGCAACCGATTAGCGCTGATACTGTAGATGAGTTAAAAGATTTACTCGGGCGTGTCGTAACTGATGAGGAAGGAACGGCTAACAGTTTCCAATTAGACGGTTTCACGTCGCTCGGTAAAACAGGAACAGCCTCCATTCCTGATCCAGAAACAGGCCTATATATGCGTGGTGGAGGCAATTACGTCTTTTCCTACATCGGTTTGGCACCGAAAGATGACCCAGAACTCATGATGTATGTGGCGGTAAAACAGCCTGATGTTGAATATCGTTACCAAGGGAGCGAAACAACGACCTATATCTATAATACAGTTATGGAAAATAGCCTGCATTATTTAGATGTATCACCTGATCGGAATGATACGAATTCAACATCGACTCAGTCTCTGCCTGATGTCACTGGACAACAAGTTAATGAGGCTGTAAGCCAATTAGAAGAACAAGGCATGTCCGTACAAGTCGTCGGTGCTGGTGATACCATCAATGCGATGTGGCCTGCAAGTGGTAGTGACGTTGTAAGTGGTCAACGTGTGTTATTGCAAACAAATGGTGAGCTAACGATGCCTGATTTAACAGGATGGACATTACGCGATGTTCTAGCATTAGCTCGCTTGAACGACCTTGATTTAGACTACATGGGAACAGGTTTAGTACAACAACAAAGTATTAAGCCAAATGCAACATTTGATAAAGGCCAAACATTAGTTGTTGAGCTAACACAATCAGACGATGATGAAACAGAAGAAGATGTTGAAGATACAGAATAAATTGATATGACCTTAACATTAAGTTAGGGTCATTTTTTTGTTGGTTCGTATAAAACTAAAACGTCATTCATAGTCATAATACAAGCTTAACGTAAAAGGAGTATGACTATGAGACGTGTTTCTGTGACAACCGTACGCAAACGAACGGTGTTATTGTTAGGATTATGCGCCATCTATTTTTTAATCATGATTGGCAAATTAGCTTACGTGCAACTCATTTCGAGCCCTGACATTGTGGCAAAAGCAGAAGACTTATGGAGTCGGGATATTCCATTTCAACCCGTCCGCGGTCAAATACTGGATCGTGACGGTGAAGTCCTTGTCGACAATCAAATGGCGCCCAGCTTATTAGTCGTTCCAAGACAGATCGAAAACACAGACCGAGTGGTGCAATCACTAAAGGACATAATTGATATTGATGAAGCAAAACTACGTGATCATATCACGAAAGATGATGTATCTGTTGAAGCCATTCACCCTGAGGGCAGACAACTATCAGATGAACAAGCTGATCAAATTCGTGCACTCAATGAGCCGGGGTTATATTTAGCGGAAGATTCTATAAGACATTATCCAAATGGTGACGATTTAGCTCATGTCCTCGGATTTACAGGGATCGATAATCAAGGTTTAATGGGGTTAGAGGCACGTTACGATGACGTGCTTAGTGGTGAGGCAGGTGCGTTATCCTTCTTTTCAGATGCTAAAGGGAGACGGTTAGAAGATCGTTCCAATCGGTACACACCACCTGAAGATGGGGATCATTTAGCGCTTACGATCGATGAAGATGTTCAAGCGATTATTGAACGTGAACTCGATCAAGCTGTCGCAGAATATAATCCAGATGGGGCAATGGCTGTTGTGATGGACCCTGACAATGGCGAAGTATTGGCAATGGCGAGCCGACCTAATTTTCACCCAAATGATTATCAAGCTGTGGAGCCAAGCGTTTACAATCGTAATTTGCCCGTATTTAGTACATATGAACCCGGTTCGACGTTTAAAATCGTCACGTTAGCGGCAGCCCTGGAAGAAGACGTTGTTGATTTAGAAGATGATCATTATCATGACAAAGGTCATACGATGGTTGGCGGTGCGAGACTTCGCTGTTGGCAAAGCGGTGGCCATGGTGACCAATCTTATTTAGAAGTCGTACAAAATTCGTGTAACCCTGGCTTTGTAAATTTAGGGCAAAAGTTAGGGGAAGACCGTCTATTCACCTACATTGATACATTCGGTTTTGGGAAACAAACAGGGATTGATTTAGCTGGTGAAAGTACGGGAATCATGTTTGATGAAAGTCAAATTGGTCCGGTTGAATTAGCGACGACATCATTTGGTCAAGGGGTATCAGTTACGCCGATTCAGCAATTAACAGCTGTATCCGCGGCGATTAATGGTGGTTACCTCTATGAACCATATGTTGCCAAAGGAATCGTTGACGCTCAATCAGGTGAGATGATCGACTCGCGTGAAGAGAAGCTCAAAAAGCGTGTCATTTCAGAGGAGACGTCTGAAAAGGTGCGAGACGCCTTAGAACACGTCGTTGCGAAAGGGACAGGACGCGGAGCTTATGTCGATGGTTATCGTGTCGGAGGTAAAACAGGAACGGCGCAAAAAGTTGGTCCTAATGGTCAGTATTTGGATAACAATCACATTGTCTCGTTTATCGGTTTCGCCCCTGCTGATGATCCAGAAGTTCTCGTTTATATTGCGGTTGATAATCCAAAAGATGTCATTCAGTTTGGAGGAGTTGTTGCCAGCCCTATAGCGGGCCGAGTGATTGAAGATACGCTACACGTTTTAGATGTACCAAAACGTGAGGACGGGTTGGCGAAAGACTTCCAGTGGCCTGAACAACCGACTGTGACAGTACCGGACCTAGTAGGTGAATCGACCGATGATTTAACACAATATTTAACGCAATTATCGATTGATACAGAAGGTGAAGGAAATACAGTCATATCTCAATCACCGAAACCTGGAGCAGTGGTCGAATCACACGCGACGATTCGTGTATTTTTAGGAAACATAGAAAAAGGTGAAAATTGAGTACCTCGTCTTAGACAGAATTTGTTATAATAGTTAGGGTAAACTGTATTAAAGGTAGTGATGAGATGAAGTTATACGATTTAGTGTCATCGACTCAAACACTTCATGCACTTGAACGTGATGTGCTGGGTGACATTGATATACATTCAATTGATATGGATTCTAGACAAGTTGAACGGGGATCTTTGTTTGTCTGTTTAAAAGGTTTAACCGTTGATGGACATGATTACGTACAAAGTGCTGTTCAGCAAGGGGCTCGCGCTGTAATTGCTGAGAAACCAGTCGATGTTGACGTTCCCGTTGTTTTAGTCCCGAGCACGACGCATGCGCTCGCTGATTTAGCGAATGCGTTTTATGGTTACCCAAGTCAGGCAATGAACGTCGTTGGCGTGACAGGGACGAATGGTAAAACGACATTGACGTATTTACTCGATGCTATTTTTTCTGAGGCGAATCAGAAGACAGCTGTGATTGGCACGATTGATATGAAGATTGGTGATACACGTTATCCAGTTAACAATACGACACCTGATGCGCTTTTCTTACATAAAAATTTACACTTAATGCGTGAAGCAGACGTTGATACGGTCATTATGGAAGTGTCCTCACATGCCTTAAAACAAGGGCGTGTGCTCGGTATTGACTTTGATGATGCGGTGTATACGAATTTGTCCCAAGACCATTTAGATTATCACCCGCATATGGATGATTATGCTTATGCGAAGTCACTCTTATTCGCGCAACTCGGTCAGTCAACTGGACACCAAACGAAATCGGCCGTGATTAATATTGATGACGATTATCATGAGGTCATGATGCAAGCAACTGGGCAATCCATCGTCTCTTATAGTTTGGAGAAACCAGCTGTTATTCATGTCGATGATTATTCATTATCACCGAATGGGTTATCGTTTGATGTGAACACACCAGCTGGTATTATCCCGATTACGACGAAGTTATCAGGGAAATTTAACATTTACAACATTTTAGCAGCTATCGGTGTTGCTTATCGCCATCATATTGATCTGAACGTCATAAAACGTGCGATCGAACATTTAGAAGGTGTGCCAGGTCGCTTTGAACTAGTTGATGCGGATCAACCATTCACCGTTGTTGTCGATTATGCCCACACACCCGATTCGTTGATGAATGTGTTGCAAACAATTGACGAATTGAAACAAGGGCGTGTCATCACTGTTGTCGGTTGCGGTGGCGATCGCGATCGTTCCAAACGACCGAAGATGGCTGATGCGGCTATGACGTATAGCGATGAAGTCGTCTTCACCTCGGATAATCCGAGAACAGAGGACCCGCATGCGATTTTAGCGGATATGACTAATCATTTAACGGAGACGGATCGATTTGATGTGATTGAAAGTAGACGTGAGGCGATTCAAACAGCCATTGACAACGCACAAGACCGTGATATGATTTTAATTGCTGGAAAAGGCCATGAAACGTATCAAGACGTCAATGGTGCACGGTATCACTTCGATGATCGTGAAGTGGCTCGTGAGTTAATTCAAGCACGGTTGAATAATTAAAAGGGGTATGACGGTAATGATATTTGATTTAACATTTGTATCTCACTTATTTCCAACGCATCAAGGTATGGACCAAGATGGTGCAATAGTTGACCGTGTTTATACGGATAGTCGCGAAACCGTGACGAACGGATTATTCGTGCCAATAATCGGCGATCGATTTAATGGGCACGATTTTATTTTGCAAGTCGTTGAACAAGGGGCGGTTGCGGCACTTTGGCAAAACGATCAACCTGTACCTGACGATGTACCGAATGATTTTCCACTCTTTTTCGTCGATGATACCTTGCATGCTTTACAACAACTAGCACAAGCTTATCGTGACGATATCGACCCGACAGTTATTGGGATTACAGGTTCAAATGGCAAAACAACGACCAAAGAATTGATCGGCACAAGTTTAAGTCAGTTTTTCCGTGTGACTAAAACAGAGGGCAATTTAAATAATTTGATTGGGATGCCTCTGTCGATTTTAACGATGCCGCGTGATACAGACGTGCTCGTATTAGAAATGGGTATGAATCAATTCGGTGAAATTGAACGGTTATCAACGATTGCGAAACCGGACATTGCTGTGATTACAAATATCGGTGAATCCCATATTGAGTATTTAGGTAGTCGAGAAGGGATTGCGAAGGCAAAGTCAGAAATCGTCGCGGGTATGCCTGATGACGGCTTTTTAATCATTGACGGCGATGAGCCACTTCTCGATAGCCAACTTGTGCGACAAATGATTCGTTGTGGATTTGAATCAGGTTTAGATTATGTCGTGTCTAACGTTGTGCAACACGATATGAACACAACATTTCGGGTGAATGGGTCTGACGTATCGATCCCTCTTCTAGGTCGTCACCAAGCGAAAAACAGTGCTTATGCGATCGCGGCGGCGGATATATTAAAGGTTCCGCAACGCGATATGATTCAGACGTTAGCTGATTTAACGTTACCGAGTATGCGATTTGAACACATACAATCTTCATCAGGTGCTGTCTTAATAAATGATGCATACAACGCATCTGCTACATCGATGAAAGCATCTATTGATGTCGTGAAACAAATGGCGTATTCTAATAAAGTACTTGTACTTGGCGATATTTTTGAATTAGGTGAACACCGTGTCACGGAACATCAAAAAGTAGGGACTGTTATCGACCAGTCGATTTCAGCGCTTATTACGATTGGTGATGCCAGTCAACATATACATGAAGGATTAACTGCTTCGTTTTCAGGGAAAGCACATCATGTTCAAACAATAGATGAAGCGAAAGGAATTCTTGAGCCGTGGTTACAGCCTGATACCGTTATGTTATTCAAAGCATCTCGTGGTATGACGCTTGAGACATTAATTGACGCACTGGACTAACCCACTCAATCAATCACGATTACATATTAGCAGAGGAAAAAAGAAAGGAAGTTTGACGTGTCACAATCGATTATTTTACTTACAATGGCTGTCGCTTTTTTATTGACAGTCTTGGCATCACCTGTCTTTATTCCGTTTTTACGTCGGTTGAAATTCGGCCAAAGCATACGTGAAGAAGGACCACAATCACACCAAGTTAAATCAGGGACACCGACGATGGGTGGCCTCATGATTATCTTTGCTACAGCGTTAACAACGATTGCGATGACATGGTTTGATGCTACAGCACTAGTGACACCTGAGATGACGATAGTTTTGTTTGTGTTACTTGGGTATGGCTTAATTGGTTTTTTAGATGATTTTATTATTATAAAAAAACAACGCAATCTCGGTTTAACCTCAAAACAAAAGATGTTTGGACAAATTGTCATTGCTGTCGTTGTTTATGTCATTTTACACAATAGTGGCTTTTCAACAGCAGTTGCGATTCCGGGGACGGAGTTATCTTTAGATTTCGGATGGTTTTACAGTGTGCTTATTTTATTAATGCTTGTTGGCACGTCTAACGCCGTTAATTTAACAGATGGCCTTGACGGTCTCGTGGCAGGGACGGCTTCCATTGCTTTTGCTGCATTCGGAATCATTGGTTGGGCGTATGATTTACCGGGAGAAATTATTATTTTCATCTTCGCAATGGTCGGAGCCTTACTTGGTTTCCTCGTATTTAACAGTCATCCTGCGAAAGTGTTCATGGGTGATACCGGTTCACTTGCGGTCGGCGCTTCGTTAGCCATTGTTGCGATTCTGTTGAAACTAGAATTATTACTCATCCTAATCGGCGGTGTCTTTGTCGTTGAAACGCTATCTGTTATGATTCAAGTCGTGGTTTACAAAATGACAGGTAAACGTGTCTTTAAAATGAGTCCGCTTCACCATCATTATGAATTAGTTGGATGGTCTGAATGGCGTGTCGTGGCAACGTTTTGGTCAGTCGGATTTATTTGTGCCGCATTTGGTGTCTATATCGAGGTGTTCATGACGTGAAAACATTAACGAATTTTCCTTATCAACATGTGCTTGTTTTAGGCCTTGCTAAAAGTGGCCAAGCTGCGGCTCAATTACTACATGATAGTGATGTGTCATTTGTAATCAATGATAATAAGGCATTTGAAGAGAACGAAACAGCTCAACACTTTCATAACTTAGGCGTTGAAACGGTCACAGGTGGACACCCACTCTCGGTACTTGATGGGGTTGACCTAGTCGTGAAAAATCCAGGCATACCGCATCATCACGTTATTATAGCTGAAGCGGAATTGCGTGGGATACCTGTCGTGACAGAAGTAGAGTTAGCTTATTTATTAATTGACGGTCCACTTGTCGCGATCACGGGAACAAATGGTAAAACGACAACGACGACATTGATTCACCAGTTACTAGATGAAGCGGGACTGAATCCTTTGCTTGCTGGCAATATCGGTGAGGTCGCCTCAAATGTGGTTCGCCAACAAACATCAGGGCAGCCTGTCGTGATGGAGCTATCGTCATTTCAGTTAAAAGCGATCCATCAATTTAAACCAGATATCGCGGTCCTCTTAAATATTACAGAAGCTCATCTGGATTACCATCAAACTCGTGCTGATTACGTCCGTTCAAAATTGCGGATGTTAGAGCGCCAAACGGATGACGATGTTGTCGTTTATAATTCAGACGACGACACGATTGTCTCTCATTTGGACAAAGCTAAAGCGCAACAAGTCGGGTTTTCAGTAAAGCGTCGCTTGGACCATGGTGTGTCGAACGATGGTCAACACTTATTTGTTGAAGGGGACTCGCTAATGGCTAGAGAAGACGTCGCGATACCGGGGGATCATAATTTAGAAAACGTATTAGCGGCCGTTGCTGTTGTTCGTCAATTTGGTGTGTCTTTCGATGTCATTAGACGTGTATTAACGACGTTTGTAGGGGTTAAACATCGTCTGCAATTTGTGAAAAATGTTAGTGATCGCTTGTTTTATAACGACTCAAAAGCAACCAATATTTTAGCAACGAGTAAAGCAATTCAATCGTTTACACGTCCTGTTATTTTAATTGCTGGCGGTTTAGATCGCGGCGTTGAATTTGATTCATTGATCGATCAGTTTACAAATGTTAAACATTGTGTCGCATTTGGTGAGTCTGCTGACAAAATTGTCGAGGCGGCTCAGCGTCATCAATTTGATGCGGTCACAACATATGAGAATCTTCAGGAGGCAACTGAAGCAGCCTATCAGTACAGTGAACCTGGTGATGTCGTTTTGCTTTCGCCCGCATGTGCTAGTTGGGATCAATTCGACTCCTTTGAAGATCGTGGTCATATATTTATTGATGTCATGCATAAGCTCTAATGAGGGGCTTGTCTACGATAGCAAAGCCCCAACTTCACCGAATGAAGTTAGGGGTGTTTTTTTGTGTCAAAAGAGCGATCATCAATCGATATGATTTTATTAACGGCTATACTGATGTTGTTGGTAATTGGGCTTGTCATGGTTTATAGTGCGTCATCGGTTTGGTCAGACTATAAATTCGATGATGCTTTTTATTATGTAAAACGGCAAGGGCTTTTTGCATTATTAGGTTTAATCGGTATTGTAGTCATGATGCGAATGCCATATGTTAGATGGTTGAATTGGTCTGTCTATTTATATGGTATTTGTTTACTATTACTGATCATCGTTCTTATCCCAGGTATAGGGATGGTCCGTGGTGGTGCGCAAAGTTGGATAGGGATTGGTGCTTTTAGTGTGCAACCGAGTGAATTTATGAAAGTCGGTATGATTTTGTTGTTTGCTGCCCTGTTACCGAAACTGCAAGACCGTATTCATTTATTCTTTAATGGATTTTTGCCTAGTTTGCTTATGTTAGGTGTCCCATTTGCTTTAATGATGTTACAGCCAGATTTAGGGACTGGCGTCGTGTTTGTTGGGACAGGTATGGTGTTATTGTTTATAGCAGGAGCTAGTATTAAGCATTTTATGTTACTGGGTGGTGTCGGCATAGCCGGTTTTATCGGACTAATTGTATCGGCTCCTTACCGGATGAGTCGGATTACGGCGTTTTTAAACCCATGGGAAGACCCTCTAGGTGATGGCTTTCAAATTATTCAATCGTTGTATGCGATTGGTCCTGGTGGTTTATTAGGGTTAGGCTTTGGCCAAAGTATGCAGAAGTATTTTTATTTACCAGAACCGCAGACGGATTTTATATTTGCGATCATGGCGGAAGAGTTAGGATTAATTGGTGGGGCATTTATCATTGGGTTGTTTTTCATCGTTGTTTGGCGGGGAACTGTGATAGCCTTAAACGTGGAAGATTTATCCGCATCATTGCTGGCTTTTGGAATTACAGCGATGCTTGCGATACAAGTGATGATAAACATTAGTGTCGTGATCGGTTTGATCCCGGTGACAGGTATTACATTACCTCTTCTAAGCTATGGCGGTTCATCGCTCACCATTACGTTAATGTCACTTGGCATATTGTTAAATATTAGTCAGTATGCGACAATTAAAACATCATAACATGCGCAAACGAAAAGCTCGCTTATATGCGGGCTTGTTTTTGTATAGGTCAATTTATAAAATCAAAGCTTAGAAAATCGTCCATTTTCTTGAATTTAGCCCAAAATACCTTATTATTACGGACGTTATGTATGGTATAATAAGATGGTAGATTGATAAGCTTAAATGACTGTCACAATAATTATATTCAACGTGATATGTCAATAAGGGGTCACATGAACGATGGCAGAAGATAAAGAAAAAATTGTTTCCTTAGAAGATCGCTTGCCACAACTGAAACAAGCACGTAAAAAACGCGCGAATCGGCGTTTTTATATGGTATTAGCATTAATTTTATTCTTAATATTACTCATCGTTTATTTGCAGTCACCTTTAAGTCATATTCGTTCGATTGATGTTGAAGGTAATCATGTGATCGATGAAACAGAAATCATCGAATTATCTAACCTGAATGTAGACCAATCATTTTGGCAAATGAAGCCAGGTGTTGTTTCAGAAGATATTGAAACACATCCTGAAATCGAACAAGTCACTGTGAATCGGAACTGGTACAATCAAGTTGTTATTCACGTTGAGGAACTTGACCGTGTCGCATATCAGCAGTCAGACGGTCAGTTTAATCCGATTTTGCAAAATGGGGATCGTTTACAACGTGTTCAATTAGATAAGCCACGTGAAGATGCGCCCCTTTTACACGATTTTGAAGGGGATCAGCGTGTATCTATCGCTCAAGAACTAGCTGATATGAAACCATCCGTATCACGATTGATTTCCGAAGTGTATTATGAGCCGAATGATCAAGACGCAGAACGAATTCGATTGTTTACGATTGATGGTCAAGAGATAGTTGCAACCATTGACCAGTTCGCAGACAAGATGACAGCCTATCCATCGATAGCTACCCAGATTAAAGAGGAGTCGATGGACGGCATATTGCATTTAGATGTCGGTGCTTATTTCGTCCCATATGATGCGTCAGAGGACGAAGCAGTGGATCTTGAGAATGAATCGTAATTTTTTGTAGAAATTTGTAGTCTTATGAAGGGTTTTTGACCTTATAAGTTGAATTATTATACAGTAGAACGATGATGAACGAATAACAACTAAATCATGATAGATAGTGAAGCGGTTACTGGAGGTGCAATCATGAACCGAAGTGAAATATTAGTAAGTTTAGATATCGGAACGTCAAAAGTGAAAGTCATTATTGGAGAAGTGTCCAACGATACGATTAATGTGATTGGTGTCGGGACGGCTGATTCAACAGGCATGAAAAAAGGGGCCATTGTCGATATTGATCAAACGGTGCACGCGATTCAAAGTGCAGTTGACCAAGCGGAGCGAATGGTTGATATGACTATTCAACGGGTCGTCGTATCCATTAATGGTGATCATATTCAATTACAAGATTGCCACGGCGTTGTTGCTGTATCGAGTGAAACGCGTGAAATTGAACAGGAAGATGTTGCCCGGGTGATCGAGGCGTCGCAAGTGATGCAAATTCCACCTGAACGAGAAATTGTTGATGTGATTCCACGCCAATTTATTGTTGATGGACAGGATGAAATTTATGATCCGCGTGGTATGATCGGTGTTCGTTTAGAAATGCAAGGGACGTTAATCACGTGCGGTAAAACGAATTTACATAACATTTTAAAGTGTGTTGAGCGGGCTGGTTTGGAGGTTGAAGATATTTGTCTCCAACCACTTGCTGCAGGAGAAGTCGCACTGTCTCAAGACGAAAAATCATTAGGTGTCGGCCTTGTGAACGTAGGTGCTGGCAGTACGACGGTATCATTCTTCTCAGACGGCCATTTAATCAATACGTCCGTTATCCCGCTAGGTGGTGATAATGTGACGAAAGACATTTCAATCGTACTTAAGACGACGACGGAAGAAGCCGAAAACATTAAATTAAACCATGGTCATGCTCATCTTGATACAGCATCAGAGGACCATACAATTGAGGTCACCAAAATTGGTAGTGACGAAACGGATTCAGTGAGTCAAGTTGATGTTGCGGAAATTATTGAAGCAAGACTAGATGAGATTTTTCAATTTGTATTACAAGAATTTCGTCGCATGGGTTACCCAGACTTACCAGGAGGGTATGTCTTATCGGGTGGCTTAATGCAAATGCCTGGTGTTACTCAATTGGCGCGTGAGACTTTCCGGATGAATGTCCGCTTGTCAGTGCCAAAACATATCGGGGTTCGCGAACCTCAATTTACAGTTGGCTTAGGTACCTTGCAATTCGCCTATCGAAATGCGAAAATACAAGGTAAAGAGTTTAGTAGTGGCATTAAGTCGCAACAAACTGGACCTGAACCAAAAGCAAAACAACAACCAAAACAAGAACAACCGAAACGCAGAGAGAAAAATGAATCAACTGATAAAGAAGGATTCATGAAGAAACTACAAAATTACTTCTTTGATTAATCGTGCGTTTCCTTCAAAGATAGTATTAGCTGGAATAATGATAGTAGGAGGAACGGAGACATGTTAGATTTTGAAGCAAATATGGAACAACTAGCAACGATTAAAGTCATCGGTGTTGGTGGCGGTGGTTCTAATGCTGTCAATCGAATGATTGAACACGGTGTACAAAATGTTGAGTTTATTGCGGTCAATACAGATGCGCAAGCGTTAAATCTATCAAAGGCCGATACGAAGCTACAAATCGGTGAAAAATTAACACGAGGTTTAGGTGCTGGCGCTAACCCAGAAGTCGGTAAAAAGGCTGCAGAAGAAAGCAAAGATATTTTAGAAGAAGCACTTCAAGGTGCAGATATGGTCTTTGTGACAGCTGGAATGGGCGGTGGCACAGGAACAGGTGCGGCACCAGTTATCGCACAAGTAGCTAAAGAAGTGGGTGCTTTAACGGTCGGCGTTGTGACACGTCCGTTTATGTTTGAAGGGCGCAAACGTTCAACGCATGCGACTTCAGGAGTCGATACGTTAAAAGAAAGTGTTGATACTTTAATTGTCATTCCGAACGATCGTTTATTAGAATTAGTCGATAAAAACACGCCGATGCTTGAGGCATTCCGTGAGGCGGATAATGTGTTGCGACAAGGTGTGCAAGGCATCTCTGATTTAATTGCTGTCCCTGGCCTTATTAACGTTGACTTTGCCGACGTTAAAACGATTATGTCCGATAAAGGGTCAGCACTTATGGGAATCGGCATTGCGACAGGTGAAAGTCGTGCATCAGAAGCGGCGAAAAAAGCTATTTCGTCACCATTACTTGAAACATCGATTGATGGGGCTCATGGTGTGTTAATGAACATTTCTGGTGGTCAGAACTTAAGTTTGTTTGAAGTACAAGAAGCAGCCGAAATTGTCACATCAGCAGCCGATCAAGATGTGAACGTCATCTTTGGCTCTGTCATTAATGAGACGTTAAAAGAAGAAATCGTGGTAACAGTCATTGCAACTGGATTTGATGAAAATAATGATCAACAAGTACAACAAGCAAGACCAGCACAAACAAATCCAAACCCAGCACCAAATGACCAGCAACCACGTCGCGAGCGTCCGCAGCCGCAACAAAAACCAGCTTACGAGGAAGATACGTTAGATATTCCAACATTCTTACGTAATCGTAATCGTGATCAATCGTAATAAACGTAATCAGACAAAACTTTGCAAAATAAGTGAGCTAAGAAGCCGAGAAACTGACATGTTTCTTCGGCTTCTTTTTTTATACTCTGACTACAGAGTCAAGCTTGATTCGTTTTGAGATAAGGATGATTAGGTGACCATATACGTCGATTTAATTTGGCTTTTAAATCTATTTTTCGATTGGATGGTATTGTTATTAGTTTGTTGGGCGACTAAAAGCGTACACAATATTAAACGAATGGCTTTAGGTGCCGTCGTTGCCTCACTGATTATCCCAATCCATTTGTCATTTGAATATGATTGGCTGATGTCACCAATAACAAAACTAATCTATTCATGTTTTATTGTGTTAGCTGCCTTTGGGTTTAAAGGGGCTAAACGATTTTGGCTTCACATGACCGCCTTTTATTTTATTAATTTTGCTATTGGTGGAGCGATGATGGCGGTGCAATTTTTTGTGATAGGACCTGACGAATGGCTACAGTCTTCGGTGAGTCCTTATGGTGATTGGTTGAGCTGGGGTGTTGTTGCTATTTTGTTTCCAATAGCTTTTATGCTAACGAAAGGACAATTGCAACGTTTAACTGTGAATCGTATGCATGACGAATTGTATTATGAGGTGACGGTCACAGCGATGGGACAATCTGTATCCATGACAGGACTTTTAGATACAGGTAATCAATTAACCCATCCGATCACGAAACGACCAGTCATATTGCTCGATGAGTCGATGTTTGAACAATGGTTTGACCGCGATGTGATAACTCGTTTGAAAGAGTCGTCATTTGAAGAAGCTGACACGATTCCCGAAACGATTCAATGGATTCCATTTCGTCAAGCTGGGGGTGACCACCGTTTATTGCCTGTTTTATTAGTCGATGACGTCACGATTACAACAGAATCTGAGGCGATTAAAACACCTAAAGTTTTTGTTGGCCTACATACAGGCAGCCTATCACATCAAGATGATGCTCAATGCTTACTTCATCCTCATTTATTTCAGTCGAAACAGATGCGTATTAACCATGTTAAGGAGGTATCATAGCATGTATCATATTTGGTTATGGCTTCAAAGGAAGTTGTTAAAGTTATGGATGACGGTTACACGTCAGCGTGAAGAAATTTATTACATTGGAGGTCACGAAGCGCTACCACCCCCGTTGTCAAAAGATGAAGAACGTCACGTATTAGAGCGTATGATGGATGGTGATCAAGCAGCGAAATCGGTTCTTATTGAGCACAATTTACGGCTCGTTGTGTATATTGCGAAAAAATTTGAGAATACAGGCATTCATATTGAAGATTTAATTAGTATTGGGTCTATTGGTTTAATTAAAGCAGTGAACACGTTTAACCCCGAGAAAAAAATTAAACTAGCAACGTATGCGTCACGCTGTATCGAAAACGAAATTTTAATGTATTTGCGTCGGAATAATAAACGAAAAACAGAAGTATCCTTTGATGAACCATTAAATGTCGATTGGGACGGGAATGAATTGTTATTATCAGATGTTTTAGGAACGGATGATGATTTAATTACGAAAGATATCGAACATTCCGTTGATAAAACGTTATTAACATCGGCGTTAGAGTCATTAAATGGTCGGGAGAAACAAATTATGGAAATGCGTTTTGGGTTAAGTGGTCATGATGAACAAACACAAAAAGACGTAGCCGACCAGCTCGGCATTTCCCAGTCTTATATTTCACGACTAGAGAAAAAAATTATTAAGCGTCTAAAGCGTGAATTTAACAAGATGGTTTAACATATTCCACGTTTAATTCTCTACGAACAACCGCATAAATTTTTCCCATCTGGACACAATGACAACTGACATCATCTCCAGATGGGAGGGGCCATTATGACGAAAAACAAAGTGGAAATATGCGGTGTAGATACGTCAACGTTACCCGTGTTAAAGAATGACGAAATGCGGTTTTTATTTAAACGTGTCCAAGCAGGTGATGAGAGTGCACGTGAAGAGCTTGTAAATGGGAACTTACGACTTGTTTTAAGTGTGATTAAACGATTTAACCATCGTGGTGAAAATGTTGATGATTTATTTCAAGTCGGCTGTATTGGATTGATGAAATCGATTGATAACTTTGACTTGAGTCAAAATGTGAAATTTTCTACTTATGCAGTACCGATGATTATCGGTGAAATTAGACGATACTTACGTGATAACAATCCGATTCGTGTCTCTCGTTCATTGCGCGACATTGCCTATAAAGCGCTGCAAGTTCGAGAAGATTTAATGAGCAAACGCTCGAGCGAGCCGACGACACAAGAGATTGCAAAGGCGATGGACTTGCCTCAAGAAGATGTTATTTTTGCACTCGACGCGATTCAGGATCCGGTTTCTTTATTTGAACCGATCTATAATGATGGTAGTGATCCGATTTTTGTCATGGACCAGCTAAAAGATGATAAACAAAAAGATTCGTCTTGGCTTAACGAACTCGCGATACGAGAAGGCATCAAAAAATTAAATGAACGCGAAAAATTAATTATTAATCAGCGATTTTTTGAAGGTAAAACCCAGATGGAGGTCGCTGATGAAATTGGTATTTCACAAGCTCAAGTATCTCGCTTAGAAAAATCAGCGATTAAAGAGATGAACAAAACAGTATTAGATTCGTAATCAGGCACGCGAATACCATATGATTAAACCGAGCCGATCAAAATCGTTAAAGGCTCGGTTTTTTGTATAGGGTGACTTGATAGGCAAGATTGGGCTTGATTTTTCATATAATAAGGGTGAGGGGGGGCGTCACGATGTTATTGTCAGAGCTGCAAACAAAAGATATTATAGATATGGAAAGCGGTGAACGACTTGGTGTCGTAACCGATCTTGATATCGATGTGACAATCGGTATCGTCCAAGGATTGATCATCACGATTAAAGGAAAATGGTTAGGGTTTTTCGGAGCGCAAGAAGAGTTGATGATTTACTGGAATCAGATTCATATGATTGGTCACGATGTCATCTTAGTAAACCGTTCGAACCATTCTTAAGAAAAACGCGATATCATAAGCAATATCAATTGAAATATGATAAAATATTTACAAAAAGGGGTCTTGGTTATGCAAGAACCATTTCAAGATAACGGAACAGCCATATTAAATCATATGGGTTTTGAGCCATTACATGTTAACGCTGGCTTTACGACGAGGCGAGGTGGCTATAGTCAGCCGCCATATCATCAATTAAATATGGCTCTTCATGTTGATGACAGCCGTGACGCTGTTTTAGCCAACAGACAATACATAAGTGACATGATCGGTAAGCCATTAGATACATGGCGTTGTGTGAATCAAGTTCATAGTACAACGGTTATAGACTTAACGGAAATGCGTGACGATCAGACCATTCATGATCAAACAAGTGTTGATGCAGATGGTATGATTACGAACAATGTTAACCACACGTTAGCAACGTTTTACGCTGATTGTGTGCCGTTATATTTTGTAGCACCGAACCATAATTGGATTGGCCTAGCTCATGCCGGTTGGCGCGGTACTGTGAACGGTATGGGCCAAAACATGGTTGATGCGTTAAAGCAACGTGGTGTAAGCCCCGACGATATTTATGCAACGGTAGGACCGTGTATTTCACAAGACTATTATGAGGTGGATCACCATGTGACCTCACACATACCTGAACGTTTTAACTATGTGTTAAAGCCATCTCAATCTGGTCGATGGTTACTTGATTTAAAACAACTCAATCGTTTGTTTTTGGAAGAGGCAGGACTTAAAGAGGACCATATTCAAGTTTCGGATTATTGTACGTTTGCATCAAGCGATTTATTTTATTCGTTTCGACGTGACGCAGGACAAACTGGTCGTATGATGGCTTATTTATCATTAATAGAATAAGGGTGTAAGACATGGCAGTTAAACAAAACTACGATTCGATCAATCAAACCATTCAAGACGTATGTCATAATGTAAACCGTAATCCTGATGATGTCCGTGTGATTGCCGTGACGAAATATGTCTCAAATGAACGAGCACTTGAAGCTATAGAAGCTGGTATTACCGATTTAGGCGAAAATCGTTCAGACGGGTTTCTAGAGAAATTTAATGCGATTGGTAATGCCGCTAATTGGCATTTTATTGGAACGTTACAATCGCGGAAGGTGAAAGATGTGATTGATGGGGTTACATCCATTCATTCACTAGACCGTCAATCATTAGCGAAGGAAATTGACAAACGCGCCAATCGCACGATAACGTGTTTTGTACAAGTGAATACGAGTGGTGAGGCATCGAAACACGGTCTCTCACCAGAAGACGTTCGTTCTTTCATCGAATCACTAAAAGCATACGCTAACATCGAAGTTGCCGGTTTAATGACGATGGCGCCGTTAGTGGATGATGAAGCGGTTATTCGTGATAGTTTTCGTCAGTTACGGTTATTGCGCGATGACATTCAACAATTGAACTTATCTCATGCTCCATGTCATTATTTATCAATGGGCATGAGTCACGATTATCACATAGCGATTGAGGAAGGCGCGACACACGTCCGTATTGGATCAAAGCTTGTAGGACAAGACTAATTAGGAGAGGATTGCGATGAGTTTCAAAGATAAATTTAAGTCGTTTTTCGATATCGACGAACAACCGTCATTTGAAGAAACGCCGTCTTACCGTCGGCAGCCAGCAACCCATCAAGAAGAAGCGGAACAACCAAGCAAGCCACAAAGCCACGATAATGTCGTAAGTTTAACGTCAATCCAAAACGATGCCAAAATGGTTTTAAGTGAGCCAACAGATTTTGATGATGTACAAGAGATTGCTGAACATATTAAGAAGAAAAAATCAGTCGTGATTAATTTACAACAAGTCGATCATCAAACGGGTTTGCGCATCGTCGACTTTCTGAGTGGAACCGTTAATGCTCTAAATGGTGATATTCAAAAACTAGGACAAAAAACATTTTTATGTACACCAGAGAATGTGAATATTTCTGGCAGTATTTCAGATATTTTTAATGAAGAAGAGTAATGAAGTGAGAGAGGATGGGTTTCATTGAGCCTATTATTAAGTCTATTATTAACAGCTGTAAAAATATATTCGTTTATGTTGATCGGCTATATTTTGATGTCGTGGTTTCCAGGAGCTAGGGAATCAGCTATTGGACAAATTTTAGAAAAAGCATGTGAACCATATTTAGAACCGTTTCGAAAAATTATCCCGCCGCTCGGTATGATTGATATTTCGCCAATCGTCGCGATTATTGCGTTAAACTTAGCGTCTAACGGGTTAATATTTATTTTCTCTAATTTTCTATAATCTATCGTAAACGAAAGATGAGGCGACTATGGAGTTATACCAACACTTCAGACCAGAAGAACAACCATTCATCGACCAAGTCATTGACTGGCGCGACCAAGTTGAGAGGCAGTATATGCCTGTTTTAAGCGATTTTCTTGATCCACGCGAACAACTGATTTTTCGTTCAATTATTGGCCATGATGAATCATTAACTTTATCGTTTCATGGCGGTTATGACACTTCAGAGCGAAAACGCGCATTGCTAGCGCCGTTTTATGAATCGACGTCGGATGACGATTTTAATTTAACCGTTTTACAAGGGACTTATGCGACTAAGTTTGTATCGCTCACTCACCGTGATTTACTCGGAACTGTGATGTCATTAGGACTACAGCGTAAGAAGCTGGGCGACTTAATTGTTAAGGACGGCAAATTTCAAATCATTTGTGACCGAGATATGGCGATGTTTTTGCAATTAAACATTGAAAAAATCAAGAACACGCGGATTGATCTAAAGGAAGTCGGGTTAGATGATATATTAACACCAAATCATCAATGGCACGAAAAAGATGGGACCGTCTCATCGACGCGTCTTGATGCTATTTTAAAAGAGATCTATCAAATTTCGCGTCAAAAAGCACAACAGTTTATCGAAAAAGAAGCTGTCAAAGTCAACCATCGTGTTGTGAATCAACCGTCTTTTACGTTACAACCAGGCGATCTTATTTCACTTAAATCCTATGGTCGTAGCAAAGTCGTTGATATAATGGGGGAAACGAAAAAACAGAAGCAACGGATTAAAACGGCAAAATTAAAATAATGTCTAAATTTAAGGCAGGAATACAGTTCGTTTTGTCGAATTATTACGTTAAGAGGTATGTAGTTAAAGAACTAAAGGGGGTCAAGTGAATGGGTATTACGCCGTTAGATATTCATAATAAAGAATTCACTAGAGGATTTAGAGGTTATGATGAAGATGAGGTTAATGAGTTTCTTGACCAAGTCATAAAAGATTTTGAGAAAGTTATTCGTGAAAAGAAACAGTTAGAAGAGCGTGTCAACGAAGCAGAGGAAAAACTCAATCATTTTAGTGATATTGAAGAAACCCTAAATCGTTCGATCTTAGTCGCGCAAGAAACAGCAGACGAAGTGAAGAACAATGCGAATAAAGAAGCGAAGTTAATCATTAAAGAAGCGGAAAAGAACGCGGATCGCATTGTGAATGACGCGTTATCGAAATCGCGTCAAGTGTCGATGGAAATTGAAGAATTGAAAAAGCAAGCGAAAGTATTCCGTACGCGGTTAAAAATGTTAGTTGAAGCTCAACTGGACATTATTGATAATAGCGATTGGGAAGACTTGTTTGAGCTTGATTCATCTGAAGATGATGAGCAAGAACAATTGTATGAATCAACGGATTTTGCGCACGGTTATACGCATGATACCGATGTCGACTCATCGTCGTCGTGATTTTACGATGATTGTGTCTTGACTTGTTGTTTGAAATTATCTATAATTTTTTTATCATGAATTTCTATGTAATTAAATGAAATATGGAATATGCACTGATAGGAAGAGTACTTTGAGATCGTTATCGAAGCGAGCTAGGGATGGTGTAAGCCTAGTGATAACCCTTAAAGGAAGATCATCCTGGAGCATCTTTTTTGAACGTTCAGTAGAAAAAGACGGGTCATTCACGTTACGAATGTCGAGTGGGATGGCACTAGCCATTCAACGAGGGTGGTAACGCGAGCTTTCTCGTCCCTTTTATGGGATGGGGAAGCTTTTTTTGTGTCATAAATGAATTAGAGACTAAAAGGAGGATCCTCATGAGTTATAAAGAGACGTTATTGATGCCGAAGACGGATTTTCCGATGCGCGGTAACTTACCGAACCGTGAGCCGGAAATGCAACAGAAATGGGAAGAAGACAATATTTATGAGCAAGTCCAAGAACGTACGAAAGACCGACCACTTTTCGTATTACACGATGGCCCGCCATACGCGAACGGCGATTTGCATATGGGTCACGCGCTGAACAAAGTACTGAAAGACTTCATCGTTCGTTATAAGTCAATGGCAGGTTTCCACGCGCCGTATGTACCAGGTTGGGATACACACGGTCTACCAATCGAAGTCGCCTTAACGAAGAAAAAGAAAATTGACCGTAAACAAATTCCAGTCCCTGAATTTCGTGAAATGTGTAAACAATACGCGTTAGAGCAGCTCGATAATCAACGTACGCAGTTTAAACAACTTGGTGTACGTGGTGATTGGGATAATCCTTATATTACATTAAACCCATCATTTGAAGCGCAACAGATTCAAGTGTTTGGGGAAATGGCGAAAGCAGGTTACATTTATAAAGGGAAGAAGCCAGTTTACTGGTCGCCGTCATCAGAATCAGCTTTAGCTGAAGCTGAAATCGAATACCATGATAAACGCTCACCATCAATTTATGTTGCTTTTGATGTGACGAATGGTAACGGCGAATTACAAGGTGACGAGAAGTTTATCATTTGGACGACAACGCCTTGGACGATTCCAGCTAACTTAGCGATCGCCCTTCATCCAGACCTCGATTACGTTGTCGTGTCAACGGATCAAGGCAATTTCATCATTGCGGAAGACTTATTAGAAGAAGTGGCTGAGAAAGCTGAATGGCAAGAGTATTCGATCCGTTCGCGTCATAAAGGTAAAGACTTGGAGTATGCGAAAGCACAACACCCACTTTATGACCGTGAATCATTAATTATTTTAGGTGATCACGTCACAACGGAATCTGGTACAGGCTGTGTTCACACAGCGCCAGGTCACGGTGAAGAAGACTATTGGATCGGTAAACAGTATGGCTTAGATGTGCTATGCCCTGTCGATGAAAAAGGGGTGTTCACTGACGAAGCGCCTGGCTTTGCCGGAGAATTTTATGATAAAGCGAATAAATCAATTACTGACGAACTAAGTGACAAGGGCGCGTTATTAAAGCTTGAATTCATGACGCACTCATATCCACATGATTGGCGAACGAAAAAGCCGACGATTTTCCGTGCGACGTCACAATGGTTCGCATCAGTTAGCGATTTCCGTAATGACTTATTAGACGCGATTGAAGACGTTGATTGGCATCCACACTGGGGTGAAACACGGATGTACAATATGGTGCGTGACCGTGAAGACTGGTGTATTTCCCGCCAGCGTGTTTGGGGTGTACCGATTCCTGTTTTTTATGCTGAGAATGGTGAAGAAATCATTACAGACGAAACGATTAATCATGTGTCAGACTTATTCCGTGAACACGGGTCTAACATTTGGTTTGAACGTGAAGCTAATGATTTATTACCTGAAGGATTTACGCATCCAGGTAGCCCGAATGGCGAGTTTACGAAAGAAACAGATATTATGGACGTTTGGTTTGACTCAGGTTCGACTCACCAAGGTGTGTTACATGAGCGCGACGACTTAGATCGTCCAGCTGACCTTTATTTAGAAGGATCTGACCAGTACCGTGGTTGGTTTAACTCATCGTTAACGACGGCTGTTGCGACTACTGGTCAAGCGCCTTATAAAGGGATTTTAAGCCATGGGTTCACGTTAGACGGTGACGGACGTAAGATGAGTAAATCACTCGGTAACGTCATGGTACCATCGAAAATTATGAAGCAATTAGGTGCTGACATTTTACGTTTATGGGTAGCTAGTTCTGACTACGGAGCTGACGTCCGTGTGTCGAATGAAATCTTAAAACAAGTGTCAGAAGTTTATCGTAAAATCCGTAACACGATGCGTTTCGTGCTCGGTAACTTACATGACTTTGATCCTAGTGAGCATCGTTTAGCTGATCACGAACTCGAAGAAGTGGACCGTTACATGTTAATTCGTCTGCAAGAAACGGTCGATAAAGTGCGTAACGCTTACGATCATTATGAATTCGCAACGATTTATCACACGATCAATAATTTCTGTACGGTCGATCTAAGTTCGTTCTATCTAGACTTTGCGAAAGATGTTTTATATATCGAGAAACAAGATAGTCAACGTCGACGTAGCATTCAAACGGTTTATTACGAAATTGTTGTTAGTCTGACGCAACTATTATCACCTATTTTAGCGCATACAGCTGATGAATTATGGAGCCATATTCCAGGCGTCGAAGCGAAGAACGTTCAATTAACAGATATGCCTGAAGCGCGTTCTGTTGCAGGTGAAAACGAAACGAAAGCTAAATGGCAGCAATTGATGGCTGTGCGTGAAGACGTGTTAAAAGCGTTAGAAGAGGCACGAGATGATAAAGTCATCGGTAAATCGCTTGAAGCGCATGTTACGATCGTGCCGAAAGATGAGCAAACGCGTGATCTGCTTGATTCAGTTGAGCATTTACACCAGTATCTAATTGTATCTGAAGCATCTGTGGTCGATCATTATGATCCAGCGAAGACGTATGACAATGTATCGGTCGCTGTTGATCGTCATACAGGCGAAACATGTCAACGTTGCTGGGTATCATCACACTCTGTTGGTCAAAACAGTGAACACCCTGACCTATGTGAACGTTGCGCGAACGTTTTATCTTAATGTGATGAACTAGCCTAAGGCAAAAAGTGATTCAATTGTCCAAAAGACGAATGTTTGAGCAGAATACCAGTTTAGCACTAACGAAGCGGAATCAAAACGCGTAGACTCCTGTGGGAACAGCGCGAGTCTCGAGACCCCGCAGGAAGCGCTTTTTTTCCGAGGAGGCTCGAGCCGTGCCCACGGAAAGCGGAGCGTTTTGATGGAGCGTCATTCAAGCAAAAAACCCGAACGATTTATTTTTTTAAATCGTTCGGGTTTTACTTTTGTCTCAAGCTTAGTATTTTTTTATCACAAGACATTCATCGTGTTTTGGTCGCTTTTATGGTAAAATGCAATAGGTAAAATGAATATGGAGGTCACAGCCGTTGATATATTATATAATAGCATTCATACTCGTTGCGATTGACCAAATCACAAAATGGCTCGTTGTTAAAAACATGACATTAGGCGAATCAATTGAAATCATGCCTCAATTCTTTTATTTAACATCCCATCGTAATAGTGGGGCTGCTTGGGGCATGCTACAAGGCCAAATGTGGTTATTTTATATCGTCACGTTGATCGTCGTCGGGGTCATCGTTTACTTTATGCGAGAATACCGTCATGGCTATCCATTATTAAACGTCGGATTCGCATTTTTATTAGGTGGTGCGATTGGTAATTTCATCGATCGTATTCGAATTCAAGAAGTGATCGATTTCTTTGATTTTACTATTTTAGGCTACAACTTCCCGATATTTAATGTAGCAGACAGCGCACTGACGATCGGCGTTGTCATTGTGATTATATTGATGATCTATGATGAATGGCAAACGAAAAAGGGTGAAAAGGCATGACAGAAACGAAGCAATATACAATAGACGAAACCTATGCACAAAAGCGAATCGACCATGTTCTAGCGCAACTAAATAACGAAGCGTCACGCTCACAAGTTCAATCATGGGTGAAAGATGGCTATGTGACCGTTAATCAGACGCCGGTCAAAAATAATTATAAATGCCAAATCGGTGATGTCATTGAGTGGCAAGAGCCTGAACCAGAAGACATGTCACTTGAACCAGAAAATATTCCACTCGATATTCGCTATGAAGATGAACATTTACTCGTTGTGAATAAGCCTAAAGGGATGGTAGTTCATCCAGCCTTTGGTCATGAGAGTGGCACATTAGTGAATGCATTGTTATATCATTGTGATGACTTATCTGGGATCAACGGTGTTAACCGTCCTGGTATCGTGCACCGAATTGATAAAGATACGAGTGGTCTTTTAGTGGTGGCGAAACACGATCAAGCGCATGAGCGTTTATCCGAACAATTAGCCAATAAAGACATTAAACGTCAGTATGAAGCACTCGTCCATGGTGTCATCTCTCACGAATTAGGTACGATTGATGCGCCGATTGGACGCGATGCGAATGACCGACAAAAAATGGCGATTGTAGATGGCGGTAAACCGGCGATCACGCATTTTTCGGTTGTGGAACAATTTCAAGATTATACGCATGTTAGTTGCGAGCTAGAAACTGGACGGACACACCAAATTCGTGTTCATTTTAAGTATATTAACCACCCGTTAGTCGGCGATCCGAAGTATGGCTACCGAAAAACCTTAGATGTGGACGGACAAGCACTTCATGCCAAGTCGTTATCGTTTTTGCATCCGGTAAGTGGTGAAGAAATGATGATGGCAGCAGAGCCACCACAAATCTTTTTGGATACGATCGATCAAATCAAAAAAATGTCTTGACTTTTGTGTGCAACACGTTACAATGTGTAATAGTGAAAACAACATTTAAAACCTTTAAACATAGTCCCGTGAGGCTAGTAAGGTAACGATATGAAGATTGATAGGGTTAGTGTGTCTAAATGCCCCTTTCTCGTTACCTCACGTAGCGGGAAAGGGGTTTTTTGATGTTAAAGGATCGTATCTGGAGGTGATCAAATGCAAGAAAAAACCCAATTATTAGATGAAGCAGCGATTGGCCGTGCGATTAAACGTATTTCGCATGAGATTATTGAACGAAACAAAGGAACCGATGATCTCGTGTTAGTTGGGATTAAAACACGGGGGACACCGATTGCGAAGCGCATTCAGCAAACGATCGAACAAATCGAATCGGTTACAGTGCCAACTGGCGAATTAGATATTTCGCTTTACCGTGATGATTTAACCGAAATTGACAATCATGACGAAGCACAGTTAAATCAAACAAATATTCATGAACAGTTACAAGGCAAAACGGTTATTTTAGTTGATGATGTGCTTTACACAGGGCGAACAGTACGAGCGGCAATGGATGCGATCGTCGATATTGATCGGCCTAAACAAATTCAGCTCGCCGTATTAGTTGACCGTGGTCACCGTGAATTGCCGATTCGAGCTGACTATGTAGGGAAAAACATCCCAACCTCTCAAGAAGAAGTCATCAAAGTCCAATTAAGTGATACTGATGACGTCGAACAAGTAAGTATTTATGAATAGAAAATAGAAGACCTTTAAGGAAGTCCAGCGAGGCTTATAAGGTCGTGAAGTTGCGTACACGGGGGAAAAGTGTACGTATGCCTCTTTGCGATCTTATCGTAAAGAGGTTTTTTATATCACAAAAAGGAGTGGAACATATGAGTGAACAAGACAAAGTGTTAGACGTAAGAGATGTACCGAATAAAGCGAAATGGTTTTGGCTCAGTTTACAACATTTATTCGCGATGTTTGGGGCGACGATATTAGTTCCGTTTTTAGTCGATATGCCAGCAAACGTCGCGCTTGTAACGAGTGGTATCGGTACGTTAGCCTATCTCGTCATTACAAGAGGTCAGATTCCGGCTTACCTTGGTTCAAGTTTTGCCTTTATTGCCCCGATACAAGCCGCCAGTGTGGCAGATGGATTACCGGGCGCTATGATGGGTGCTTTTTTAGCAGGCCTCGTATATGGACTTGTGGCCATGTTGATTAAAGTAAGTGGCGTCAATTGGTTACTAAAATTACTACCACCTGTTGTGGTTGGTCCAGTTATTATGGTGATCGGGTTAGGTTTAGCACCAACAGCTATTGATATGGCGATGTATAACAGTGATGGCAATATTCATTTTACATACATGCTCGTGGCATTTGTCACATTACTCATTACAGTAATCGGTTCTGTTTATTTCAAAGGGTTCTTTAATGTCATTCCGATTTTACTCGGGATCGTTGGCGGTTATATGACAGCGTTGGTCGCGGGCATTGTTCAAACAGACGGTATTCAATCGAGCGTGCAAGCTTTAACGTCTAGTGATTCAATCGGCGATATGTTGAATGCGATCTTTGTTACACCAGATTTCATCATCCCGTTTGTCGATTATCAACCGCTTGATGTGCTAAGCCTATCCGTCGTCTTCATCATGGTGCCAGTGGCGTTAGTCACGATTACAGAGCATATCGGCGACCAAATGGTATTATCCAAAGTCGCTGACCGTAACTTCCTAAAATCACCTGGTTTAGGCAGTTCGATTTTAGGTGACGGTGTCGCGACGATGATTGCGTCTGTTTTAGGTGGACCACCTAATACGACGTATGGTGAAAACATCGGAGTCCTTGCAATTACACGAGTGTTTAGTGTGTTCGTCATTGCGGGTGCAGCGATGTTAGCGATTTTGTTCGGGTTCACCGATATCATTACGGTGTTCATTGAATCCATCCCAGAAGCCGTGATGGGTGGTGTGTCGATTCTATTATTTGGTGTGATCGCATCGAGTGGTTTAAGAATGTTAATCGACAACCATGTTGACCTTGGCATTAAACGAAATCTCATTATTACATCAGTCATACTCGTTATCGGAATCGGGGGTGTAGCGATTCCGGTAAGTGATCAAGCTGAAATTCCCGGTTTAGCGGTCGCAACGATCGTCGGCATTATATTGAACTCGATTCTACCTCAAGAGGACCATGCGACAGAAAACGTTGCATTATTTGATGAAGAGTAAAGGGGGATGAATTGCGCGTGAATTTATTTCGAATGGATGATTTATCAAACGACGAGATTGATGAGATCCTTCGCGTCGCAGCACAGTACAAACGAGGTGAACGGAAGCGTTCTTTTGAAGAGAAAACAGGCGCGTTATTGTTTTATGAACCATCGACTAGAACAAAGATGAGCTTTGACATGGCTTGCCACAAACTGAATATCCCGATTCTATCATTTTCGGAAGCCACATCGAGCGCCGTTAAAGGAGAGTCCTTATACGATACGGTGAAAACGATGGAGGCGATTGGTGCTGACTTTGTCGTCATTCGCCATCCTGATGACGAGTATTTTACACAACTAGATGGCGTTAACATCCCGATTATAAACGGTGGGGATGGGACTGGTGAACATCCAACCCAATGTTTGCTCGATTTAATGACGATTAAGGAGCAGTTCAACCAATTCGATGGTTTAACGGTTACGATTTGTGGTGATGTCCGTCACAGCCGTGTGGCGCGATCGAATGCGTACGCCTTAAAGCGTCTCGGCGCAAATGTGAGACTATCTGCTCCTGAAGATTGGAGAGACCATACATTACCATTTCCGTATCTATCAATCGATGACGCCGTAAAAGATTCGGATGTTTTGATGCTTCTACGTGTGCAAACAGAACGGCATGATCGCGCAGTCGTATTAAATGACTATTTAGCAACTTACGGCTTAACGGTTGAAAGGGCTGAACAGATGCGACAAAAAAGTATGATTTTGCACCCAGCTCCTGTTAACCGAGGCGTTGAAATCGATTCTAAGTTAGTCGAAAGTGATAAGTCATTTATATTTACGCAAATGGAAAATGGCGTTTATATCAGGCAAGCTGTAATCGAGTTATTACTTACTCAAGGAGGTATCCACAATGAGACAATTAATTAAAAACGTGATGTATCAAGAGGAGCTGACGCATGTATTAATTGAGCAAGGTCAGATTGCGAGTATTGGTGATGTCGATGTAGATGAAACGTCAAACGTGATCGACGGCCAAGGCCAAACGCTTGCTCCTGGTTTCGTTGATTTACACGTCCACTTGCGTGAGCCGGGTGGTGAAGCGAAAGAAACGATTGCAACAGGGACTCAAGCAGCTGCGCGCGGCGGTTTCACAACGGTTTGTGCCATGCCGAACACGAACCCGATTCCAGATGAGGAAGTGAACCTTGCTTATGTGGAAGATTTAATTAAACGTGATGCTGTCGTCCGTGTGTTACCGTATGCCGCGATTACATCGGGCCAATCAGGTGAGGCGTTAGTTGATATGAAGCGATTAACCGAGCGTGGTGCTGTTGCTTTTACAGACGACGGTGTTGGCGTCCAATCGGCTGGCACCATGTTCGAAGCGATGCAACAAGCCGCTCAAGTCGGCCAGCCCATCGTTGCGCATTGTGAAGATAATTCCCTCGTTTACGGAGGTGTCATGCATGATGGCGAACGCCAACAGTCGTTAAACTTACCAGGTATTCCATCGCTAAGCGAATCCGTCCAAATCGCACGTGACGTCCTTCTAGCAGAAGCGGCTCATTGTCATTACCACGTATGTCATGTCAGTACGAAAGAATCCGTTCGTGTCATCCGCGAGGCGAAACGAGCTGGCATTCATGTGACTGCAGAGGTCACGCCTCATCATTTACTACTATCAGAACACGATATTCCATCAGACGATGCACATTTTAAAATGAATCCACCTTTACGAAGCGAAGCTGATCGCAGGGCGTTAATTGAAGGCTTAGAAGACGGTACGATCGACTGTATTGCAACCGATCACGCGCCTCATACACAAGAGGATAAAGCAAATGGATTCTTGGCTTCACCGTTCGGTATTGTTGGATTAGAAACAGCTTTTCCTCTTTTATATACTCATTTTGTTGAATCAGGTCATTGGTCGATTCAACAATTGATCGACTGGCTAACGGTCAAACCGGCTAAAACATTCCACTTACCTTATGGCCGACTTGAAGTGGGCTCACCTGCAGACTTAGTGCTCATTAACACAACAGACGAAGTGGTAATCGACTCAGACCAATTTTTATCTAAAGGTCAGAACACGCCATTTAATGGCTATCAGGTTAAAGGCGTTCCAACGTTAACGATGATGAATGGCGACATTGTTTGGCAAAAGGAGGAGACATATGCATAAACGTTATTTGTTGTTAGAAGATGGCTCATTATTTAAAGGCGAAGCGCTAGGAGCTGATTTAAATCAGCATATCGGAAACGTCGTATTTCAAACGGGAATGACAGGGTACCAAGAAACGTTGTCCGACCCGTCTTATTGCGATCAGCTCGTCGTCATGACGTATCCGCTAATTGGGAATTACGGGATTAACCGAGATGATTTTGAAACGGTTCGACCAGCGTTATCGGCTTTGATCGTCAAAGAAGCTGCCACGCATCCATCTCATTTTAAAAGTACGATGTCATTAGACGAGTATTTGACGCAAAAACAAATCCCCGGATTACAAGGTATCGATACGCGACGCCTCGTTAAGAAAATTCGTCAAAATGGAACAATGAAAGGGAAATTGCTCGATGACCTCAATCAAGTGGACGCATGGTTAGAAACAATGAGAATCAAAACGCTTGCGAATGATCAAGTCCAACGTGTGTCTGCGGCGAAACCCTATATTGTGCCTGGCAGAGGCTATCGTGTCGTATTAGTCGACTATGGAATGAAACACGGCATGCTCCGTGAATTAACCGAGAGAGGCTGTCATGTAACCGTCGTCCCATATGATGTTACAGCAGAAGAAGTGTTACAGCTAGAACCAGACGGTGTCATGCTTTCAAATGGGCCTGGGGATCCGAAAGATGTTCAAGAAGGCATCGACCTTGTGCGAGGATTAATCGGCTATGTTCCGATCTTCGGAATTTGTCTTGGCCACCAACTCATCGCATTAGCAGCTGGAGGGGACACAGAGCCATTAGATTTCGGCCACCGCGGAGCGAATCATCCAGTGAAAGTCGTCGATACCGGTGAAGCATGGATGACATCACAAAACCATGGCTACACCGTGTCAGAATCATCATTAAGAAATACACCCCTATGCGTGACGTATCGTGCGATTAATGACGGGTCTATTGAAGGGTTAAGCCATCATGAGTATCCCGTTTTTTCTGTACAATTTCACCCTGAAAGCGCTCCTGGACCGCATGATGCGAACGGATTGTTTGATCAATTTATCGACATGATGGAACAAACGAAACAAGGAGGCGTGACGTTATGCCAAAACGAACTGATCTTAAACGAATCTTAGTGATCGGCTCAGGACCGATTATTATTGGGCAAGCAGCTGAATTTGATTACTCAGGGACGCAAGCGTGCCAAGCGCTAAAAGAAGAAGGGTACGAAGTGATTTTAGCGAACTCCAATCCAGCAACGATTATGACCGATGAAACAGTGGCAGATGTCGTTTACATGGAGCCGTTAACGGGTGACTTTTTAGCCAAAATTATTCGTCAAGAGCGACCAGATGCACTACTTCCAACATTGGGTGGTCAAACAGGCCTTAATATGGCGACTGAATTGCATCAGCGCGGTGTGCTGGATGCTTATGATGTTGAACTGTTAGGGACGAACTTGGAAGCGATCGAAAAAGCAGAAGACCGTGATCTCTTTCGCCAATTAATGCTAGACCTTAACGAGCCGATTCCTGAAAGTACGATTGTCAGTTCAGTAGATGAAGCGGTTAAGTTTGCCGGTCAAATCGGCTATCCGACGATCGTACGACCGGCCTACACGTTAGGCGGCACAGGTGGTGGTATGTGTGAAGATGAAGCGACGTTAATCGAAACGGTTCAAAACGGGTTAGCTGTTTCACCTGTGAGTCAATGTTTAATCGAACGAAACATCGCCGGCTATAAAGAAATTGAATACGAAGTCATGCGTGATGGCGAGGATCATGCGATTGTTGTTTGTAATATGGAGAATATTGATCCAGTTGGAGTGCATACGGGTGATTCAATCGTCGTTGCCCCGTCGCAAACGTTAAGTGACCGTGAGTACCAATTGTTACGTGACGTGTCGCTTAAACTAATTCGCGAGTTAAACATCGAAGGAGGTTGTAATGTTCAACTGGCGTTAGATCCACACAGTTTTCAATATTATGTGATTGAAGTGAACCCGCGAGTGAGTCGTTCGAGTGCCCTTGCGTCAAAAGCGACGGGTTATCCGATTGCGAAACTAGCAGCCAAGATTGCTGTCGGATTAACCCTAGATGAAATGCAAAACCCGGTCACAGGTCGAACGTATTCGCATTTTGAACCAGCATTAGATTATGTCGTCACGAAAATTCCGCGTTGGCCGTTTGATAAGTTTCAGGCTGCCAATCGTCGGCTTGGTACGCAAATGAAAGCAACAGGTGAAGTGATGGCAATTGGGCGCAACTTCGAAGAATCGCTTCATAAAGCGGTGCGCTCACTAGAAATCGGGACGGATGAATGGCATTTACCTGCTTTAAAACAGGTCGATTCAGTTGACATAGAAGAGCGTTTAGCTAAACCGGATGATGAACGCTTATTCGTTTTAGGCGAGGCGTTGAGGCGCGGCTACTCAGTTGACAGAATTCACGCTATGACACAAATTGATCCGTGGTTTTTACACAAATTTAACCACCTTATCACTCTAGAACACCACTTAGGCCAACAACACTGGCAAGTGGATATGTTAGCCCGTGCTAAACAGTTAGGCTTTTCCGATCAAGCGATTGCTCGTGTATGGGAAGCAGATGAACAAACGGTATACGATTTCAGGCGAAACCAACATATAATGCCCGTTTATAAAATGGTGGATACGTGCGCAGCTGAATTCGCATCTGAAACGCCTTATTTTTATAGTACGTACGAAGAAGAAACGGAATCCATTCGCACAACGCGTCCGAAAGTCGTCGTCCTCGGTTCAGGGCCTATCCGCATTGGCCAAGGCGTTGAATTCGATTATGCGACGGTCCACTCTGTATTAGCTCTTAAAGAAGCGGGTTATGAAGCGATTGTCATTAATAATAATCCTGAAACTGTCTCAACCGATTTTCAAATATCTGATAAATTATATTTTGAACCGTTAACGATTGAAGATGTCATGCACGTGATTGACCACGAACAGCCAGAAGGGGTCATCGTCCAATTCGGAGGTCAAACGGCAATATCACTCGTCGATGAATTAGAAGCTCGGGGCGTGACGATTTTAGGAACGTCGAAAACATCAATTGACCGAGCAGAAGACCGTGACCAGTTCGACCAGTTGTTAGAAGACTGTCAAATCGCAAGACCAAAAGCAGGGATGGCAACAACGGAAGAAGAGGCGAAAAAACTGGCCCGAGAAATCGGTTACCCCGTTTTAGTCAGACCATCATACGTTTTAGGTGGTCGCGCGATGGAAATTGTTCATGAAGAATTTGAATTGATGCGATATATGCATGAGGCGGTTAGTGTTCATCCAGAGCGGCCTGTGTTAATCGATCGGTATTTAATTGGTCAAGAGCTTGAAGTCGACGCGATCAGTGATGGAGAGACAGTCGTTATTCCGGGGATCATGGAACATATTGAACGCGCAGGTGTTCATTCTGGGGATTCGATGGCTGTTTATCCAACCCAAAACATTCCTGATTCAGTCAAAGCACAATGTACTGAGATTACGACGGCGATCGCGAGGGCATTAAACGTGAAAGGCTTACTTAATATTCAATTCGTTTATCATAACGGCGATGTTTATGTGTTAGAGGTCAATCCACGCTCAAGTCGCACGGTGCCGTTTCTCAGTAAAGTCACAAGCGTTAAAATGGCGAACGTTGCTACACGTGTCATGCTAGGTGAAACATTAACGGACCTCGGATTAGAGAGTGGTTTATGCGAAGAAGACGATATGATTTCGGTTAAAGTCCCTGTCTTCTCATTTGAAAAATTACGACAAGTGGAGATTACACTCGGGCCAGAGATGAAATCAACTGGCGAAGTGATCGGTCGGGATCAAACGTTAGAGAAAGCGTTGTATAAAGGCATATTAGCATCAGGTTTAAAGGTTCCGACAGCAGGTAGTGTGCTCTTAACTGTAGCAGATCAAGACAAACAAGAGATGGTTGCCTTAGCTAAACGATTGAACGCGTTAGGATTCCAACTGTATGCGACGACAGGTTCGGCACAAGCGATCAGAGAAGCTGGCTTAGCGGTTGAAGAAGTGAACAAAATTAAGGATGATCAGTGTCACATTTTACACGTCATTGAAGAAGGGCATGTTCAACTCGTCGTCAATACGTTATCGCGAGGGAAACAAACAGAGACAGACGGCTTCCGCATTCGTCGTAGTGCGGTCGAACACGGCATTGCCTGTTTAACATCATTGGATACGGCTGAGGCCATGGTCAGTGTGATCGAGTCGATGAGTTTTGCGGCGAGTCCTATGCCGAAACAAGAGGTTGTGACGGTATGATAGTAGAGGATATGATCATTCAGAAGCATCAAGAGATTGCGCTCGATACATTTGAGATGGTGTTATCAGGGCAGGAGATTCCACTTCAAATTCAATCAGGTCAGTTCGTTCATGTGCAAATTGGCGACGGGAAACATCATGTGCTCCGTCGTCCGATATCGATTGCGGATATTGACCGTGTGGCGCAAACGGTGACCCTGATCTATCATGTAACCGGTGATGGTACAGATTGGCTGTCTTCTCGTAGATTAGGAGAGACGTTAAATGTACTCGGTCCACTCGGTAATGGATTTGATCTGCATGATATAGCTGGTGACACTATTTTAATCATCGGTGGCGGTGTTGGAGTACCTCCGCTTTATCATTTAACGAAACAATTAATACCACATTACCACGTGATCGTTGTTTTAGGGTTTGCGACAGGTGAAGCCGTCTTTTATGAGGATGATTTCCGGCGGTTAGCTGAAACGTATGTCGCAACAGATGATGGTTCTTACGGCTACCATGGTGTGGTGACAGATATCGTTAAGCAATTAGAAAGGGATTATCAACATTATTATGCTTGCGGTCCAACGCCAATGTTACAAGCGGTGCAAACACAACTGGCAGGTACGCCCGGACATTTATCATTCGAAGAGCGCATGGGGTGTGGCATCGGCGCTTGTTTTGCCTGTGTGTGCGAAGCCCGCAATGACAAAGGGTATGTGAAGATATGTCAAGATGGTCCTGTATTACGAGCAGATGAGGTGATGTTATGACATTGAACGTAACACTAGGTGGTCTTCATCTAAACAATCCGATTATGCCAGCATCAGGCTGTTTTGGTTTCGGGCGTGAATTCAGTACGTTTTATGACTTAAATCAATTAGGCGCGATCGCGATTAAAGCGGCTACTGGTGAGGCGAGATTTGGTAATCAGACACCTCGAGTCGCTGAGACGTCATCAGGTATGTTGAATGCAATTGGCTTACAAAATCCTGGCGTTGACGGAATCATTGCGAATGAACTACCTTTTTTAAGTCAGTATCATGTACCGATCATAGCGAATATTGCAGGCAGTACCCTTGAAGAGTATGTTCATGTTGCGAGTCAAATGGCAAGTCAATCTGTTGTTGCAGCTTTAGAGTTAAATATTTCATGTCCGAATGTGAAAGAAGGTGGCGTACAATTTGGAACGGATGCTACCTTAGCTTATCGCGTTACTCAAGCCGTCAAATCAGTGTCAACAAAACCCGTTTTTGTTAAACTCTCTCCTAATGTCACAGATATAACGGACGTTGCCACAGCGGTCGAAGAAGCAGGGGCAGACGGCCTGTCGATGATTAATACTCTAACAGGAAGACGTCTAGATTTGCAGCAACAAAGACCGATTATCGCGAATGGGTCGGGTGGATTGTCGGGACCTGCAATTAAACCGATTGCGATCCATATGATTCATCAAGTCCGACAAAAAACGTCGCTACCGATTATTGGAATGGGCGGCATTCAATCAACCGAAGACGTCCTTGAGTTTTTACTAGCTGGCGCTGATGCAGTCGCTGTAGGAACAGCGAATTTCCAAGATCCGTTTATATGTGAGCGTTTAGTTCAAACTTTACCTGACACGTTAGAGAAGTATGGGTTTCATTCTGTGAAGGAAGTGAGGGATGCAAGGTGCAACCACCCATCTACCTCGCGTTAGATGTTCGTAGCGTTGAAGAAGCCAAGTCGTTGTTAGACAATCATAATTTACATGGGGTTCCAGTCAAAGTTGGTATGCAGTTGTTTTACAGTGAAGGAAGGCGGATTATCGAGTATTTGAAGAGGAATCAGCACCCGATATTTTTAGATCTGAAATTACACGATATCCCAAACACCGTCTATGAAGCCATGCGTCGTTTGGCGCAGTATGAGCCTTCGATCGTGAATGTCCATGCAGCGGGTGGCAGCCGAATGATAGAAGCGGCCAAAAATGGTCTAATCGGTGAAAACAGTCAAGCTCAATTGTTAGCCGTCACTCAATTAACATCAACCGATGAGACGATGCTTGAATCGGAATTATTAATTGAAAAGAACATGGAGGAGACGGTGCAACATTACGCATATGTCAGTCAACAAAGCGGTGCTGATGGTGTTGTCTGCTCCGTTCATGAAGTACCGTCTATTAAACAGACGTGTGGTTTAGGTTTTACGACATTAACACCGGGTATTCGTCTTCAGAACGATGGTCATCACGATCAAACCCGTGTGGCGACACCTGCTAAAGCAAAAGAAGCGGGAAGTGACATCATCGTCGTCGGTCGTGCAGTCACACAAGCAAAAAATCCAAAACAAGTGTATCAATCAATCGTAGAGGAGTGGTCAAATGCATCAACAACCAATAGCTGAACAGTTAATCGACATCGGAGCATTACAAATTAATATGGATCAACCGTTTACGTGGTCGTCAGGGATTACGTCACCTGTTTATTGTGATAATCGTTTGACGATGTCTTACCCGCAAGTTCGCCGACAAATTGCCAAGCAGTTCGCAGACCAAATTGATCCCTCACACGTTGATGTCATCGCAGGGTGCGCGACAGCGGGCATTCCTCATGCAGCATTCACTGCTGAATCGTTACATTTACCGATGATTTATGTGCGTAGTAAACCGAAAGGCCACGGTTTAGAAAATATGATTGAAGGCCATGTTGAAGCTGGTGATCGTGTTGTCGTGATTGAAGATTTAATTTCGACGGGACAAAGTGCTCTTAATGTCGTTCAAGCTTTAAAAGATAAAGGGTGCGAAGTTGTGCATGTGCTATCGATTTTTACATATGGATTAGATGAAGCAGAAAAACAGTTTAAAAAAAGCGGTATGATTTATAAGAGCCTAGCGACATTTGATGAGGTGGCAAGCTTACTAAAAGGAAAAGGTGAGTTAAGCCAAGGTGAATACGATGCATTACATCAGTGGCGTGATCACCTTGTGCTAAAAAATGCTTAATCATAAGATTAAAGCACGCCATTTAAGAAGGAAACCCGAACGATTTATTTATATTAAAATCGTTCGGGTTTAACTTTGCATAATTAGGTTTTGTCTCAATCTCTTACGGTTGTTGATTTCCAGTTACTTTCATCTGTTCAATTTGTCTCTCATCTGGTGTCACATAAACGGTTTGTTGATTGTCATATGTCACGTAGCCCGGCTTGGCGCCGTTTGGTTTGCGGACATGTTTAATCGCCGTATAATCGACTGGAACAGATGATGACTCTTTGGCTTTACTGTAGAATGCCGCAATCATCGCCGCTTCTAAAATCGTTTCTTCACTCGGATCACTGTGACGGATGATGACGTGTGAACCTGGAATGTCTTTCGTGTGCAACCAGATATCATTTTTATTCGCCATCCGGTTCGTTACGAATTCGTTTTGTTTATTGTTTCGACCAACGATAAGTTCCGTGCCATCTGAGGCCTGGTAATGGTCAGGTTGTAACCATTTTTGTTTTTTCTTCTTCGACTTTTGTTGCTTCGCTTTCAAATAGCCTTCTTCTTCTAATTCATCTCGAATATCTTGGACATCATCTTGTCTAGCTTGTTCGAGTTGTTGAATGAGTCGCTCAAAATAGTCAATTTCTTGTTTGGCTTTCTCGATTTCAACGAGCACGACTTCTTTCGATTTCTTTAATTTTTGATACTGTTTAAAATAATATTGCGCATTATCACTAGGCGATTTGTTCGGGTCTAACTGAAGCGTAATCGTGTTTTGTTCTGGATCATAATAATCCATCACATCGACCGATTCATCACCTAATTTCACAAGGTGTAAATGGGCCGTCAACAATTCCCCGTATTTTTGATAGTCATCAGCTTTTTCGGCTTTCGCTAACGTTTTTTCTTGTTTTTTGATTTTGCGTTCGTTTTTCGCTTTTTCGTTTTTTAAGAAGCGCATGAGATCGTGCGTTTGGTTTTTAATTCGATCGCGTTCGGCTTTGCCAGCATAGTAATCATCTAGCATGGTACTAATGGAATCAAACGTTTTCGTTTCTTGGTCAAATGTGACTTCGGGTAACACGTGAAAGTCTTCGTTTTGTCCGATTGCGCGTTTCGGTTCATAACGGTGATGACTTAAGTTGTCTTTGAATGCATCAAACACATCGGCATAAGCTTGATTATCGCCTAAATAAGCTTTGCTTGCTAATGCTTTCGTGACGAGTGGTGAGCATCCCATTAATACGTTCAACATTTGGCGGTCGATTTTTCCTTGGAGGAAATCGAGTTTGCGGACAAATGTATCACCATCTAATTGAAGCGGGTTAAGTTTACCTTGTTCAGGTGGTGCAATGTAAGTTTGGCCAGGCAAAATAGTACGGTGACGGTTTTGTGCTGGACTAATATGTTTTAAACTGTCTAATATGACATTACGCTCTGGATCAACGACCATCACATTACTATGTTTGCCCATTAATTCGATAATTAACGTCTTGTACTGTTCGTCGCCAATTTCATCTTTGCTACGAACCTTCATATGAATAATGCGTTCTAATTCAACTTGTTCGACTGATTCAATAAAACCAGCGCCTAAATATTTGCGTAACACCATACAAAACATGGGTGGTTCTTTCGGATTGGTATATTTCTCGCTCGTTAAGTGAATACGAGCATAACTTGAGTGCGTCGAGATCAATAAGCTATGGTTTGTCCCGCCGCTACGGACTGTTAAAACAAGCTCGCTGTCAGTTGGTTGGTATATTTTTTGAATGCGGCCACCTTCTAAGTTCGTTAATTCGTGTGTGACTGCACGGGTTACAATTCCATCAAATGGCATGTTTATCACCTCATAGATTATTAGTATAGCATGAATAAATATTGATTTAATACCGTTTAATAGTTGAAATGTCATCTCATTTAATGCGAAAATATATTACGTACTTAAAAAAAGTTGGTGATGAACGTGGTCCAAAGTATGACTGGCTACGGCCAAGCTATAGGTCAATTAGGCGAGCAACAAGTCTCAATCGAAGTGAAAACGGTGAATCATCGCTTTTTAGATTGTTCACTAAAAATGCCTAATGAATTACTACCTCTAGAAGAAACATTAAAAGCACGTATTAAAAACTGGTTTGAGCGCGGCCGAGTCGATGTTTGGATTCAAATAAACGGTGAGGCGTTAAGCGAGCAGTCAATACGCGTAAACTGGCCATTATTAAATCAATACTTAGAACAGATTCATAATATCCAAGATAAAACTCATGTTTCAGGTGACGTCACGATCGATCATCTATTACAACTCGATGGTTTGTTTGAAAAAGATCAAACGACTCACATCGATGATCAATTAGAAGATGTGGTACTTAACACATTAGATGATGCCTTAAAGAGTGTTGCCGACATGCGTCGTGATGAAGGCGAAAAACTTAAACGTGACGTATTACATTATAATGCTGACATTAAGCGTCTTGCAAAAGAGTTAGATGATAACCAAGAAACGTTAAAAGAGCATTATTATGAACGCGTGTTAAATCGAATGCAGGATGCTCTCCGAGACGTTTCCATTGATGAACAACGACTTGTTCAAGAAGTGGCCTTTTTAGTCGATAAAGGTGATATTTCTGAAGAAGTGACGAGGCTTTTATCACATGTGGACCAAGTGGATGAGTTGCTCGTATCGAATGAAGCGATCGGGCGTCGGTTAGATTTTTTAACACAAGAATTGCACCGAGAAGCAAATACGATTGGGTCAAAAGCAAATGATGTTGCTTTGAGTAAGCAAGCGGTCGCATTAAAGAGTGTCATCGAGAAAATTAAAGAACAAGTCCAAAATATAGAATAATATTTGAGTTTTTGCCTATATTTAGACTATAATAGAAGTATTATATATAGTGACACAAAAGTTAGGGGAGACAAGAATGAATTTGAAATTAATTAATATCGGGTTTGGTAACGTCGTATCTGCCAATCGGATTATCTCGATCGTATCGCCCGAATCCGCCCCGATCAAACGTATTATTACGGTCGCACGTGATAGTAATAAACTCGTAGATGCTACATATGGAAGACGAACACGCGCAGTCATTGTAACGGACAGTGACCACGTCGTCTTATCGGCTGTACAACCCGAAACAGTTGGACAGCGTGTCGTGAATGAAGATATGAACATCGACAACTAGGAGGACCTGTCGTGAGAGATGAAAAAGGTATTTTATTTATCCTTTCTGGCCCATCTGGGGTTGGCAAAGGAACGGTTCGAAAAGCACTTTTCGACCAAGATCCAGATTTAGCGTATTCGATTTCCGTGACAACTCGAGACCCTCGAGAAGGGGAAGAAGACGGCGTCGATTATTTCTTTAAAACTAAAGAAGACGTCCAACAAATGATTGAACGAAATGAATTAATCGAGTATGCTGAATATGTAGGCAATTATTATGGCACACCGAAAGCCTATGTCGAACAAACATTAGAACAAGGGCGAGATGTCTTTTTAGAAATTGAAGTCCAAGGTGCCTTACAAGTAAAAGAGAATTTTCCTGAGGGCGTTTTTATTTTCTTGTTCCCACCGAGCTTAGAAGAACTGAAAAATCGTATTATAACGCGTGGAACAGAAGATGAAGGGGTAGTCCGCAATCGTTTATCAGAAGCGAAAAAGGAAATTGAGATGATGGATGCTTATGATTATGTTGTCGTCAATGATGACGTTCATGCGGCCGTTCGTCGTATAGAATCAATTGTTGAGAGTGAACATTTAAAACGCGAGCGCATCGCATCACAATATAAAAAAGCGTTAGGGAGTGTTGATTTATGATTTTAGAGCCGTCAGTTGACAATTTGCTTAACAAAATTGACTCAAAGTATGCCATTGTGAGAGCATCGTCAAGTCGTGCGCGTGAACTGCATGATAACCAAAATTATATGCTTGATGATTACAAATCACCGAAGTATGTCGGCCGAGCATTAGAAGAAATTATTGAAGACAAATTATCGATCGAAGAATACAAATAATAGGCAGTCAAATAGCGTATGCAGGTTGGTGATGAGATGGGTTTATTCCATGCACCACCTAGCGCAAAACACGATGCCCGATGATTGGAACAACCTGCTGTATTACAGGTTGTTCTTTTTTGATAGGGCATCTTCAGACAAAGGCGTGTTTTATGATGGAGGCGAGATAGATGAACCAAACAGAAAATGTACTACTCGGAGTCTCAGGAGGAATAGCGGCGTATAAGGCGTGTGCTATAACGAGTAAACTCGTACAACGCGGTTATGACGTAAAAGTAATCATGACTGAAGGAGCAACGGAATTCGTCAGTCCCTTAACGTTTCAAGCATTATCTCGGAACCCTGTTTACACAGATGCGTTTGACGAAAAGAATCCCGAAAAGATTGCTCATATTGACTTAGCGGATTGGGCAGACGTCACAATTTTAGCGCCTGCAACCGCTCATTTGTTAGGCCGAATCGCAAATGGCTTAGCCGATGACATGTTAACGACAACTTTACTTGCGACTACGAGTCCTGTTTATATTGCGCCAGCTATGAACGTTCATATGTATGACCACCCTGCGGTAAAAGCCAATTTGCAAACACTTGATTCGTATGGTTATCATTTTATCGAACCAGGAGACGGTTATTTAGCTTGTGGCTATGTCGGTAAAGGACGGCTAGAGGAACCAGAGCGAATTATTGATGTTGTCGAAGAACATAAAACGAAGCGACAGTATCAGCCACTCAGCGGTAAACGCGTACTCGTTACGGCAGGCCCAACGATTGAGTCGATTGATGCCGTTCGTTATTTCACGAATCACTCGTCCGGTAAAATGGGATATGCAATTGCTGAATCGGCACGCGACCTCGGAGCTAGTGTCACGTTGGTGAGCGGCCCAGTGACATTAGAAAAGCCACACGGTATCACAGTAAAAGACGTTACGACTGCTGAGGAAATGTATAATACCGTTTTGAATGACTATGACGAGCAAGATATCGTCGTCAAAGCAGCAGCCGTCGCTGATTATAAGCCAGTTGAACAAGTCGAGAATAAAATGAAAAAACAATCGGGTCCATTATCAATAGAAATGAAGCGTACCCGTGATATTTTACAAGCACTCGGAGAACGCAAAACGAAGCAATACTTAGTCGGCTTTGCGGCTGAAACGGACGAGCCTCTTGTTTATGGTCGTGATAAAATGGCGCGCAAGCATTTAGATGCGATTGTCGTTAATGACATAAGCCGTGACGAACAGGGCTTTAAAACCGATACGAATGCGGTTGACGTCTTAACTGCGCAAGAACGTCATGAGACGATTCCGTTACAGTCAAAAGAAGCCGTCGCTAAGCAGTTATGGTCAATTTTACTCGAAGAAATGTAGGTGAAAAACGTGGACATCGCTAAAGTCGTCGTAGATGTACCCGTGTCGGCAACAGATGCATTATTTGATTATCATATTCCTGACCATTTAAAAACGGTCGTTAAGCCTGGTGTGCGTGTTGTGGTGCCATTTGGGCCTCGCCATATCATGGGGTTTGTCGTCGATTTAACAGATGATAGTGACTTCGACAAATTAAAACCGATTCAACGTGTGATGGATTATGAACCGATATTAACACCAGAATTACTCAAATTATCTAAGTGGTTACAACACGAAACACTCTGCTTTCGCATTTCTGCCTTACAAGCCATGTTACCGGCCGTCTTTAAGGCGAAATACGAAAAGGAAGTGTGGCTATTAACAGAGGAAGACGCTTTACCAGACAATTGGCAACGAGTCACACAAGGACGCGAAGTCATCCCGTTTCAAGATTTGCAAGATGCCCAAATTCCCGACTCACAAATTACAAAACACATTGAAGTGGGCGATATTGAGTTAAAATATGTCGTAAAAGGGAAAAACCGCGTGAAGACCGATACATATGTTAAACTGGCGTTAAGTGAACCTGAAACGTTAGAAAAGTTAGACGATATCAGTAAACAAGCGAAGCAGCAACGTCAAGCCCTAATGTGGTTAATCGACCAAGAAGAGCCTGTTCGGTTGAAGCAACTGCAACAAACATTAGATGTCACGAGAGGGCCAATTAAAGCATTAGAGGATAAAGGGTTCATTTCATTAGTCCAACGCGAAATTTATCGTGACCCTCATGGAGCAGAACAACAACCGTCGCAATCACTTCCGTTAACGGAACAACAGCAAAACGTGATCAACCCCATTATGGACAATATTGAACAGTCTAAGCATGACGTTTTTTTACTCCATGGTGTCACAGGAAGTGGAAAGACAGAAATTTATCTACAATCGATTGAAAAAGTACTCGCTAAAGGGGAAGAAGCGATTGTATTAGTGCCTGAAATAGCTTTAACGCCACAAATGGTGACACGTTTTAAGTCACGTTTTGGTGCTGATGTTGCGGTTCTTCACAGCGGGTTGTCGACCGGCGAGAAATATGATGAATGGCGAAAAATTCACCGCCGTGAAGTGAAAGTTGTGGTCGGCGCAAGGTCAGCGATTTTTGCACCGTTTGACCGTCTCGGTATTATTATCATTGACGAAGAACATGAAACGACGTATAAACAAGAAGATTATCCGAAGTACCATGCCCGAGAAGTCGCTAAATATCGTGGCGATTATCACCAGTGTCCAGTCGTGTTAGGGAGCGCCACACCAACGTTGGAGAGCTATGCTAGGGCGCAAAAAGGTGTTTACCGTTTGTTAGAGTTAACTGAGCGTATTAATCAACAAGCACTCCCTGACATGGAGATCGTCGATATGCGTAAAGAATTAGAAAAAGGGAACCGGACGATGTTTTCTGATGCTTTAGTGGACAAAATGAGCGAGCGGATTAATCGTGGTGAACAAGTTGTTCTGATGTTGAACCGCCGGGGTTACGCATCGTTTGTTATGTGTCGCGAATGCGGAGAGACCGTACAATGTGAGCATTGTGATATATCGATGACGTATCACCGGACGCAGCATCGATTGAAATGCCACTATTGTAATGCAGAACGTCCGATGCCAGATGTTTGTCCGAATTGCGAAAGCGATGCGATTCGCTTCTTTGGAACAGGGACACAAAAAGTCGAAGAAGCGTTGCGGGAACAGATGGATAATGCTCGGATTATACGGATGGATGTCGATACGACGAGTCGTAAAGGAGCTCACGAACGGTTGTTGCAACAGTTTGCCGATGGTGAAGCGGATATTTTGCTCGGAACCCAGATGATCGCGAAAGGATTGGATTTTGAAAACGTCACGCTCGTTGGTGTCATTGCAGCGGATGCAATGTTACATTTACCCGATTTTCGTGCTGCTGAGAAATCGTTTCAATTATTAACGCAAGTGAGTGGTCGAGCTGGACGGCATGAATTACCTGGTGAAGTTGTGGTCCAAACGTACACACCTGAGCATTACACAGTAGAAATGGCTGCGGCTTATGATTATCAAGCGTTTTACTTACGTGAGATGCAAGTAAGAAAACGATTTGGTTATCCGCCTTATTATTATCTCGTATTAGTGAATTTATCGCACAGCCATCACGTCAAGGCAGTTGATGCTTCTAAACGTGTCGCTGAGTTATTAGCGAGAGAATTAGGGGATGACGCGCAGTTGTTAGGACCTTCACCATCTCCTATGTTACGGATTAAAGATCGCTATCGTTACCAATGCATGATAAAATATAGACAGCGTGACGATGTGGAAAGTGCATTGTCCCAACTTCTCAATCAATTTCAAAAAGAAATGACCCAAGATGATTTACAATTAACTGTCGATTTTGAGCCATATTATTTTATGTAATCGAACGAAGAATAGATGAAGGAGTTTATTATGACGAAACGAATTGTATTTATGGGGACGCCTGATTTTAGCGTTCCAGCTTTAGAACAATTAATCGCATCCGATTATGACGTCGTGGCTGTTGTGACACAACCTGACAGACCAAAAGGGCGCAAAAAACATCTGACGCCTTCCCCTGTCAAAGAATGTGCAACCACGTATGATATTCCCGTTTTACAGCCGGAGAAGATTAAACACGACTACGAAACGATTTTAGAATACGAACCCGACTTAATCGTCACAGCAGCATACGGACAAATTTTGCCCGAACCATTATTAAATGCACCTGAATACGGTTGCATCAATGTCCATGCCTCATTATTACCTAAATGGCGCGGTGGAGCTCCTATTCATTACTCGATCTTAAATGGGGATAGTGAAACAGGGATTACCATCATGTATATGGTAAAAGCCCTGGATGCCGGTGCGATGTTGGCCCAAGAGCGTGTCACGATTCACGAAGAAGATACAGTTGGTGATTTGCATGACCGATTATCTGACGTCGGACGCGATTTGTTGCTTAAGACGATACCACGTTTGTTTGCTGGTGACATTGAGCCAGAAGAGCAACAGCATGAAAAAGCGACGTTCGCTCCGAACATTACGCGCGATATTGAACGAATCGATTGGTCGGAGCCACAAGAGACCGTTTACAATCAAGTGCGCGGTCTTAATCCATGGCCAGTTGCTTTTACGACCTACCACGGCGAAACGGTCAAAGTGTGGGCGGCTGAGAAAGTGAATCAATCAACAGAGCTAGCACCGGGTACGATTGTCCAAGTCGATGTGAATCAAGGGATCGATATTGCGACTGGCGATCAGAAGGTAATTCGTTTAACGCAAATTCAACCAGCTGGTAAAAAGCGTATGAACACTATCGATTTTTTACGCGGATCGGCAGACTTTTTCCAAGTTGGTGACCAATTAGGATGATCATATGTCAACAGTAAAAACAGTACGTGAAATTGGATTAAATATATTAGAACGTGTGAGCCAAGATGGTAGTTTCAGTCATATTTTAATTAACCAAACGATGGCCAAGCACGATTTGAAAGTAGAAGATCGAGGGTTGTTGACCGAACTCGTATATGGGACGTTACAACGACAAATGACGCTCGACTATTACATTAAACAATTTGTAGGCAAAAAGAAACTCGACCAGTGGGTTCGGATTTTGCTGCGGATGTCGTTATACCAAATGGTCTATTTATCACGAGTGCCTGACCACGCTGTGATAAACGAAGCCGTTACGATTGCGAAAGCGAGAGGGCATAAAGGCATTAGTGGATTCGTAAACGGTGTGTTAAGACAAGCACAACGCGAAGGCGTTCCGTCGATAGACGATATTGAAGATCCGATCAAACAATTAGCGGTCCGAACGAGTCATCCAACATGGCTTGTTCGACGTTGGATCGATCAATATGGCTTTGAAACGACTCAAGCGATGTGTGAGTCTAATATTCAATCGAAACAAGTCGCCGTCAGGGTCCAGCCACTTCGAATGACTCGAGATGAAGCGATGCAGTCATTGATTGAAGAAGGCATTGAAACGGAACGGTCTCGTTTATCGCCGCAAGGGTTGATTGTGACGAAAGGCAATGTATTGCATAGTCAGTTATTCCCTGATTATTTAACGATACAGGATGAAACGTCCATGCTCGTTTCAGAGATGGTCGCACCGACTGGTGAGATGACTGTTCTCGACGCGTGTAGTGCCCCTGGTGGCAAAACAACACACCTTGCAGAAAAGATGAATAATGAAGGATCAATCTACGCTTACGATTTGCATCACAATAAAATCAAACTCGTCCAAGAAAAGGCTGAAACGTTAGGGTTAACGAATGTAGCTGTTCATACGTCGGATAGCCGTCACCTTAAGAACTTACATAGTGATGCGACATTTGACCGTATTTTATTAGATGCGCCATGTACAGGGCTTGGTGTTTTACGAAGCAAGCCGGATATTAAATATCAAAAGTCTGAACAAAACATTTCAGAGTTAGCGGACGTGCAAGCTCAATTACTCGACGCTGTTTTGCCGCTTTTAAAACAAGAAGGGCATTTAATTTATAGTACGTGTACGGTCGATCAGGAAGAAAATGAACAACAAATTCACGCCTTACTCGAGCGTCATCCAGATTTAGAAGTTGATCCAACCTTCTTCTCGGATTTACCTGTTGAATGTCAAACATTATCTGGCTTGAGTTCGGTTGGGTTACAAATATTCCCGCATGATTTCCAGGCAGATGGATTTTTTATAACACGATTACGATACCGTAAGTGATTAGATGTGAAGTGAGGTGCATGACATCGATGCAAGCAGTATATAAGTCTGATAAGGGTCAAATACGCGAAACGAATGAAGATAGTGGTGGCTTATTTTATAACCGTGGGGGGCAACTGTTAGCCGTTGTTGCAGATGGCATGGGGGGTCACCAAGCAGGTGATGTCGCAAGCCAAATGGCCACAGAGGAAATGAAATCCTATTGGGAAGAAGCAGAAGCTTTCAACGATATTCGCGAATTAGATGTTTGGCTTGATACCGTTATTCAAACTATGAATGATACATTACGTGATTACGCACAACAACGCCAAGAGTTAGCTGGAATGGGGACGACATTAGTAGCTGCTGCTTTTGTTAATCAAACCGTTGTCGTTGCGCATGTAGGCGATAGTCGTTTATATCATGTGACAAATGAAACCATTGAACAAAAAACGTATGACCATTCCTTCGTTAATGAACTCGTCTTACAAGGGCAAATCACACAAGAAGAAGCGGAGTATCATCCGAAGAAAAATATTTTAACACGAGCGCTTGGTACATCAGAATCGATTGCCGTGGATGTGGTGGATTATGAATGGCATGAAACAGGTTATGTTTTATTGTGTACGGATGGTTTAACGAATAAAGTATCGGATCGTGACTTGCTTGATATGTTGCTAAAGCATGACACAATCGAGCAAAGCGTGGACGAATTACTTCATGAAGCGAACGAACGTGGCGGTGATGATAATATCACAGCGATAGTCGTTGAATTAACGCCGGATGAAGCAGGTGATCCGACATGGTCTTAGGAAATGTCTTAAATGATCGTTACCGGATTATCCGCTATATTGGTGGCGGTGGAATGGCGAACGTTTATTTAGGCCAAGACTTAGTGTTGAACCGCGATGTAGCCATCAAAATACTTCGGATGGAATATGCTGATAATCCTGAGTTTATCGAACGGTTTAACCGTGAAGCAGAAGCAGCCATCAGCTTGTCTAACGAACATATTGTTAGCATCTATGATGTCGGACAAGAAGATGATATTCATTATATAATTATGGAATATGTCGATGGGATGACGTTAAAGCAATATATCCAAGCCTACGGTATGATACCGATGCAAGAATCGGTTCAGATAATGTTGCAATTAACAGACGCCGTTGAACACGCTCATCAAAATGATATTGTACACCGTGATATTAAACCACAAAATATTTTGATCGATGGCCATGGACATGTAAAAATTACGGATTTCGGTATCGCTCGAGCATTAAGTACGACGTCTCTAACGAAAACGAATGACGTCATGGGGTCTGTTCATTATTTATCACCAGAACAGGCCCGCGGCGGACTCGCAACGAATAAGTCTGATGTTTATTCACTTGGTATTGTTTTGTACGAATTGTTGACGGGTCGATTACCGTTTTCAGGCGAATCTGCTGTATCGATTGCGCTCAAACATATGCAAACAGAACCGCCATTTGTCAGAAGTTTTAATCCAGACATTCCACAAAGTTTAGAAAATGTTGTGTTAAAAGCGACGGTGAAAAACCCTTTAGAACGCTTCAGTACAGTGGGAGAATTAAGACAAAGTTTAGAGACAGTATTTGACGCTTCAAGAGCTAATGAAGCACGTTATGTTCCGCCTGTAGAAGAAGGGGAAGACACCAAAGCCATCCCGGCCATACAAGAAGGTAGTCATTCATCAGCTCAAAGCCATACTGATCAATCCGAAACGATTGTACCTGGAGCGCAAACGTCACCAAAACGGTCGAAAAAATGGGTAGCTTGGTTAACGACAGCAGTTTTTTTACTGATTGCAGCAATTATGGTTGCATTGTTTGTTTTACCAGGAATGTTCATGCCAGATGATGTGACGATACCAGATGTAGAAGGCTTTACTTACGAAGATGCTGTAACAGAGTTGTCCAATTTAGACTTAGTTGTTGAGCGTGAATCGGTTTTTTCTGAAGAAATAGAGGAAGGATCTGTCGTTCGTTCGTCGCCTAATGCTGGTTCGACCGTAAAAGAAGGGGCAACTGTGACATTGTATACGAGTTTAGGTCAAGAAAAACTTGAGTTTCCTGATTACGTTGGCGATGATTTTGATGAGGTGCGTCGTTATTTAGAGGCGAATGGCTACCAAGAAGTGATTTACTATGAAAGAACGTCAGATCAACCAGAAGGAACGATTATCGAACAGATACAGCCTGAACCAGGTGCTGACATTATCCCCGAAGAAACTCGGGTCATTTTCGATATTAGTCAAGGACCGCCATCGGTTGAAATTCCATCATTCACGAATTGGACATTAGATGAAGTACAAGATTATGCGAGCGAACATTCGTTGACCTTGTTAACAGAAGAAGAGCATTCAGGTGATTTCGCACAAGGTCGAATTACACGCCAAGAGCCACGCCCTGAAAGTGAACTCGAACAAGGTGATGAGATTAAAGTGTATGTTTCGCAAGGGCCTGAACCTCAGCCAAGAACAGAAACGGTCTCTTTTACCGTTGACTATCAAGAGCCGAATACGAGTCAAGACGACCAGTCACAAGGTAATGATCAATCGAATCAAAATGATAATTCGAACCAAAACGATAATCAGACAGATACATCAAATCAATCACCAGAAGGACAAGAAGTCGCGATTTATATTGATGATCAAAACAATAATATCAATGACATTTATGAAGATGACGTCATTTATGAAGACACGACGTATTCCGTTGATGTCACAATCGAACCGGAGACGACAGCTGAAGTGTTAGTCTTACGCGAAGGTGAACAAGTTTATCACGAAACGATACCATATGATTCAGAAGAGAGTGAGTAAATGGTTCAAGGAAAAATAATGAAAGCATTAAGTGGGTTTTATGATGTCATGGTCGGGGATCAAATCTACCGGTGCAAAGGACGAGGTGTGTTTAGAAAGCAGAAAATCACCCCACTTGTCGGAGATTACGTTGACATCACGTTAGAAGAAGACGAAACAGGAACGGTTACAGACGTTTTACCTCGAGATCATGAACTTATTAGACCGCCTGTTGCGAATGTTGACCAGGCGATTATTGTGACGTCGATGATTGAACCAGAATTTAACCCTTTACTTCTTGATCGTTTTTTAGTTTTAGTTGAACATAAACAACTCGATGCTTTAATTGTGTTAACAAAAGACGATTTAATTGATGACGAGACGAGGAAGAGAATCGATTATTATCGATCGGTTTATGAAGCGATCGGTTATGACGTGATTCAAACGTCGCAAGAAACAGCAGACTTAACCGAACAACTTAAACCTTATTTGCGTGATAAAACGTCCGTGATAGCAGGACAATCTGGCGTTGGAAAATCGACGTTACTTAATCGATTAGACGACACGTTAAACATTGAAACAAATGATATTTCCCAAAGTCTTGGGCGTGGCAAGCATACAACTCGCCATGTTGAGCTGTATCAATTAGGTGGTGGATTAGTAGCGGATACGCCAGGTTTTAGTGCTCTTGATTTCGATGAACTGGCTTTAGAAGACCTACGTCACTGTTTTCCTGATTTAATGGCATTTGAAGAGGGTTGTAAATTCCGCGGGTGTTACCATATTAATGAACCGAAATGCGCGGTGAAACAGGCTGTCGATGATGGTGACATTGCTCCATTTCGATATACGCATTATCAACAATTTTACGATGAAATTAACCAAAGAAAGCCGAGGTATTAACGATGACAAAAATTGCTCCATCTATTTTATCTGCTAATTTTGCAACATTAAAAGAAGATATTCAGTCAGTTGAAGCGGGAAGTGATTACATTCATGTTGACGTGATGGATGGTCATTTCGTGCCGAACATTACGATTGGCCCGATGATTGTTGAAGCGATTCGCCCCGTGACAGACCGACCGCTCGATGTTCATTTAATGATTGAAAACCCGGAACAGTACATTGATGCGTTCGCTGAAGCGGGAGCGGATATTATCTCTGTTCATCAAGAAGCGTGTCCGCATTTGCATCGTGTGATTCAACAAATTCAAGCACACGGTGTGAAACCTGGAGTCGTTATTAATCCAGCGACCCCTGTATCAGCGGTCGAGCCCATTTTACAAGATGTTGACCTCGTCTTAGTCATGACGGTGAACCCTGGTTTTGGTGGCCAATCGTTTATCACGTCGACATTAGGCAAAATTGAAGAGCTCGCTCAATTGAAAGCTGATTATGGATTTGATTTTGAAATCGAAGTAGATGGCGGCGTTAAAGCTGAAACAGCACCTGACTGTGTTAAGGCGGGAGCAGACGTGTTAGTCGCTGGTAGTGCCATTTTTAAACAGTCAGATCGCCAAGCTGCGATTGAATCCATTCGTTCAAGCATCGAAATATCTTAGGAGGTCTGTGATATGCGTGTCATTGCGATTGTTGCAGGAGGACCTGTTGACGACATGCCATCTTTTCACCATTACCCTCATATCACAACGTGGATCGGAGTGGATTCAGGTGCCTATAAGCTTAGTCAATCGTTCGACCAATTTGATTATGCGATTGGCGATTTCGATTCCGTTAATGATGACGAATTGGCTGCGATTCATGAAGCATGCGCGAGTGTTCATACGTATCCATCAGATAAAGATGATACCGATTTGGAGTTAGCGATTAAACTCGCGATTTCACTTGATCCTGACCAAGTATTAGTATTTGGCGCTTTAGGCGGACGACGCGATCATGAATGGGTTAACATGTTCATGTTGCAATCATTTATGCCCCATCACATTGATGCATGGCTCGTTAATAAGCAAAATGAAATCACCTTAAAGCAACCCGGCACATATCATATAGAACGAGATGATACCTTTCCGTACGTTTCATTTTTAGCGTTAACACGAACGGTTAAAGGCTTGACGTTAGAAGGATTCAAGTATCCATTAAAGGACCAGACGATTCAAAGCGGGTCGTCATTAACCGTTTCAAATGAATGGAAAGAAAAAATCGGTACTTATTTGTTTACTGACGGCATATTAATAGTGATAAAGAGCCGTGATGGTTAAGCTGTTTGAAACGTGCTGAGCTAGGAGGGGGAAGATGACGTTTTATACGATTAAATTGCCAAAATTTTTAGGTGGTATCGTGAAGTCGATGATCGGGGTTGTGAAAAAAGAATAGGACACAAAAAAACTCGCTTACATTTAAGTTGTAAGCGAGTTTTTATTCTGTGTTTAGCATTATACGCGCTGAACTTTGCCAGATTTTAAAGCACGTGCTGATACATAAACTTTTTGTGGTTTACCGTCTACCATGATACGTACTTTTTGAACGTTTGATTTCCATTTACGTTTATTGGAATTCATCGCGTGTGAACGGTGGTTACCTGTTGACGTTTTACGTCCAGTAACTTTACATTTACGAGCCATTTAAAATCCCTCCTACTTCTGAATCAATCACTTTTATACTTTATCATATGGTTTCTTTGATTTCAACGATGGAATCAAAGTTTATCAAGTTTATTTCCTTGACACATTATGAAAACGTTGTCATGCCTTTTAATCTGTTTGACAATATAGTAAAATAACGATAGTTATCGTCATCAACCAAGGAGGATGGTTATGTCAATAGAATTTAACAATCAATATGGACAAGTATCAATTACGAAAGAAGTCGTCTCAACAATTGCTGGTGGCGCAGCAATGGAATGCTATGGTATAGTTGGTATGGCTTCCAAAAAGCAGTTAAAAGACGGCTTATCGGAAATGTTAGGCAAAGAAAACTTTACGAAAGGTGTCGTTGTACGTCAAGACGATGACGAATTAGCTATTGATATGTACATCATAGTTGGCTACGGAACGAAGGTTTCTGAAGTCGCGCATAATGTTCAAAACCAAGTGAAATATGCGTTGAAGCGTATGCTCGGTTTGGATGTTGTATCAGTCAATATTTATATTCATGGCGTTCGTGTAACGACATAGAGGATTGTTGTGGATGAAGGAGGAAATGTTGTGTCTAAACATACATTAACAGGTGAACAATTCGCTCACATGGTGTTATTAGGGGCGAATCATCTATCGAACCAATCGCAAATGATTGATTCATTAAACGTATTCCCTGTACCAGATGGCGATACGGGTACGAATATGAATTTAACAATGACATCTGGTGCATCAGAAGTTGAAAAGGTAACTTCTGATCATATAGGTGACGTTGCGAATGCACTTGCGAAAGGATTATTAATGGGAGCACGCGGTAATTCGGGTGTTATTTTATCTCAATTATTTCGTGGCTTTTCGAAAAGTATTCAAGACAAGGAGTCTGTTACGGTAGCAGACTTGGCTGATGCGTTACAAGCGGGTGTTGAAACAGCGTATAAAGCTGTTATGAAGCCTGTTGAAGGAACGTTATTAACTGTGGCAAAAGACGCTGGTAACCATGCACAAGAAGTAGCTAAAACGACAGATGATTTTGTGGAATTTTTTACGGCAGTACTTGATGAAGCCAAATCTTCACTCGAACGAACGCCTGAGTTATTACCTGTCTTAAAAGAAGTGGGTGTCGTTGATAGTGGTGGACAAGGTTTAGTAACGGTTTATGAAGGTTTTTTAGCATCACTAAAAGGAGAAGACGTACCACAAACGCAAAGCCAACCATCATTAGATGAGATGGTGAGTGCTGAACATCATAAAATGCACCAAGATTTCATGGAAACTGAAGATATTGAGTTCGGTTACTGTACCGAGTTTATGGTGAAATTTGAAGATGATAAATTACAACAAAACCCATTTGATGAAGATGCTTATCGTGAAGAATTAAGTGAGCATGGTGACTCATTGCTTGTTGTAGCAGATGATGAAGTTGTGAAAGTCCATATTCACGCTGAATATCCAGGCGACGTGATGAGCCTAGGACAAAAATACGGTAGTTTAATCAACATTAAAATTGAAAACATGCGCGAACAACATACGTCGATTGTCGGTGAACAGTCGAAAGAGGAAGAAGTGACCCCTAAACAACCGCTTGCGGTCGTAACAGTCGGGATGGGAAGTGGCATTAGAGAAATGTTTGAAAGCCTTGGTGCTTCTGTCGTTATTGAAGGCGGTCAAACGATGAATCCAAGTACGCAAGATATCGTCGAGGCAGTCACAGAAGCGAACGCTGACCAAGTGTTGGTTTTACCAAATAATAAAAATATTGTGATGGCCGCAGAACAAGTGAACGACTTAGTCGATGTCGATGTGCAAGTGGTCCCAACGAAAACGGTGCCACAAGGTATGGGAGCGATGTTAGCTCTTAATTTAGAAGCTAGTTTATCTGATAATGCGGATGCGATGCGTGAAGCGATGCAACATGTGAAAACAGGCCAGCTAACGTATGCGGTGCGTGATACACAGATCGACGGTCGTAATATCGAAGAAGGAAACTTCATGGGTATTGTCGATGGAACAATTAGTGCTGTTAATCGTGACAAACTCGAAGCGATTTATGAACTATTAAATAATCTTATTGATGATGAAGAAGACGAGATTGTGACGATTTTACAAGGTGAAGAAGGTACTGACGAAGAAGTCGAACAAATGGAAGCATACATTGAACAACACTTCGAAGAAATCGAAGTCGAAGTACACAAAGGCGAACAACCGATTTATTCCTACATTTTTTCAGTTGAATAACAATAAAGGTCCGAGCTCGAATGATGTCATACGAGTTCGGACCTTTTGTTTTACATCATACCTTTTAAAATAAATTCGATTAAAAATAAAATCGAAATGAAAATCATTAATGGATTAAGTTCATGTTTTCGTCCTGAGACGATTTTGACAATTGGATAAGCAATAAATCCAAACGCCATACCATCCGCAATGCTGTACGTAAACGGAATCATAAACATGATTAGAAATGTCGGGAATGCTTCCGTCATATCATCAATATGAATATGTTTGATCGATTGCATCATTAACACACCAACGATAATTAAAATCGGACTAATCGCATTTGCTGGTACGAGTGAAATATATGGGATCAAGACAAATGTCGATAGAAATAATACCCCAATGACAACACTCGCAAGCCCTGTACGACCTTTTGCCGCGGTGACAGCAGCCGTTTCAGCAGCAGGGATCGTCGGTGATGTTCCTAGAAATCCGCTTAACATTGCCGTTAGAGCACTACTTTTATTCGCGCGGTGAAATGCTTCGTGTCGGTCAATCATATCGAGTTGACCGTGCAATAACCCCATGCTTTCAAAGATCAACACAATCGCAAGAGGTAATACGGCAATCCAAAACGTAGCGCTAATCATGTGGTCAAATGCTGGCATCACAAAGAAATTCGCGATGTTATCAGCGGTGATCGTTGTCGGTTCTGTATCAAGCGTACCGAACATATAAGCAATACCCGTACCGATTAACATCGTTAACAGGAAGTTGGCTGGTACATTTTTGACAAATAATACAATACCAACGAGTAATGATAATAAACTGACTATAACAAACGGTGATGAAAAGTCTCCGAGTGAAATAATCGAATAGTCACCACTGACGATAAGGCCACCGTTTTCGAGTCCGATTAAGACGAGGAAAAGTCCAAGCCCGATCGTAATGCCATGCTTAAGTGCATCAGGAATGGCTTGCTTAAACGCTTCGCCAAGCGGGGTGATAGCTGTTAATAGAAAGATAGCCCCAGCGACTACAACGACACCTAACCCTTGTTCATAAGAAAAATCGTATTGCTCAACGATTGAATAGGCGAACAGGGCATTAACACCCATGCCTGGAATGATAATAATCGGGACACGTCCCCAAATACCGACGAGTAAACAACCGACGGCACTGGCTAAGATCGTCGCAATCATAGCGTCTTCTCGGTTTATCCCAGCATCATTTAAAATCGCGCTGTTAACGACGACGATGTAAACGGTCGTTAAATAACCGATCAAACCAGCGATCACATCGTTATACCAACGATGGTTTGGCCAATTATTCATGACGACTCCTTCTTTTTTTGTAAGCCCTCACCCGCCCAGGTCTTAAAAACCCAAAATACATTATAAGCTTTGCATTGAAAAATATCAACTCATGACATGAAGACACGTCGGATAAGTGTTGGCTTTTTGTTCAATTAACGATAAAATGGAGGTAATATGAATTTATAAAGGGGTGTCCGGCATGAAGTTTAGATCGGTGTTCGACATTATCGGACCTGTCATGATTGGGCCGTCCAGCTCACACACAGCAGGTGCTGCTCGAATTGGTAAAATGTCACGTGAATTATTTGGTCGCAAACCAGATTGGGCGAAAATTCACTTATATGGTTCTTTTGCCAAAACGTATGAAGGTCATGGAACAGACGTTGCACTAATTGGTGGTATTTTAGGATTTGATACGTACGATGAACGCATACGCGATGCTAAAACGCTAGCACAAGATGAAAACGTTGACATACAAATCATAGAAGAAGATGGTTCTAGTGATCATCCGAATACAGCTCGGATTGAATTAGGAGATCAAGATGGTACGTTTGAACTCGTCGGTATTTCAATTGGTGGCGGGAAAGCTGAGATTACTGAATTAAACGGTTTTGAACTCCGTTTGTCAGGACAGTCGCCAGCTATTTTAGTGATGCATAATGACCGTTTTGGTGCGATTGCTTCAGTGACAACCGTTTTAGCTGAATATGAGATTAATATCGGTCATATGGAAGTTGCTCGACGAGAAGAAGGTCAGGAAGCGATGATGATTATCGAAACGGACGAAAAAATACCTAACGATGTGATGGAGCAATTAAATGAATGTGATCATATCTTGCAAGTCGTGACGATTTCAGAATAAGGAAGGGGTGGACAGCACATGATGTTTCAAAATGTTAGTGAATTAGTGAAACGCGCAGAAGATGATGGGATTCCCATTTCAGAAGTGATGATTCGTCAAGAAGTTGAAGAAACCGATAAACCACGAGAAGAGATTTTCGCCGAAATGGGTCGTAATTTAGACGTCATGGAAAAATCCGTTGAAGATGGGCTACAAGGTGTAAAATCGACATCAGGCTTAACTGGCGGCGATGCGGTTTTAATCCAACAATATATGGCAGAACAAGAGTCGTTGTCTGGTAATCTACTTTTAGATGTAGTTAGTAAAGCTGTGGCGACGAATGAAGTGAACGCAGCGATGGGAACGATTTGTGCAACGCCAACAGCCGGAAGTGCAGGTTGTGTGCCGGGAGTTTTATTTGGCCTTAAACCGAGGTTAAACCCGACGCGTGAACAAATGATTCGCTTTTTATTCACATCTGGAGCGTTCGGCCAAGTCGTCGCTAATAACGCATCTATTTCTGGTGCAGCTGGTGGTTGTCAAGCAGAAGTAGGTTCAGCTGCGGGAATGGCTAGTGCGGCAGCTGTTGAAATGGCGGGTGGTACACCTCAACAATCAGCTGAAGCGATGGCGATTACCCTTAAGAATATGTTAGGTCTTGTTTGTGACCCTGTGGCAGGTTTAGTGGAAGTGCCGTGTGTGAAGCGTAATGCGATGGGCTCATCCCAAGCCATTGTATCAGCTGACTTAGCATTAGCAGGTGTCACGAGTCGAATTCCGACTGATGAAGTAATCGGTGCCATGTTCCGGATTGGTGAAAGCATGTCACCGGCGTTAAAAGAAACAGCTGAAGGCGGATTAGCCGCAACACCAACTGGCCGTGAATTAGCGAAGAAAGTGTTCGGGCCTGCAATGGGAAGCGAGTGATTTTAAGTGTTTTATGAATCAGTCGATACGATTCCGAGTGTTGGAGATAAAACGAAAGAACAATTAACGATGCTTGATATTGAGAAAGTGGGAGATTTACTCTTCCACTTTCCTTTTCGTTATGACTTTTTAGAATTGAAAGATCTTGAAGACTTAGAACATGATGAAGTCGCCACGATTGAAGGGGAAGTCGCTTCACAACCTAATATCTCTTATTTTGGTAAGAAGAAATCTCGTTTAACTTGTACAATTCAAGTCGGATTAGTCGCTGTGAAGGCTGTCTTTTTTAATCAAGCCTTTTTAAAAGATAAGCTAGTCATGGGTGAAACCGTGACGTTAACGGGAAAATGGGACATGCATCGTTTGCAACTCACTGTACATAAATTCCATCCGAAGTCATTTGATGAAGCGTCATCAATTGAACCTGTCTATCATACAAAAGGCAATCTTAAGATGACTCAGTTGAAGAAGTTTATTCGTTATGCGCTTAAATCTTCGCTTCATGAAGTCGAAGAGATTTTGCCAGGTGATTACTTAACTGATTATAAATTACCGACTCGACAAGAAGCAGTTCGACAGTTGCATGAACCAGCGAACCAAACGACATTGAAACATGCACGACGGCGCTTTATTTTTGAAGAATTATTTCTATTTCAGCTGAAAATGCAATATATTAGAAGAGAAAATAAAGCACAATCGATTGGAACGACGAAAGTATTTGACGACGAACGGCTACAATCGTTCATTCAGTCATTACCGTTTCAACTGACAACTAGCCAAGTGAAAGTGTTAGACGATATTTTACATGATTTACGTGATGAAACACGCATGAATCGATTACTTCAAGGGGATGTCGGCTCAGGTAAAACGGTTATAGCCGCAATCGCTCTTTATGCCACCGCATTATCTGGACAACAAGGGGCTTTAATGGTTCCGACTGAAATATTAGCTGAACAACATGAAGCGTCACTTAACGAGTTATTAGGCGAATCACTGCGTATCCGGTTGTTGACAGGGTCGATCAAAGGGAAGAAGCGCCAAGCGATTTTAGAAGAAGTCGCAAATGGTGAAGTGGATGTGTTGGTCGGGACGCATGCGCTTATTCAAGACGATACGATCTTTCATCGACTTGGACTAGTTATTGTTGACGAACAACACCGATTTGGCGTGAAGCAACGAAAAACGTTACGTGACAAAGGGTTAACCCCTGATGTGTTATTTATGACAGCGACGCCAATTCCGCGAACGTTATCGATTACATCCTTCGGGGATATGGATGTGTCAGTCATCGATGAAATGCCTGCAGGTCGATTACCTGTTGAAACGTATTGGGTCAAACACAATATGACAGAGCGCATCCATCAATTTTTAATCGATCAAATCCAACAAGGTGAGCAAGCTTATGTCATTTGTCCTCTCATTGAAGAATCAGACCAATTAGATATTCAAAATGCGGTTGATATTTTTGAAACATTACGCGATGTTATGCCGGAGTCGATCCAAGTTGGCTTAATGCACGGTCGTTTAAGTGCGCAAGAAAAAGAAGATTTAATGCGCCAATTTGCCAATAATGAGATTCAACTGCTCGTGTCGACTACCGTGATCGAAGTAGGGGTGAATGTGCCAAACGCAACGACGATGGTGATTTATGATGCTGAACGATTCGGTCTTGCACAATTGCACCAATTACGCGGACGAGTCGGTCGTGGCAGTCAGCAAAGCTACTGTGTGTTAATGGCAGACCCGAAAAGTGATAACGGAAAAGAGCGAATGCGCGTGATGACGGAGACGACAGATGGCTTTGAGTTGTCGGAACATGACTTAAACATTCGCGGACCAGGTGACTTTTTTGGCAAACGTCAAAGTGGTTTACCAGAATTTAAAGTGGCGAATATTGTTGATGATTACCGGGCGTTAGAAGTTGCAAGACAGGACGCTGTGCGTGTCATGCAAGAAGGACGGTTAGAAAAAGACCCTAATTATGCTAAGCTGAAACACTTGATTGAATCGGATCCGCTAATCCAAGAACGAATTTTTGATTAATGTTTGCATCTAACGGTGACGTATTATATATTACTATTAGGACCTAGTCATAAAACGGATGGTGTATGACATGAAAAAGAAGAAACAAGAGCGACAAGAGCAGTTAACTCAACTGATTGAAGACACACCATTTATTACCGATGAAGCGTTAGCGGAACAATTCGGTGTCAGCATTCAAACCATTCGTCTTGATCGATTAGAATTGTCGATTCCAGAATTACGTGAACGGATCAAACATGTAGCGCAGCAACAATGGGATGAAACGGTTAAAGCTTTACCGCTTGATGAAGTGATCGGTGAAGTGGTTCATTTAGATTTAGATCAATCGGCTATTTCATTATTAGACATTGGAGCCGAACATGTTTTTTCTCGTAACCAAATTGCACGTGGTCACCATTTATTTGCCCAAGCTAATTCGTTAGCGGTCGCCGTTATTGATGATGATTTAGCTTTAACGGCTCAATCTGATATACGTTTTACGCGCCCTGTTAAGTTGCATGAGCGTGTTATAGCTAAAGCTTACGTGCGAGGCGAGAATGAAAAGGGACACACCATTGTCGATGTGACGAGTTATGTTGACCAAGAAATGGTATTCCAAGGTCAATTCCACATGTATCGATCAACAGATGAATAAAGGAGTTAACGACGATGAAAATTGCAATAGATGCTATGGGTGGTGACAATGCTCCGCAAGCCGTGGTTGAAGGTGCGATGCAGGCAGTCAGTCACTACGATCAATTAGAGATAATACTGTACGGTGATGAAGAGCAAATCAAGCCATTTTTGACATCTAATACCGATCGGATTGCGATTCATCATACGACTGAAAAAGTTGAAAACGATGACGAACCAGCTAGAGTAGCGCGTAAAAAGAAACAAGCGTCAATGGTGTTAATGGCTGAAGCTGTGAAGAATGGTGAAGCGGATGCTTGTATTTCTGCCGGAAATACAGGGGCGTTAATGAGCGTTGGTTTGTTTAAAGTTGGCCGCATTAAAGGGATTGAACGACCAGCATTAAGCCCGACGCTACCGACAGTCGATGGACAAGGCTTTTTACTGTTAGATGTTGGCGCAAATGTCGAAGCGAAGCCGCAGCACCTTTTACAGTACGCGATGATGGGGTCAGTCTATGTCGAAAATGTTCGTCATATTAAAGAACCACGCGTCGGTTTGTTAAACGTTGGGACAGAAGACGGAAAAGGAACAGAATTAACGAAACAAGCCTTTGATTTAATGAATGATGCCCCGATTAACTTTGTTGGAAATGTGGAAGCGCGTGATCTGTTAGAAGGTGTAGCTGACGTCGTCGTAACAGACGGCTTTTCAGGTAATATCGCCTTGAAATCGATTGAAGGAACGGCTTTAACGATGTTTTCGATGATTAAAGATACGTTCTCACAAAACATAAAAACAAAACTAGCAGCTGGCTTAGTTAAATCGGATTTAAAAGGTATTAAAGACCAACTCGATTATTCGGAATATGGTGGTGCCGGGTTGTTTGGCTTAGCAGCACCTGTTATAAAAGCGCACGGATCATCCAATGGTCGCGCTGTATTTAGTGCCATTAAACAAACATACGATATTGTCGAAAAAGATGTCGTTAATCGAATCCAAGCAGACGTCGAAGCAATGAATGAACGAAAGGAGTCTCATGATGGCTAAATTAGCATTTCTCTTTCCTGGTCAAGGATCACAAGAAGTAGGTATGGGAAGCGCGTTTTATGAGCAATTTGACGATGTGAAAGCCTTATTTCAACGAGCTGATGATGTATTAGGTTATGGTTTGTCTGATTTAATGTTAAACGGGCCAGACGAAACGTTGACGAAAACCGAAAATGCTCAACCCGCTTTGTTATTAAACAGTGTCGCGATATTAGACCATATTAAACGAGCTGGCATAGAGCCGGACATGGTTGCTGGTCATAGCTTAGGCGAATATAGCGCACTGTATGCGGCTGGCGCTCTCTCGTTTGATGATGCGATCCAAGCAGTTCATAAACGCGGTAAATTAATGGAAGAAGCTGTGCCGAGTGGACAAGGAACCATGGCAGCTGTTTTAGGATTAGATGATGAAACGATTCATAACATTACTGAAAACGTGACAAAATCAGGCGAAACAGTCAATGTCGCGAACTATAATTGCCCAGGTCAAACGGTTATTTCTGGAACAGTTGACGGCGTTAACCAAGCGATTGAGCAATTGAAAGAAGCGGGTGCTAAACGCGCTTTGCCACTCAATGTTAGTGGACCGTTTCATTCGGACTTGATGAAACCTGCGAGTGAACAGTTCCAATCAGTCTTGGATGGTGTGAACATTCAATCGGCTCATATTCCAGTTTATGCTAATGTGACGGCCGAACCGATTCAGGATGAAGATGAGATCCGTGAGCGTTTAATCGAACAGTTATATTCTCCCGTTAAGTTCAAACAAACGTTAGAAAACATGGTGGAACAAGACGTTGATGCGTTTGTTGAAATTGGGCACGGTAAGGTGTTAGCAGGCCTTGTCAAAAAAGTTCATCGCCGAGCTAAGATTTACAATATTCAAGACGTTGAACAATTAAATGCGTTTATTGAAGACATGAAGGAGGAATCGTAATGTTAGACGACCAAACGGCCCTCGTAACTGGGGCATCACGTGGTATTGGAAAAGCAATTGCATTAGAGCTTGCCAAAAGTGGTGCGAATGTCGTTGTGAACTATTCAGGTAGTCAAGCGAAAGCTGAAGAAGTAGTTGAAGAAATCAAAGCCATTGGTCGCGATGCGATTGCGATTCAAGCGAATGTATCTAATAGTGATGATGTCCAAGCGATGATTAAACAAACAGTTGAACAATTCGGTTCTGTAGATATTTTAGTTAATAACGCTGGAATTACGCGTGATAATTTACTTATGCGTATGAAAGAAGAAGAGTTTGACGATGTTATTGACACGAACTTAAAAGGCGTATTTAATTGTATTAAAGGCGTTACGCGTCAAATGATGAAGCAACGCGGTGGTAAAATCGTAAACGTGGCATCCATTGTCGGCGTTATGGGTAATCCAGGACAAGTTAATTACGTTGCTGCGAAATCAGGTGTGATCGGCATGACGAAATCGGTAGCGAAAGAATTAGCTTCTCGTCACGTCAACGTGAATGCTGTCGCACCAGGCTTTATTGCGACCGATATGACAGATGATTTAACCGAAGAGCAAAAACAACAAATGCATGACATGATTCCGCTTGACCGTTTAGGTGATCCGGAAGATGTCGCGCGCGTCGTCCGCTTTTTAGCTTCAGAAGACTCGAAATATATGACCGGTCAAACGTTACATGTTGATGGCGGTATGGTCATGTAATAATATAGACAATAATTGATTCTTTGAAGGGAGGTGAACGACATGGCAGACGTATTAGATCGTGTCAAAAACATTATCGTTGAACGTTTAGACGTTGACGAATCAAAAGTAACAGAAAACGCTTCATTTAAAGATGATTTAGAGGCAGACTCATTAGACGTTGTAGAGCTCGTCATGGAGCTTGAAGATGAGTTTGATTTAGAGATTTCTGATGAAGACGCTGAAAAAATTAATACAGTAGGTGATGCTGTTAATTACATAAACAGCAATCAGTAACTGAGAAAACAGAGGATGGCTTATGATGTCATCCTCATTTTCTATGAAAAGAAAAGGTGACAGTATGGATATAAAACATTTTCAAGATCGATTTAATGTACATTTTGAAAACGAATCATTGTTAAAACAAGCTTTTATGCATACATCATATGTGAATGAGCATCGAGATCAATCACTTGAGGATAATGAACGATTAGAGTTTTTAGGTGATGCTGTGTTGGAACTTGCTGTTTCACAATATTTATTTAGACAGTACCCACATATGAGTGAAGGCGAGTTAACGAAGTTCCGTGCGAACATCGTCTGTGAGCCATCACTTGAACAATTTAATCGTGATTTATCGTTGAGTCAGTATTTATTACTAGGTAAAGGGGAAGAAGCGTCTGGTGGAAGAGAGCGCCCAGCGATTTTAGCTGACGCGTTTGAAGCGATGATGGGAGCCATTTATTTGGACCAAGGATTTGAAACAGCGTTATCTTTTTTAGAGACGAATATATTCCCGAATGTTGAACCTGGTGCTTTTTCGCATGTGATGGATTATAAAACAAAATTACAAGAATCAATGCAAAAGGAAGGCAAAAACGTTTCATATCAAATTATTGATGAGTTAGGGCCTGATCATAACCGAGAATTTGTCGCTGCGTGTTATGTGAATGATCAAAAAATAGGCGAAGGTCGAGGTCGCTCGAAAAAAGACGCCGAGCAAGAAGCCGCTAACGAAGCATTACAAAAACGCCAATCATAGAAAAATATGGTTGAGATAAAAGATTAATCGTTATATAAATAACGAATGTTTGAAAATAACGTTAGATAGTGATTAAGCGGAATCAAAACACATAGACGCCTGGTCGACTAAGTACGGTCACGTCCTGTGACCAACGTCGACATTAAACCGTCCAGGTCGTCATGGGAACAGCACGAGTCTCGAGACCCCGCAGGAAGCGTTTTTCTTCCGAGGGATGCACCTGCGTCTCCTAGTAATGCCTCGAAGTTAGCTTCCTCGGTGCAAGTTGCAAGGAAGCATATTCGATGGTGTGGGCTGGCTCGAGCCGCGCCCCGGTAAAGGAAACACGGCGATTGCGCCAGCAGAGCCGATATTGAGCTTATGTCACGTAGAACAAAGCGAAGCGTTTTGATGGAGCGTCATACAAGCAGAAAACCCGAACGATTTATTTTTATTAAAATCGCTCGGGTTTTACTTTGCATTATTATCTTTAGTCTCAGCACTAACTTTTACTTACGATATTTACTTAACTCAGTGATGATCGCATTGATCTCAGCGACGCTGACTTGTCCTTGGGCTTTGACCATGTCATAAATGTCTTTAATGTCATGATAATGATCTAAGTCATAATCGCCCGGTTTTAGCAACGCAGCATTTAATACTTGTAACTCACTTGCTAAGTCTTCGATAATATAGTGTAAATTATCTTCTGTTGCTTCATTTAAATTCATAAAATCTCACTCCCATTCCTACTTTTGAGCCTTCTGTGAACTCTGAATGTATGATAAAATGTAACGGTTGACATGTTAAGGTGCAACTTTAAATGAACCCGATACTAAAACAATACTAGAACGTTTACATAAATTAAAGTGTAGCATGAAATAAGTAGGTGTATAAAGTCATGTTCCTAAAAAAACTCGAAACAGTCGGATTTAAGTCATTCGCTGAGCGTGTATCAGTTGATTTTGTCCCTGGTGTGACAGCTGTTGTCGGCCCTAACGGAAGTGGTAAATCAAACATTACCGACGCGATCCGCTGGGTCCTCGGGGAACAGTCAGCTAAATCACTGCGCGGTTCTAAAATGGAAGACGTTATTTTTTCAGGTAGTGATACGCGTAAAGGGCTAAATGTAGCTGACGTGACTCTCGTGTTAGATAACCAAGACCATCAACTTCCGATTGATTACGATGAAGTAGCCGTCACGAGAAGGGTTTATCGCTCAGGCGAAAGCGAATATTTACTTAATAAACAATCTTGCCGCCTTAAAGATATTACAGATCTCTTTATGGATTCAGGCTTAGGAAAAGAAGCGTTTTCGATAATAAGCCAAGGTAAAGTTGAGGAAATTTTATCGTCGAAATCTGAGGAACGACGTAGTATTTTTGAAGAAGCAGCCGGCGTATTAAAATACAAAAAGCGTAAACTAAACGCGCAAAAAAAACTCGATGAAACACAAGATAATTTAAGTCGTGTCGAAGATATTATACATGAAATCGAGGGCCAGCTTGAACCGTTAGAAGAACAGGCCCAAACGGCACAACAATACTTAACGAAACGGGACGAGTTAGAACAAGTCGAAGTGTCTTTACTCGTCGCAGAAATCGAATCGATCCATGCTGATTGGGAAAAGCTCCTATCATCGATTGAAACGTTGAAAAATACATTAACAGAAGAAAAAACAATTATCCAACAAGATGAAGCGAATTTAGAAGAAAAGACGAATACGATTAACACATTAGAACAACAAATCACGAAATGGCAAGATCAGAAACTATCACTCACACAAGAAATTGAGCAACTAGAAGGTCAAAAAAATGTGCTGGTTGAACGGTTGAAGCATTATGATGAAAGTAAAGATAAACTAGAGCAATCGGTTGAATCACATCGCGACCAAATTGATCAAATCCAGCTCGACATAGATGATTATGAGTCGCGCTTAGAAGTATTAAAATCATCGCGACAAGAAACAAAGGATCAAATCCAATCATTAAAGCAGACGATTGCATCTAGTGAAGGCAATATTGAAGAGACAATCGAAAACCATAAAGCAGAATACATTGATCTGTTAAATGATCAAGCCGCAAACAAAAACGAAAAAACTTCGCTTGAAAAACAATTGGAACAACTCGACGCTCGTAAGGAACGACTGGATCAACGCTTTGATGAAATGTTGCATGAACGACGTCAATTGGAAGACGATCTCGCGACTCATACGTCGAAAGAATCAGAGTTAAAGGAACAATTATCATCATATCAACAAGACTACGAAAGCCGTCAATCTGAACGTGAGACGTTACGGGAAACGATTCAATCTGATGATGACAAGCTTAACCAAGCTTATCGAATGATTGAACAACTACGATCGAAAAAAGACATGTTAGAAGACATGAAAGAGTCTTACAGTGGTTTCTACTATGGTGTTAAATCGATTTTACAGGCTACAGAGAAAGGGCAGTTAAGTGGGATCCACGGCGCAGTCGCTCAATTAATTGATGTACCTGAAGATTATGTGACAGCACTAGAAACGGCATTAGGTGGGCAAGCTCAACATATCGTCGTTGAACATGAGAAAGATGCTCGTGACGCGATTCAATTTTTGAAGCAATCGAAAAGTGGTCGTGCGACACTTCTTCCATTATCGACGATGAATTCACGGTGGATCGGCGATCGTGTTTACGACACAGTCAAAGACGTTGATGGGTTTGTCGGCGTAGCCAATGAACTCGTTCATGTTGATGACACATATCGTTCCATTGCGAATAATTTATTAGGCAATGTACTAGTCGCTGAGACGTTGAAACATGCCAATACTATTGCGAAAACGATTAACCATCGTTTTCGTATCGTGACTTTAGAAGGGGATGTCGTAAACCCAGGCGGCTCCATGAGTGGCGGGGCTAAAAAACAAAATCAACAAGCATCTCTTTTCACGCGGGAACGCGAACTAGAAGATGTGAAACAAAAGCTAGACCATTACGAGTCGAAAACGAAACAGTTTGAAGACGAGTTACAAACAAAGCGAACCCAATTCCAATCCCTAGATTCGACTTGTACGGAGTTGAATCAACACATGGAAACGATGAACCAACACGTACAAGAGGTCGAACAAGCGAAGCAATCGTGCCAAATTCAACTTGACCATATTAATAAACAGTTAGAAGTGTACGATCAAGAAAATAAACAGTACGAACAAGATAAGACTCAATTGCAAACAGATCTTGCACAACTAACTGATACGTTACAACAACAAGAAGACGAAGCGAATGCGTTAAAACAGAAGATTGACGATTTAACAGCCAATCAATCGACGTATAAAGCGGAACAAGATGAGCAACAAGAAAAACTTAACCATTTGCAAATACGTTTAGCCGAACAAGATAGCGATGTTCGTAACCAAGAAGAACGATTGAAACAGTTGAAAACGGATTTACACGATGAGCAGCAACAAAAAGCGCAACTTGAACAAGAATTACATGATTTACAGACGTCATTTGAAAAAGCAGACACGGTAGAGGGGCTGTCTGATTCTTTATCCAACCATCGTGAACAACTCGTGCAAGTTAATAGTCAATTAGAAAATGCTCGTGAAGAGCGAGAAAAAGAACGACAATTAAAAGACGACCTTGAACGCGAAGTGAAAGAGAAAAATCGTTTGTACGATGAGAAAAATCAACAATTACAGCAGCAAGAAGTGCAAGCTAATCGACTAGATGTGGAATTAGAAAACCGTTTGCAACAACTCCAAAACGAATATTCGATGACATTCGAACGCGCAAAAGCGACGTATGGACCGAGCGAGGCGATTGATGAAGCGAAAGAGACCGTGCAATCGATCAAGCAAGAGATTAAAGCGCTAGGTCACGTTAATCTTGGTGCGATTGATGAATATGAACGGATCCAAGAGAGATATCAATTTTTAACAGACCAGCGCGATGATTTATTAGAAGCGAAAGAAACACTTAATTCAATCATTGCCGAAATGGACGAAGAAATGGTTCGTCAATTTAGTGAGACATTCACACAAATTCAAGCCGAATTTACGAAAGTGTTTAAATCGTTATTTGGTGGGGGTCACGCGGAATTAACTTTAACGAATCCTGATAACCTTCTAGAAACAGGTGTTGATATCATCGCTCAGCCTCCAGGTAAGAAGTTGCAACAACTAGGGCTTTTATCAGGTGGCGAACGAGCACTAACGGCAATCGCTTTATTGTTTGCTATATTACGCGTCCGCCCTGTCCCGTTTTGTGTGCTTGATGAAGTCGAAGCAGCATTAGACGAGGCGAACGTGATTCGTTTTGCACAGTACTTAAAAGAGTTCTCAGCTCAAACACAATTTATCGTGATTACACACCGTAAAGGAACGATGGAATACGCTGATGTCCTTTATGGTGTCACGATGCAAGAATCAGGTGTGTCCAAAATGGTTTCGGTTAAATTGGAAGAGACAGATGAGATGATATATAATTAAACCCAATCGGGACGTTGCAAGTTAGAAAGGAAGATAACGATGGGATTTTTCCAAAAATTAAAAGATAAAGTAAATAAACAAACAGAAGAAGTCACCGAAAAATTTAAAGACGGCATGTCCAAAACACGCGACTCGTTTACGTCGAAAGTGAATGATCTCGTCGCGCGGTACCGTCAAGTTGACGAAGAGTTTTTTGAGGAATTAGAAGAAATTCTTATTTCAGCTGACGTCGGTGTGAACACTGTAATGGAATTAATTGAAGAGTTAGAAATGGAAGTGAAACGTCGTAATATTAAAGATACGGAACAAGTGAAAGAAGTCATTTCTGAAAAGCTAGTCGAGATTTATTATGATGGTGCCGATGAATCATTGCAGACCCTCAATATGCAAGAAGACGATTTAACCGTGATGCTTATCGTTGGTGTCAATGGCGTGGGTAAAACGACGACGATTGGTAAATTAGCTTATCAATTACAACAAGAAGGAAAGTCGGTCGTCTTAGCAGCAGGTGATACATTCCGTGCCGGTGCGATCGATCAATTGGACATTTGGGGTGAACGCGCTGGCGTTGACGTGATTAAACATAGTGAAGGCGCGGATCCAGCGGCCGTGATTTATGATGGGATTCAAGCTGCTAAATCACGCGGTGCTGATGTACTTTTATGCGATACAGCAGGACGTCTACAAAACAAAGTCAACTTGATGAAAGAGTTATCGAAAGTACACAAAGTAATCGAGCGTGAAATTCCTGATGCACCGCACGAAACGTTACTCGTGTTAGACGCGACAACAGGACAAAACGCGCTAAGCCAAGCGAAAACATTTAAAGAAGCAACCGATGTGTCAGGTATCGTATTAACGAAATTAGACGGTACCGCGCGTGGTGGTATCGTGATTGCGATACGCAATGAATTGAATATTCCGGTTAAATATGTTGGGCTCGGTGAAAACATCACAGATTTACAACCATTTGATCCGCATCAATTTGTTTACGGATTATTCGGCGATTTAATGACACGTGTTGAAACAGAAGAAGATGACGATCATAATAATGGCTGAGGAGTGCCCGCATGTTAGAAAAAACGACACGAATGAATTATTTATTTGATTTTTACCAGAAGCTCCTAACCGATAAACAGCGCAGTTACATGGAGTTATATTATTTAGAAGATTATTCTCTAGGTGAGATTTCTGAAACTTATGATGTTAGTAGACAAGCTGTTTATGATAATATTAGACGTACGGAAGCGATGCTTGAAGAGTATGAGTCGCAACTCGGCTTGTATCGATATTTCGAAGAGCGACATGATCTCATTCGTCAGATGAAACAGAAGCTAGCAGACAATGAATTGGATGAGGTTCGTGCGTTATTAGAACAATTGGAAAACCTAGATTAGGGGGGATCAGCCATATGGCATTCGAAGGATTATCCGAACGCCTGCAAGACACGATGAAAAAGATTACCGGTAAAGGTAAAGTGAGCGAAGCAGACGTCAAAGAAATGACCCGCGAAGTCCGTTTAGCTTTGTTGGAAGCGGACGTTAACTATAAAGTGGTGAAAGATTTAATTAAACGCATTAAAGAACGTGCGGTTGGCCAAGAAGTAATGGAGAGTTTAACACCTGGCCAACAGGTGATTAAAGTTGTCCGTGATGAATTAACAGAACTCATGGGTGGCGAACAAAGTAAAATCGCGGTAGCCAACAAACCGCCAACTGTCATTATGATGGTCGGTTTACAAGGTGCCGGTAAGACGACAACGACGGGTAAATTAGCCAATCATTTACGCAAAAATTTCAACCGCAGTCCATTACTCGTCGCAGCAGACGTCTATCGTCCAGCCGCTGTCGATCAGCTTGAAACATTAGGTGAACAACTCGATTTACCCGTTTATTCAAAAGGAACAGAAGCAAACCCTGTCGACATTGCGAACGAAGCGATTGAAAAGGCGAAAGCTGAACATCATGACTATGTCTTAATTGATACAGCCGGTCGTTTGCATGTGGATGAAGATTTAATGGATGAGTTACAACAAGTTAAGACGAATACTCAACCCGATGAAATCTTCCTCGTCGTCGATTCGATGACAGGTCAAGATGCCGTAAACGTGGCCGAAAGTTTCGATGATCAACTCGATATTAGTGGTGTTGTCTTAACGAAACTTGATGGTGATACGCGCGGTGGTGCTGCATTATCTATTCGTTCCGTGACAGGGAAACCGATTAAATTCGCTGGTATGGGGGAGAAGCTAGACCAATTAGAGCCATTCCATCCAGACCGTATGGCGTCACGCATCTTAGGTATGGGTGATGTGTTTAGTTTAATCGAAAAAGCCGAAACCGAAGTCGACGAAAAGAAAGCGAAAGAAATGCAAGATAAAATGCGTTCCGCTTCCTTTACGTTTGAAGACTTTTTAGAACAGATGGACCAAATCAAAAACATGGGACCTCTCGACGAACTCATCAACATGATGCCTGGAGCAAACAAGATGAAGGGCATGAAAAACATGCAAGTCGACGATAAACAGTTGTCTCATATCGAGGCGATTATACAGTCGATGACGAAAAAAGAACGTGTCGACCCAAGTGTCATCAATGCGAGTCGTAAAAAACGAATCGCTAGTGGTTCAGGGACGTCTGTTGCGCAAGTGAACCGTCTGTTAAAACAGTTTGAAGAAATGAAGAAAATGATGAAACAAATGACCAACTCGAAAAAAGGTAAAAAAGGCGGCATGAACCTGCCGTTTATGTAACACTAAACCCCCCTTATGACATGTCTTGGAACAGACAACATAAGGGGCGTTTTATAGTTAAGTGCATTTTTGAGTTAACACTTTTTGAATATCATAAATACTGTCGTCTTTTTTAAACTGTTTGCTTATGGTCGGTTGAGCAGCGCCTGATATCCATATTTTAAGCTCCGCATCCAAGTCAAATGTACCAGCCGTTTCAATGCTGAAGTGCGACACACTCTTATATGGAACCGAATGATAATCCGTTTTTTTGCCTGTCATGCCTTGCTTATCAACCATCATGAGACGACGATTAGTAAACACGATTAAATCACGCACTAATTTAAAGGCGACTTCAACGTTTTCATCATCAACTAATAAATTACCTAGTTCTTGTTCCACTTCATCTGGTTTTGCGGTCGATGCATTTCCCATTAATCCATCAAATAAGCCCATATCATAACCTCCTAAATAAATTGTTCCACTGATTATATTTTGACAAAACCGTATAATATCCTGCCATTTTAATGGAATAGTCAATAAAAATTGATAGATTTTTAATATGTCATGGAAAAATACTTTACACACTTCAAACTGTCTGCTACAATCTGTACTTGTGATAAGTTAATTAATGGAGGTGTAAGACATGGCAACGAAAATTCGCCTAAAACGTATGGGTTCTAAACGTAATCCGTTTTATCGTGTCGTTGTTGCTGATTCACGCGCGCCACGTGATGGCCGTATCATCGAGCAAATTGGCACATATAATCCAGTAGCTGAAACACCAGAGGTTTCAATTAATGAAGAGAAAGCACTTGACTGGATGACTAAAGGTGCTCAACCAAGCGATACAGTACGCAATCTATTCTCAGACAAGGGCATCATGAAGAAGTTTCACGAGTCAAAAAATAACGGATAAGGATTTGTGATATCATGAAACCCTTAATTGAATCGATTGTGACGCCGTTAGTCGATCATCCCGATTTGATTCATGTTGACGTAGAAGAAACGGATGAAAAAATTCGTTACCACTTAACGGTGCATGAAGATGATGTCGGAAAAGTCATCGGTAAAAACGGACGTATCGCAAAAGCCGTCCGTACGGTAGTACACGCTGCCAATTCGGACACATCGAAAAAGGTTTATGTTGATATTATGTAAAAAGGGAGAGGGTTTTGAACCTTTCCCTTTTTTATACATGATGAAGATTGAAGTCACACAACATATAGGTGATTCTCATGCAAATAATCCGTAAAACGACAGTGAAACAAGTGTTAACCGAAACGAGTAAGCACGAACTTAAAACGCATTTTGAAAACGAAATGGCAGCTAAACGAAAAGAAATAGACCAACTCGTCTTCCAAAAGAAAAAATTGCTCAAACAACAATTCGACGCCCAAAAAGTCGAAGAGAAGTTTGCTAAAGAAGAACTGAAACGGCAACAATCGATCGAGTGGTATGAATTTCAAATCGAACAATTGAACCAATTGCCATTAGGTAGTGAAATCACTGAACGTGACGTAGAAGAAATTGTGGACGTTTCAATTGGTGACGATTGGAATAACATTATCGGCGAACGCGAAATCGTCGTCCAAGACGGTAAAATAGTTAAAATAAATTAGGTGATGAACATGGATCAAGACTATTTAAAAGTAGGAACCATTGTGAATACACATGGTGTTCGAGGTGAAGTTCGTGTCATATCGGTAACCGATTTTGATGAACGATACGAACCAGGCAGTGAATTAATCGCGATAGATGATGACGGAAACGAAACATCAGTAGTCGTAGAATCGCATCGCGGGCATAAACAATTTGATTTATTAACGTTCGAAGGTTATACATCGATAGAAGCTGTCGAATCGTTAAAATCGGCCACGCTTTATGTTCACGTTGACGAATTACATGAATTAGATGATGACGAATTTTATTATTTTGAAATTATCGGCTGCCAAGTGTACTATACGACCGGGGAGTATGTCGGGTTTATTAAAGAGATTATGCAACCTGGTGCGAATGATGTGTGGGTGGTTGACCGACCAGAACCAGGTGCAAAAGATGCGCTTATCCCGTTTATTGATGATATCGTGAAAGACATTGATTTAGAAAATGAACGGGTGACGATTGCGTATATGGAAGGATTGTTACCGTGATGAAGCTCGATATCTTAACCCTTTTTCCTGAGATGTTTACAAACGTATTTGAGTCGTCGATGTTAAAGAAAGCAAAGGACAAAGGGGCATATGATTACGACTTAATCGATTTTCGTACGTATACGGAAAACAAACATAATAAAGTGGATGATTACCCATACGGTGGGGGCGCAGGTATGGTGTTAACCCCCCAACCCATTTTTGACGCTGTGGCTGATTTGAAAGCGAAACAACAGTCACAACCTCGCGTCATTTTGTTATGTCCACAAGGTGAACCTTACACGCAAGCAAAGGCGCATGAATTAGCGGAGGAAAACCATTTAATTATGATTTGTGGTCATTACGAAGGTTATGATGAACGAATTCGAACTGAACTGGCAACTGATGAAATCTCAATCGGTGACTATGTCTTAACGGGCGGTGAGCTTGGTGCCATGGTCGTAGCTGATAGTGTCATTCGATTGTTGCCTGACGCTTTGGGCAATGAAGAGTCCGCCGCACAAGACTCTTTTTCTAAACCGTGGTTAGAGCACCCACATTATACGAGACCGCAAGATTTTAGAGGGCATCAAGTTCCGGATGTGTTACTGTCAGGCAATCACCAAAAAATTGACGATTGGCGACAGTATCAATCGATTAAACGGACGTATGAACGCAGACCAGATCTTATTGATGAATCCACTTTATCAGACAAAGAACGACAATTATTAAATCAAATTAAAGCCGAACAAGGTGTTGCGTCTGATAATGGTGTATGATATATTAATTTAGTGCTTAAGTGTTCTTAAGTCGAAAACGATGTTCCGCTACTTGGATGAGTAAGAACATTAGTTGGAAGGAGTGAACGAACATGCAACAGATTTTAGACCAAGTCGTACAGGACCAACTACGTACAGACGTGCCTGAATTCCGTGCTGGTGACTCAGTAAAAGTACACGTAAAAGTTGTCGAGGGTAACCGCGAGCGTATTCAGGTATTCGAAGGTGTTGTCATTAAGCGTCGTGGTGGTGGAATCAACGAATCGTTTACAGTACGTAAGATTTCTTACGGTGTAGGCGTTGAGCGTACATTCCCTGTACATTCTCCACGTGTTGACAAAATCGAAGTATCTCGTCGTGGTCGCGTACGTCGTGCGAAGCTTTATTATCTACGTAACCTACGTGGTAAAGCAGCGCGTATCCCAGAGAGACGATAGGTATAAGCAGAACAAACAGAGCTTGGCGTTTACGACGTCAAGCTCTATTTTTTTCGTGAAATTTTAGCGATTATGGGCCGTTAACGATATAATAGAAGAACGTAGAAATGATAAGAAAGTGGTGATGGTATGACGATCCAATGGTTTCCAGGCCATATGGCGAAAGCGAAGCGTGAAGTTGAGGAACAATTATCCCTCGTTGACCTTGTGATTGAATTAGTCGACGCACGTGCGCCTTACTCAAGTCAAAACCCGATGATGCAAGATGTGACAAGTGATAAACAGAAACTTATTATACTCATGAAGCGTGACATGGCTGAAGAGCGAGTCACACAACAATGGTTAGACTATTTCCGGGAACAAGGGAAGTACGCTTTAGCTGTTGATGTGAATCAAAAAGATGATATCAAACAAATCGTGAAACAAACAAAGCAAATTAGCGAACACATTAACGAAAGACGTAAAGAAAAAGGAATAAACCCTCGCTCATTAAGAGCGATGATTATTGGTATTCCGAATGTTGGGAAATCTACGTTAATCAATCGATTAGCGAGCAAAAAACAAGCTCAAACAGGTGATAAGCCAGGTGTAACGAAAAAACAACAATGGATCAAAATTCAAGGTGAGTTTGAACTATTAGATACACCTGGGATATTGTGGCCTAAGTTTGAAGAAGAAGAAGTCGGTTATCGATTAGCCGCTATAGGCACGATTAAAGATCAAATTTTACACTTAGATGATATCGCGATTTATATATTAAATACGATGAAACAGTATTATCCAGATGCCTTAGTTAAACGGTATTCGACATTAAATTTAGAATCGGATGATGTCGTCGAGTGGTTTGACGCTATCGGTAAACAAAGAGGGTGTTTGATGTCTGGTGGTGTGATTGACTACGATCAAGTAGCCGATGTCATTATTCGTGATTTAAGGCAAGGTCACCTCGGTCGCGTTACTTTTGATCAAATGTAGCTTATAAACGGGCGTTTTGTGTCGATATAAATAAAAGGAGACAGTCACCTATGGATATTAAGCAAATGACAGTTCGAGATGTTAAAGCGTTAATCGATCAAGGCGATGTCGATGAACATACAATTGCCTTATTGCGTGAGGATTCGCGGACAGGTGTCCAAAAAGTCATTAAGCAATACGACAAACGTGTTGAATTAGAAAAACAGAAATATCAACAATTTCAAGACATGAGAGCTTATGAACAAGCGGGATGGTCACGTGGCTATCGTTATATTGCTGGGGTTGATGAAGTCGGTCGTGGGCCACTTGCTGGTCCAGTCGTCGCTGCTTCTGTCGTGCTTGACCCTGATGATGAGTCGTTAGTAGGGATTAACGATTCAAAACAATTATCGGAATCGCAACGTAAAGCGTTTTACGATACGATCATAGAACGTGCTATAGCAGTAGGTGTCGGTGTCGTTGAAGCTGAGACAATCGATAAAATTAATATTTATCAATCAGCTAAACAGGCGATGCAACAGGCGGTCGATCACATGGCTACACAGCCTGACTATTGCTTAATTGATGCGATGACGCTAGAGGAACTAATGTGTCCTCAACAATCACTCATAAAAGGCGATCAAAAGAGCATCTCTATTGCAGCAGCAAGTGTCATTGCGAAAGTGACACGAGATCGATTAATGATCGAGGCGGCACATACATATCCTGATTTTGAATTTGAGCGGAATATGGGTTATGGTACACCGAATCACTTGCAAGCCTTAGCAAAACACGGGCCGACTAAGATTCATCGTCTATCATTTAACCCTGTTTCTTCGTATCGTTAAATCATTGGTTTTGACTATAATCTTAGTTTAAAGGCGTGAGTATAATGGTTGAAGTGAATAAAGCGTTTCAGTCAATTCGTGTCGGTCGACAAGAGTCGAGCAGTTTAAATTTACGTGAAGGACAGGTCGTCTCAGGTCGTGTGTCGAAGTTTTATCCCGATAATAAGGCGCAAGTTCAGATCGGTCAACAACAAGTCGTAGCACAACTGAATGCCAATTTACAATCGAATCAAAATTACTTGTTACAAGTCAATCAAACGAGCCCGAGTGTTCATTTGCAAGTCGTCAGTGAAAAAGCGGTTAATTCGCCACTAGATGCGGCTAAAACATTACTTCAAGCGACGAATCAACAGGCGAGTCGACAAGAGACGATGATGCTTGCGCAAATGCTTCGTGAACAAATGCCTGTCAGTCAACAAAATATAGGCACACTATTATCGCTAGCTCGTAGTGATAGTGCGGATAGTCAAACCGTGTTACGCGAGATGTTAATGCGTCAATTTCCTTTAACAGAACAAACGTTTAGAGCTGTTGACCAACGAATTAATCAACCGATTTCACTGCAGCAAACGTTAGCTCAAATGCAAGCGCAATTAGGTCAATCTAGCCAATTGACGAGTGAACAAATGCAAATGCGTTTATATATGCACGCCTTAAGTGGAAATACGCCGTCTAACCAGCAAATGATGGCACAATTAACCCACCAAATTTTGTCGGAGATTGGTCGTGGGTCAGAAACGACTTTTCAAATGTTACAAAAAGCGGGTGTCGTTAGCCAACAAGTGTCGTTTTCTGAATGGTCTAATACATGGTCCAACTGGGCTCAACAAAATCAGATTACATTTAATTTGAATAGTCAAGGGGCTAACCCCCTTCCGAATATCCCGTTACCTTATAATATGACAGCGGATCAAGTACAATCAGGTTTGCAACAATTAGCTGGGCAACAATTGTCTGGCGGGTTAAAGTCACAGCAAATTTTACAATCGTTCGTCAATCAGCTCTCACAATTACAGCAATCTGGTGGAGAACGATTAAACTTTTTGCGAAATGTGACGCAATTACCTGTGTTTAATCAAGTGCAAGCGAACCTATCAGTTAGTAATCAGCAAACGATGCAACAGCTCGTGCAATATATAAATCAAAATCAAAGTGGTCAAGCACAACAGTTGTTAAATAGCGATTCTGGGCAACAATTAATGCAAAACTTAAACCAATTACTTGCTACACAATTAACTGCTGAGCAAAGTCGCGGACTGCAAGTGTGGCAAAACGTCATGACTGCGAATCAATCAAATAGTATGTCGCAAGTGATGCAGCAACTTCAAACATTTTTCAGTATGACGCAACACGACGGTCAAACAGCTAATCGAATGCAGCAAGCGATCACGCAAGTTCAAAGCCAATTGAGTCAGCCTAATCAGCAGACATTACAACAAGTGGTGCAAGCGGTCAGTCAAAATCAACCAGCACAAGTCCAACAACTATTAAACTCTGACTCTGGCCAACAGTTAATGCAACAGCTAACACAATTTAATTCACAAACGATGACTCAACAGGATGCGCGCGCTGTACAAATATTAAACAATATGTTGCAACAAATCACAACGCAACCTCAACAATCGGCTCAGTTTAATCAAATCATGCAACAATTGCAAGCGATGTTTAATCAACAAGACATGACTCAAGCACAAATGATGCGACAAGATTATCCATCTATGAGCCAATTGTTGCAAACTGTGTCTGCTCAAACGGGTCAAGAATCGTTCCAACAAATGAATCAAGTTTTGCAAGGTATGCATTTATCGATGCAAGACTCAGCGCGTGAGTGGATGCAATTTTCTGCTCATCTACCGAAGGAAATGTTTGGATTGAATGATGATTTATTTATGGATTTTGAAGGGCAACGACAAGCAGATGGGTCCGTTCATCCAAAGAATTGTCGCGTGATGTTTTATTTAGATTTGCCCAACCTTGAGCAAACAGTTGTGGATATGAAGGTCACACAAGGGCAGGTTGATTTATCGATCTATCATGACAACCCAGACAAACTCGCACCGCTTGCCGAAAGCATGGAAGATAACTTAAAACTTAATTTAAAAGATAAGCAATATGAGCTGGCTAATTTACAAATTAAACCACTTGAACAACAAACACTAGAACCTGTAAAACCACAAGAATCATCACTCGATACGTCTTACAAAGGAGTTGATTTCCGCGTATGACAGATGAATATAAACGAAAAGAAGCGATTGCGTTAAAGTATGATGAAGGTGAACACGAAGCACCAGAAGTGATCGCCAAAGGAAAGGGCTTAATTGCAGAAGAAATATTAGACCGAGCTGAAGGCCATGATGTCCCTATTTATGAGGATCCAGCTCTAATGAATTTGATGAGTGAACTCAACATTAATGAAAAAATTCCAGAAGATTTATACCAAGCGGTGGCTGAAGTGTTCGCTTTTATTTATCGGCTAGACAAAAAATACTAAAAAACCACATAAAAATGTGACAGATTCTTTTGATTACGACACATTTCATGTATAATAAAAACAGTGTGGTTTTATTAATTAAGTATATTGCAGTGACTTTTGATGGGAGGATGTAACATGAACATTCATGAGTACCAAGCGAAGGAAATTTTCCGTTCTTACAACGTTGCTGTCCCTAACAGTAAAGTCGCATTTTCAGCAGATGAAGCTGTCGAAGCGGCGAAAGAATTAGGTTCAGATGTAACGGTTGTTAAGGCACAAATTCACGCTGGTGGACGTGGTAAAGCAGGTGGTGTCAAGATCGCCAAAAGCTTAGATGACGTTCGTGAATACGCAAATGAAATTTTAGGTAGCACGCTAGTAACACACCAGACAGGCCCAGAAGGTAAAGAAGTAAAGCGTTTACTGATCGAAGAAGGCTGTGACATTCAAAACGAATACTATATTGGTGTTGTAATGGACCGTGCGACATCTAGTGTCGTTATGATGGGGTCTGAAGAAGGCGGTACAGAAATTGAAGAAGTAGCCGCTGAAACGCCTGAGAAGATTTTTAAAGAGGTCATTGACCCGGTAACAGGTCTTATGCCATACCAAGCACGTCGTTTGGCGTTTAATATTAATATTCCTGAAGAGTACTTAGGCAAAGCAGTTAAGTTCATGATGAGCTTATATGACGTTTTCGTCCAAAAAGACTGCTCAGTAGCAGAAATTAACCCACTTGTGACAACAGGTGATGGTGAAGTATTAGCGCTTGATGCGAAATTAAACTTTGACGATAACGCGTTATTCCGTCAAAAAGATGTCGTTGATTATCGCGACCTAGATGAAGAAGATGATAAAGAAATTGAAGCTTCTAAACATGACCTTAGCTACATTGCTTTAGACGGTAATATCGGTTGTATGGTTAATGGTGCAGGTCTTGCGATGGCGACAATGGATATCATTAAACATTATGGCGGCGAACCAGCGAACTTCTTAGACGTTGGCGGTGGCGCAACAGCTGAAAAAGTAACTGAAGCGTTTAAGATCATTTTGTCCGATGACAACGTTAAAGGCATTCTCGTCAACATCTTCGGTGGTATTATGAAGTGTGACGTCATTGCTGAAGGTGTTGTAGAAGCAACGAAACAAATCGGCTTAGAGATTCCGTTAGTCGTTCGTTTAGAAGGTACCAATGTCGAACAAGGTAAGAAGATTCTAGACGAATCAGGCTTAAACATCACGTCAGCAGATTCAATGGCTGATGGCGCTGAGAAGATTGTATCTCTAGTAAAATAAGAAAGGACGGACGAAAATGAGCGTTTTTATTAATAAAGACACAAAAGTATTAGTTCAAGGTATTACAGGTGGAACAGCTCTTTTCCACACGAAACAAATGCTTGACTATGGTACGCAAATTGTCGGAGGTGTCACACCAAAAAAAGGTGGCACTGAAGTAGAAGGTGTACCTGTATTCAATACAGTAGAATCAGCAGTTGCCGAAACAGGCGCGAATGCTTCTGTTGTTTACGTACCTGCTCCTTTTGCGGCAGATGCGATCATGGAAGCTGTTGATGCTGAACTTGACTTAGTTATTTGTATTACGGAACATATTCCGGTACAAGACATGGTTAAAGTGAAGCGTTATATGGAAGGTAAGAAAACACGTTTAGTTGGACCTAACTGCCCAGGTGTTATTACACCAGATGAGTGTAAGATTGGTATTATGCCAGGTTACATCCATACGAAAGGTCATATCGGTGTTGTGTCACGTTCTGGTACATTGACATATGAAGCTGTACATCAGTTATCTGAAAACGGCTTTGGTCAATCAACAGCTGTCGGTATCGGCGGTGACCCTGTAAACGGAACGGACTTTATCGACACATTAAAAGCATTTAATGAAGATCCAGATACTGAAGCGGTCATTATGATTGGTGAAATCGGTGGTACTGCTGAAGAAGAAGCAGCAGAATGGATCAGAGATAATATGAACAAACCAGTCGTCGGCTTTATCGGTGGTGCAACAGCGCCTCCAGGAAAACGTATGGGTCACGCTGGTGCGATCATTTCAGGTGGTAAAGGAACAGCGGACGAAAAAATCCGCGTTATGAATGAATGTGGAATCAGCGTTGCGTCAACGCCAGCTGTCATTGGCGAAACAATGATCGACACATTAAAAGAAAACAACCTTTACGACAAATGTAAAACTCATTAATAAATAGTTGAGTTGGGCGCCTTTTTGGCTAGCCCAACTCAATTTATATCATATTTAATAGGAGTGATCTTTATTGCATGTTAAGCAATCATTTTTATTATTTCTTATCCTCGAAACCCGCCTTATGAAACGACAACTTCTTTCCCGCTACCTTTTGGAACATAGTCATTTAGACCCACTGCTTGATGCGTCATCGACTGAATTATCTTTGATTTTTTCCTTACCGACAGAACAAGCTTCAAAACTTAACCATCTTCTGCATGATGAACGATATAAGCAACAAATGTGGCAACGTTTTTGTAATTTGTCTGTCATAACGTGGTTTGATTCGTCATATCCTGACTCTCTACGATTAATCCCAGATCCACCCCTAATTCTTTATTATCAGGGTAACCTCAAGTTATTAGCTACTCCGATGATTAGTGTGATCGGTTCACGCACCCCTTCTCAAGATGCAGAACAAAAAATTTCCTATATATTAAAAGAGTTAGTGAAACATCAGTTTACGATTGTGAGTGGCATGGCTAAAGGTGTTGATGGGTTGAGTCATGAATTTGCTTTAAAACAAAAGATAGGCACAATCGCTGTATTAGGCTTTGGTTTTAATTATATTTACCCCGCACGTCACCGCGAATTATTTCAAAGAATATCAAAGAATGGTCTCATCCTATCTGAATATCCACCCGAAACGAGAGCGCAAAAATGGCATTTCCCTGAACGGAATCGAATCATCAGTGGTTTATCCCGTGCAACGTTAATTGTTGAAGCTGCTGAAAAAAGTGGAACGATGATAACGGCAGATCAAGCGCTCGAACAAGCCAAAGATGTCTTTGTAATACCAGATTCTATTTTCCTACCCCAAGCAAAAGGTTGCCATCGCTTACTTCAAGAAGGGGCGATACCAGTGACAGCGCCTGAACAATTAATTGAGTATTTATCATCAGGCGCCTGGATTCATTCAACTTGATACACCTTTTCAAAAACCACCAATCATTCAATTTAAATTTAAACCTCTGTTAAAGTTTAGTGTTGATTTTCGATTCATTCAGCACTGAGTTGTTGAATTGTGAGAAGCGAAGGTGGCGACTCCTGGTCGACTAAAAGCGGTCACGTCCTGCGCCTGCGAGTACTCGGCGCAGAATTAGTCAAGGAAGCTTATGAAATCAGCTTTTGTGACCAACGTCGACATTAGACCGTCCGGGTCGTCACGGGAACAGCGCGAAGGCGCACAGGACGTGGGTCACTTCGGCGTTCGGACAGGACGTCCGGTACTTAGCCGAAGTTCCTTTGTCCCCCGAGGGATGCACCTGCGTCTTCTCGTATCGCTTCTAAGCAGGCTTCCTCGGTGCAAGTTGCAAGGAAGCATATTCGATGAGGTTGCCTGGCTCGAGCCGTGCCCGCGGTCGACTAAAAGCGGCCACGTCCTGTGGCCAACGTCGACACTAGACCATCCGGGTCGTCGGAAAGCGTCCACCGAAAGCGGAGCACAATTCAACAACGGATTCCAACAAACCCTAACTTAAAAATTCTCTTTTATTGTGATAGTATCAGCTCTTAATTATTTCTTTTGTCGAACATTTTTTCGTTTAAGCGTTTGACAAATGCTTATAAGTTATTTAATAATGAATGAGATTAAGATAGAATGTAAACGATTTAACCCATCAACTCAAACTTTAAAACAAATAAAAGAAATGAAAAGAGAAAATACCTCGTAGGAGGAATCGCAGATGTCAGATTATCTAGTCATTGTAGAATCACCAGCCAAAGCGAAAACAATTGAACGTTATTTAGGAAAAAAATATACGGTCAAAGCATCGATGGGCCATGTTATTGATTTACCCAAAAGTAAAATGGGAGTCGATGTTGAAAACGATTATGAACCTAAGTATATTACGATTCGCGGAAAAGGTCCTGTTCTAAATGATTTAAAAAAATCAGCGAAAAAAGCGAAAAAAGTTTATCTCGCAGCCGACCCTGACCGTGAAGGTGAGGCGATTGCGTGGCATTTATCACATAGTTTAGGCATTGAAGAAGGTACGAAATGCCGCGTTGTGTTTAATGAAATCACAAAGGATGCTATTAAGGAATCATTTAAAGAGCCACGTGAAGTCGATATGGATTTAGTGAATGCACAACAAGCTCGACGCGTTTTAGACCGACTTGTAGGTTATAACATTAGTCCATTACTTTGGAAAAAAATTAAAAAAGGCTTAAGTGCTGGTCGTGTTCAGTCCGTCGCAGTTAAGCTAATCATCGACCGTGAGAATGAAATTAACAATTTTGAACCAGAAGAATATTGGTCAATCACGTCACAATTTACACATAAGCGGAAGAAATTTGAGGCGAAATTTCACAGTGTAGACGGTGAAAAGAAAGACTTAAAGAATGAAGAAGATGTCCAAACCATTGTGAACCGTCTCAATGGCGATGTGTTTGATGTTGACAAAGTGAACAAACGTGAACGCAAACGTAATCCATCACCACCCTTTACGACGTCATCGCTACAACAAGAAGCTTACCGAAAACTGAATTTCCGAGCTAAAAAGACGATGATGGTTGCGCAACAATTGTATGAAGGTATTAACCTTGGAGGCAAAGAGGGGACAACAGGTCTTATCACGTATATGAGAACGGATTCGACGCGTGTATCCAATACAGCTAAGAAAGAAGCTGCTGATCTTATTGAAGCGAAATTTGACCAACAGCATTTAGGTAAACAAAAACAAGCCAAAAATGATGAGCGATCTCAAGATGCACACGAAGCGATTCGTCCAACGGCTATTCACAAAGAACCGACAGCGATTAAACCGAAGTTGTCTAATGATCAGTACAAGCTTTACAAGTTAATTTGGGAACGATTCATCGCTAGCCAAATGGCGCCAGCTGTATTAGATACAGTCACTGCTCATTTATTAAATGAAGGTGTCGAGTTTCGTGCAACTGGCTCTCAAGTGAAATTTAAAGGCTTTATGGAAATCTATGTTGAGAGCGAAGACGATAAGAAAAAAGACGAGCAAAAAATGTTACCGCCATTAGAAGAAGGCGACCAAGTGAAAGCTGAAGACATTACACCAAATCAACATTTCACGCAACCACCACCTCGTTATACTGAAGCTCGTTTAGTACGTACACTTGAGGAAAAAGGTATCGGGCGTCCATCAACCTATGCGCCTACTCTCGATACGATTCAGCGACGTGGTTATGTTGCGTTAGATAATCGCCGATTTGTTCCTACCGAATTAGGAACAATTGTGATCGATTTATTAGAACAATATTTTCCAGAAATTATTAACGTTCAATTTACCGTTGATATGGAAAATAATTTAGACAGTGTAGAAGACGGTGACAAGAATTGGCGTAAGGTTATCGATCAATTTTATCAAGATTTCGAAAAACGCTTGGAAAAAGCAGAAGAAGAAATTGAAAAAATTGAAGTCCGTGACGAACCAGCTGGTGAAAACTGTGAGAAGTGCGGTCACGAAATGGTTTATAAAATGGGCCGTTATGGTAAATTCATGGCTTGCTCTAACTTTCCGGACTGCCGTAATACGAAACCGATATTGAAAGAAATCGGTGTCGACTGTCCGCGTTGTGAAAAAGGGAGCATTGTTGAACGTAAAACGAAGAAAAATCGAACATTTTATGGTTGCGATCAATATCCTGAATGCGAATTTATTTCGTGGGACAAGCCGATTCAGCGACCGTGTCCAAAATGCGCATCGCTTATGGTTGAGAAAAAACAAAAGAAAAGTACTCAAGTTAAATGTACAGAATGTGACTACAGCGAGACAGAACAATCGTAATGAATTGAGAGCTAGTTAAAAAAGACTAGCTCTTTTTGTATATTTTTCAAACAAATTGAGAAAGATGACAATAGTTAAGTATTTTAAATTGACACACAATTTCACTTCGTATAAAATTTGATTTTGGCGCTATGAAAATGCGTGCAAATAGGCGATGAACAAATTGTGACACCTTTGTCAAATTTGTTGTATTATTTTGAAAAGTTTGATAAAATCTAAATTGGTCAATAGACGTAGGAGGGGGTTGTATGACAAATCAACAATTAATGCATGATTTTAATCAATTTTTAAACGTTGAGCGAAATGCCTCTTCATACACGATTGATCAATACCAAGCTGACTTACAGCAGTTTCATATGTTTCTAGAGCATGAACAGATAGAAGATTTTACGCATGTTAAGCATTCAGATGTTCGTCTATACTTGACACAATTATACGATCAAGGGTTAAGTCGTGTGTCTGCTTCACGTAAGTTATCAAGCTTAAGAACGTTTTATACCTTTTTAGAAAAGGAAGGGCTTGTAGGTGTGAATCCGATTGAGTATGTATCAACCCCTAAAAAAGATCGGAAAATACCGCAATTTTTTTATGAGGAAGAACTTGAGAAACTGTTTGAAACAGAAGATTTAAGTATGCCTTTAGGTCAGCGTAATCAAGCGATTATAGAGTTGATGTATGCAACTGGTGTGCGTGTGAGTGAACTTGTTCAAATAACGATTGGCGATATTGATTTTTCACTAAACACCGTTTTAGTACATGGAAAAGGGATGAAACAACGTTACATACCGTTTGGTGCTTATGCTGAGAATGCATTGCGGCAATATTTGCGTGATGGTCGGCTTCAACTTCAAGCAAAATCGGATCATGAATGTGATGATGTTTTTTTGAACCATCGCGGGGCACCATTAACTGATGAAGGCGTACGTTATATTTTAAATGATGTTATGAAACGAGCAGCATTAACGAGTTCAATTCATCCTCATAAGTTGCGGCACACATTTGCGACGCATTTATTGAACCAAGGTGCTGACATGCGTTCGGTTCAGGAGTTGCTCGGACATGAAAGTTTATCGTCAACTCAAATTTATACTCACGTCACGAAAGATTATTTACAAAATATTTATAACAATGCTCACCCAAGAGCATAACGAAAGAGGGATAAGATGGAACAATCGTTTCATGCGACGACGATATTCGCTGTTCGACACCAAGGGCAAGCTGCGATGTCAGGTGACGGGCAAGTAACGTTTGGCAATGCAGTTGTGATGAAACATAAAGCTAAAAAAGTGCGCCGGTTGTACCACGGTCAAGTGTTGGCAGGTTTTGCTGGTTCAGTGGCTGATGCCTTTACGCTATTTGAGAAATTCGAAGGTAAGTTAGAACAATTTAACGGTAATTTGAGCCGATCAGCAGTAGAGTTGGCAAAGGAATGGCGGAGCGATAAAGTATTACGCCGCTTAGAAGCAATGTTAATTGTCATGAATGCTGACAAAATGTTGCTCGTCTCAGGAACAGGTGAAGTGATAGAACCAGATGATGATATTTTAGCCATAGGTTCTGGTGGTCATTATGCTTTAAGTGCAGGACGAGCATTAAAACGCTATGCGGATAATCAAACGGCTAGCAGCATCGCGCAAGCAGCCCTTGAAATGGCGAGTGAAATCTGTGTTTATACAAATGATGAGATCGTATTGGAAACATTAGATGATAAAGGAGATTCTGAATAATGAGCACTAAAGCTACGCCGAAACAAATTGTTGAACAACTCGACCAATATATTATCGGTCAAACTGATGCAAAGCGTGCCTTAGCTGTTGCACTCCGAAATCGCTTTCGTCGTATGCAGTTATCAGGTAGTATGCGCGATGAAATTGTACCGAAGAATATTTTAATGATCGGGCCAACGGGTGTTGGTAAAACAGAGCTTGCTCGTAGACTTGCAAAATTAGTCGGCGCCCCGTTTTCAAAAGTGGAAGCCACGAAATTCACAGAAGTCGGTTATGTAGGACGCGATGTTGAATCGATGGTACGTGATTTAGTTGAAACAAGTGTCCGCATGGTTCGCGAAGAGAAAATGCTTGAGGTTCAGACAAAAGCACGTGAAGCAGCGAATCAGCGGTTAGTCGATTTAATGATGCCTAGTAAAAAGAAACAATCTGCCCAGTCCAAAAACCCTCTCGAGATGTTGTTTAATCAACAGCAACAGGAAACGGAAGAGGATTCTGAAGAAGAGGCAAACAAAGCAGATAAACGTAGACAACTAAAGGCACAATTAGAACAAGGACAATTAGAAGAAAAGACCGTTACGATTGAAGTGGAAGAGCAACAATCATCCATGTTTGATATGTTACAAGGTTCGGGTATGGAACAAATGGGTATGAATATGCAAGATGCCTTAAATCAATTTATGCCAAATAAAACGAAAAAACGTAAATTACCAGTGAAAGATGCACGTGAAGTGTTAACTCAAATGGAAGCTGAAAAACTCATCGACATGGATGAAGTTCATCAACTTGCGATTGAACAAGCAGAACAGTCGGGTATTATTTTTATTGATGAGATTGATAAAGTTTGCGGTCAAGACAATAAGCAAGCAAATGTATCCCGTGAAGGCGTGCAGCGTGATATTTTACCAATCGTTGAAGGTTCGACGATTATGACGAAGTACGGCGCTGTTAAGACGGACTATATGCTTTTTATTGCAGCAGGTGCGTTCCACACAGCAAAACCGTCAGATTTAATTCCGGAATTACAAGGACGTTTCCCGATTCGTGTCGAATTAAATAAATTAGTGGTCCAAGATTTCATCAATATACTGACTGAACCATCTAATGCGATCATTAAGCAATATACCGCATTATTGGAAACGGAAGGTATTAATGTTGTCTTTACAGATGAAGCGATTGAGCGGATTGCTGAAATTGCATTTGAGGTTAACCAAGATACGGATAACATTGGCGCAAGACGTCTTCATACGATTATGGAGAAATTGTTAGAAGATTTATCCTTTGAAGCACCTGATATTACGATGGAACAAATAGATATTACAGCGCACTATGTTGATGACAAACTCTCATCCATCGTTAAAAATAAAGATTTATCAGAGTATATCTTATAATTAGGAGGAATAAAGATGAATTTATTAGAAAAAGCACGAGTTATTAATGCAATGCTCCAAAAAACACAAGGTAAGGCTGTGAACTTTAATGATATGTCAGCAACACTACGTGATGTCATTGGGGCGAACATCTTTGTGTTAAGTCGTAAAGGTAAGTTATTAGGGTTTGCGATCAAACAGGAAATCGAAAATGAGCGAATGAAGTCCATGTTAGAAGAACGTCAATTCCCAGAAGAATATACAAATAATTTATTTAGTATTCAAGAAACAACAGCAAACATTGATATTGATAGTGAGTACACAGCGTTCCCGGTTGAAAATAAAGAGTTGTTCAAAGATGGTCTAACAACTATTACACCAATCATAGGTGGTGGCGAACGTTTAGGGACGCTTGTTCTTAGCCGCATTGAAGAGTCGTTTGATAACGATGATTTATTGTTAGCTGAATACGGTGCAACGGTTGTTGGTATGGAAATCTTACATCAGAAATCCGAACAAATCGAAGAAGAAGCGCGTAGTAAAGCTGTGGTGCAAATGGCGATTAATTCATTATCGTACAGTGAACTTGAAGCGATTGAACATATCTTTAACGAGTTAGATGGTAATGAAGGGTTACTTGTTGCGAGTAAAGTAGCTGATCGCGTAGGTATTACACGTTCTGTTATTGTGAACGCGTTACGTAAGTTGGAAAGTGCCGGTGTCATTGAGTCACGATCACTCGGTATGAAAGGGACTTACATCAAAGTATTAAATGATAAATTTCTTGTCGAATTAGAAAAAGTGAATATGTTATAATTCATGATAAAAGGCTAGCCGTTTATGACGACTAGCCTTTGTTTTGTTTTTATAACATACTTTAGTCCTAGGTATACATATTCCTAATTTGATAATATCGACAAAATCTCTAAAAGTTTAATAGAAACTGTGTTATTTTTCGTAAAAATATGCAATAATATAAGAAAATTAAGCACCTTATAAGTTATAACTATTCGAAAACCTTTTAACAGAGGTGGGGGTTTAAATGAATTTATTCGGTCAAACGATCAGTAATTTAGAACAAGGGTTAAATTATTCATCAGTGAAAAACCAAACTATCGGAAATAACATCGCTAATGTTGATACGCCAGGGTATAAAGCGAAAGATGTTTCATTCAAAGATCATTTAAATGCTGCTAGTTTTGATGCTAGACAAACGAACCAGCGACACATTTCGTTTTCAGGACAAGAACCATCTTTTAACATCTCCGCTCGACAAGATGCGACATACAACCATAACGGTAATAGTGTTGATATTGACAAAGAGATGAGTGAATTAGCTAAAAACCAAATGTATTATCAAGCATTAACAGAACGTATAAACGGTAAATTTAGTTCGATTAAAACAGCTGTAGGAGGCAGATAAACATGAGTATTTTTGACGGTTTAAATGCAAATGCAAGTGCTTTAACAGCCAATCGTTTCAAAATGGATGTCGTCTCATCTAATATTGCGAATGCGAATACAACACGCGCTGAGCAAAATGAAGACGGCGAATGGGTACCGTATCGCAGAAAGATTGTGTCACAAGAATCACGCGGTGCTAGTTTTGATTCATTTTTACAAAAATCATTAGGACGCAGTGATAATCCTGGTCAAGGTGTACGAATTAATTCAGTTGAAGAAGATCAGTCACCATTCAAACAAGTTTATCAACCGTCTCACCCAGATGCGAATGAAGATGGCTATGTCCAAATGCCTAACGTTGATCCATTAGAAGAAATGTTAGAGCTTATGTCTACATCACGTTCATACGAAGCGAACGTAACGGCATTAAACGCATCGAAGGGTATGATGATGAAAGCATTAGAGATTGGAAGGTAAGGTGGTTTAGATGAAACCAATTGATCCGCAATTTTTTACTCAAGCAACAGCAAGCTTAAACCCACAACAAACACAACAAAACCAAGTAACGGCAAGTGATGTGCAACAAGGGTTTGCTAATGAATTAAAAAATGCGATTAACAAAGTGAATTCAGCACAACAAGCATCTAACCAACAAACAAATGCACTTGTTAACGGCGAAGCAGATAATTTACATAACGTCATGATCGCCGCAGAAAAAGCAAGTGTCACATTACAAACGGCAACTGAGATGCAAAACAAAGCAGTTGATGCTTATAACAAAGTGATGCGAATGCAACTATAATTACAAGTCTAGATGAAGATTTTCTGAGAGTCGGAGGACTACAATGAATGAAACAGTACAAACATATAGGAATCGAATAACAGAATTTTGGAAATCGAGAACAACTCCTCAGAAATCGCTCATTGTTGGGGGTACATTAGGAGCTATTATTCTATTAGTGTGGCTTACGATTTTTGCTACATCACCGAATATGGTTCCTTTATACAGTAATCTTTCCATGCAAGAGGCTGGTAACTTGCGTGAGGAACTACAATCGCAGGGGGTACCACACGAAATTGAAAATGGTGGGACAACCATACTAGTTCCTGAGCAACAATCTGATGAGTTGTTAGTTGATTTAGCCGCTCAAGGTATTCCAGACAGTGGTAATATCGATTACTCGTTTTTCAGCGATAATGTGTCATGGGGTATGACCGACGAAGAACGGCAAATCATTGAACGTGACGCATTGCAAACAGAATTATCGAATTTAATCACCAATATCTCTGGTATTTCTGGGGCAAAAGTGTTGATCAACGAAGCTGAAGAATCAGTGTTTGTGGCGGACCAAACAGGTGAATCATCCGCATCGATCACGATTGAAACGGATTATGGTAGTTCGTTTGATCAAAGCCAGGTCCAGAGTCTATACCACTTAGTATCCAAAGCGGTACCGAACTTAGAACCAGAAAACATTGCGATTATGGACCAAAACTTCAACTATTATGACCTTGAAGGCGGAGGTTCCGGCGCAAGCAGTACATACGCAGAGAACCAACAGATCAAAGATGATATCGAACAAGATATTCAACGCGAAGTCCAACAAATGCTAGGAACGATGATGGGACAAGATCAAGTCGTCGTTTCGGTTACATCAGATATTGATTTTTCACAAGAAAACCGTGTTGAAAACCTAGTTGAACCTGTTGATATGGAGACAATGGAAGGGTTACCCGTTAGTGTTGAACGTGTAACAGAAACCTATACAGGTTATGATGCTGGTGATTTAGTTGATGGAGAAGGTGATATTCCAGAATTACCAGCTGTCATTGAAGACGGGGAGGAAGTATCGGATTACGAAAACACGCGCGAGACAATTAATAATGAATTTAACCGTGTTCGTCGCGAAATTGCCGAAGCGCCATACGAAATTCGCGATCTTGGTATTCAAGTAGCTGTCGATAATACCGTGGAGAACGAAAATGGTGAAGTTGTTGAATTGACAGATGAAGAACAACAAGCATTAGAAACGGATATTCAATCTATTTTAGGTACAATTGTCCAAACATCAATACCTGAACAAGAAACAGCAATTAATCCAGAAAATAAATATTCTATCGTATTTCAAGAATTTAATGGAGCACCAGAATTCGAGGGAGGTACACCAGGTATACCAACTTGGATGTATATCGCTGGAGCTGCTTTAGTATTAGTTGTGGTTATTTTACTCTTTATTCTTATGCGAAACCGCAATCGTGGGGAAACAACTGAAGAAGTTGTTGAAACACGAAAGCCTCAAGAAGAACGCGATTACACTATTGAACAAGAAGAAACCGAAGCTGACGTAAGACGTAAGCAACTTGAGCAAATGGCCAAAGATAAGCCAGAAGATTTTGCTAAGTTACTTCGTTCATGGATCGATGAGTAAAGGGGGAGTCAGGTTTCTATGACTGCACAAAAGAAAGAATTATCAGGTAAACAAAAAGCGGCAGCGCTCCTCATTTCTTTAGGTCCAGATGTTTCTGCTGAAGTATATAAACATTTGACTGAAGAAGAAATTGAGCAATTAACATTAGAGATTTCATCTGTTAAAAAAGTCGATTCCGAGCAAAAAGATGAAATCATGGATGAATTCCACCAAATCGCCATTGCGCAAGATTATATTGCGCAAGGTGGTATTAATTACGCGAAAACAGTACTAGAAAAAGCGCTCGGTGACGATCAGGCAGGTAAAATCATTGATCGATTAACGACATCACTCCAAGTGAGACCATTTGATTTTGCCCGCCAAGCAGATGCTGGACAAATATACAATTTTATTCAAAATGAGCATCCACAAACGATTGCGTTGGTGTTGTCTTATTTAGATCCAGAACAGTCGTCGCAAATATTATCTGAGTTATCAGAAGAACACCAATCAGATATTGCAAGACGTATAGCTGTTATGGAATCGACGTCACCTGAGATTGTGAATGAAGTGGAGCATTTACTCGAAAAGAAACTATCGACAACAGTGACAGATGATTACACCGAAACAGGTGGTATCGAATCGATTGTTAACATACTAAACAGTGTTGATCGAACAACTGAACGAACTATTTTAGATGATTTAGAAGTGCAAGATCCTGAACTTGCTGAAGAGATTAAGAAACGTATGTTTGTCTTCGAAGATATCGTGACATTGGATAACCGTGCTATTCAACGCATTATCCGCGATACTGAGAACGAAGATTTAATGTTAGCGTTAAAAGTTGCCAGTGATGAAGTAAAAAATATGCTATTTAGCAACATGTCAAACCGCATGTCTGAAACGATGAAAGAAGAAATTGAATTTATGGGACCTGTCAGGTTAAAAGATGTTGAAGAAGCACAAACACGAATTGTCGGCACGATTCGCCGACTAGAAGAAATGGGTGAAATCGTCATTGCGCGTGGCGGAGGTGACGATATCATTGTCTAACCTTTATCGATTATCACAAATTGATAAGACAAAAAAGATTCAGCTAAAACCAATTGATCTACCGGAAGAACCTGTTGAAGAAACAGAAGACGAAACAGAAGTTGATTATGATGCATTAGCGCAAGAAAAAGTTCAAGAAGCAGAACAGAAGCTTGAAGATGCACAACAGCAAGCCGATCAAATGATTCAAGATGCGAGGGCACAAATTGAACAAGAGCGGGAACAGTTTGAAGCAGAAAAGCAAAAAGCATTAAATCAAGCACATGAACAAGGCTATCAAGATGGCTTTCAGCAAGGTGAAGGTCAATTTAATGACTTAATTAATCAAGCTACACAAGCTGTTGAACGAGCACAATCTGATTACCATAATAAAGTGCAGGCTGCAGAAGAAACGATTTTGTCGATTGCAGTTAAATCAGCTGAGAAAATACTGCATCAACAATTACATGAAGATGAATCCCGTTTTCTACCAGTCGTTCAAGAAAGTATCGAAGACGTATCAGATCAACCTGAAATTAAAGTGTATGTTCACGTAAACCAATATCAACTATTACTTGATCGTAAACAAACATTACAACAATTGTTAAACCAGTATACGACTCTATCAATCTACCCGAAGAAAACGATGGATGAATATGGTTGTGTGATTGAAACTGAACAAGGCCAAATTGACACCTCAATTGACACCCGCCTAAATGAGCTGAAGCGAACGTTAATTGAGGATATAGAGGGGTAAACGTATATGGTGGTTGAAGATATTTTAAATCGAATTGAACAAGCGGATATTGTCAAACGGTACGGGCGTGTTAATCGTAACGTAGGATTATTGATTGAATCAAAAGGTCCTGAAGCCAATATGGGTGATGTGTGTTATATCTATACAGACCAGCAAAAATCGCAATACGTTAAAGCAGAAGTTGTTGGATTCCAAGAGCAACACGTTTTGTTGATGCCTTATGAACAGACAAACATGATTGGCCCTGATAGTTTAGTCGAAACATCACATCAGCCGTTACACGTTCAAGTTGGTGATGAACTGATTGGCCGCGTATTAAACGGTTTAGGCGAACCACTTGATGACCAAACGTTACCGACCAATTTAGATAGATTTAATATCGAACAAAAACCACCGAACCCTTTATCGCGGGCACCGATTGACCAAGTTGTCTCAACGGGAGTCAAAGCAATCGACAGTTGTATAACGGTCGGAAAAGGACAAAGAATTGGTATTTTTGCGGGAAGTGGCGTTGGTAAAAGCACCTTGCTAGGAATGCTTGCGAAAAATAGTGATGCCGAGATAAACGTTTTCGCCTTATTAGGTGAGCGTGGTCGTGAGGTCCGTGAGTTTATTGAACATGACTTAGGTCCTGAAGGGTTAAAGCGTTCAATTATTATCGTTGCTACATCCGATCAGCCCGCATTACAACGTATCAAAGGCGCTAGTACAGCCACAGCTGTTGCGGAGTATTTCCGAGACCAAGGCTATCATGTGAACTTAATGATGGATTCATTAACGCGTATTGCCATGGCACAACGTGAGCTCGGTTTAGCTAGTGGCGAACCACCGACAACTAAAGGCTATACACCAAGTGTTTTCGCCTTACTACCACAGCTGTTAGAGCGAACAGGGCCAGATGAGGCGGGTAGTATTACCGCTTTTTACACGGTTTTAGTCGATGGGGATGACATGGATGAACCGGTATCTGATGCTGTACGAGGATTACTTGATGGACACCTTGTATTAGACAGGCAATTGGCAGAACAAGGACAATATCCAGCGATTAATATTCTGAAATCAGTCAGTCGTTTGATGCAGAAGATCGTCAGCCAAGAACACCAACAATTAGCACAGCGTGTCCGTTCGTTATTAGCCATTTATGAAGAAAACCGTGAACTAATTCAAATCGGCGCGTATAAAAATGGTTCCTCGTCAGACATTGACGAAGCAATCTTTTATTATCCGAAAATCATGCAATTTTTGTCACAACAGATGGATCAAGTTGTTACAGCTGATGAAACATTTAAACAACTTAAAACCCTTTTCCGAAACGGTGATATGTCATGAGTGATATAAAAGCATTTGAAAAACTGTACCAAGTCCGGGAACAGGAATTAGATGATGCCAGGTTAAATTATGACCGTGCACTTGACCACTTTGAACAAGAAGCGACAAAGCTATATGACCTTCTAAAATCAAAAGAAAATGTTCAAGCGCAGTTGGAGCATCATGTGTCATCTGGTATAAAAGTTGATCAGATGGCAGGCTATTATAATTATTTAAGTATGTTAGAGCAACAAGAAGGGTCGCTACAAAAGAAAGTTCATCAAGCACGACTGAACATGTACAAAAAACAAGACGCTGTTCAAGAAGCCCATCAAGAAGTGAAAAAGATTGATAAAATCATTGAGCATAAGAAAGAACAGCAACGAGAATTAGATAAACAAGCTGAAGCATCCTTTTTAGATGAAATCGCAGTCCAGCAATATTCTAGAGTGAAGTAAAAGGTGATCAAATGGCTACAGGTCAAAATAAAGAAAATGCGAGCAAATTGCAATGGTTTTTATTCGTTATCGTGATACCAATCATTTTTGCAGTCACACTTGTCTTAATCATTGCAACATTTGCTGGTGTGAATCCGATCGAAAAAGCAAGAGAATACGGTAGTCAAATGCCAATTGTTAATTCATTTGTGACAAGTCCTGAAGAGGAGAATTATGAAGAACAGTTAGCCAATTACGAAGCGACCGTTCAAGATCAAGAAGCAACGATTAGTGAACAAGAGGCGACGATTAATTCTCAAACGCAAGAAATTGAAGAATTAAATGCTCAAATCGCTCAATTGCAAGAACAGTTAGAAGAAGATCAAAATGACCAAGCTTCTCGTGATGAGACGGTGTCACGTCTAACACGATCGTTTTCGGAAATGGACGCTACCCGAGCGGCGGAAGTCATGACTGAAATGGAACAAGCAGTCGTCTTAGATGTGTTAGCACAAATGAATGACACAGCACGAGGTTCCATATTAGCAGAAATGGACCCCGAATTAGCTGCCAATTTATCGAACGCGCTTGTCCAGCGATCTAACGCTGAATAAGTAATATCTAATTCCTTTGAAAGGGGGTGAAAATATGAATGGACTCGTCACAATGATGCCAACAGTACAAAATCAGCCGATGACAAATGCTGTGAGTAGTAAATCGTCTGGTGGCCAAGGCTTTAAAAACATGTTGCAAAATTTATCCGGTCAAGATGGACTTAAGTCTATGTCTAGTGGTGAGACAATGTCTGAAAGTGATGTCAAAGCCCTGCTTGCAAAAGTACAACAAGCACTTGATTCAGGAGATGGTGATTTAGCATCGTTAGTCAGTCAATTATCAGAAGGTGAGCTTTCACAACTTGTGAACACGATCAACCAACTCATGACTGATTCAGGATCGTTTATGACGGAATTATCCGGTGAGCAACTGAACGCTTTAGGCCAACTTTTACTAGAGTCGCACCAACAACTATCAAGTGAAACGTCATCTAGCCAACTAACAGATGTTTTAAAGCAATTACAGAATGAAACAAATGGTCAGTTGAGTGACTTGAGCCAAGATGAATTAACGAACATGATTAAAGGCATGGATGGTGTTAGCCTAGATCAGTTAGGGTTATCCGCTGAAGACTTGCAAAACCTTTTAGCAAAACTTGAGATCAGTGGTGCCCAATCGATTACAGAAGATCAGGTTCAGCAATTACTCGCATCTATGCAAGAGCAAAATATGAGTCAATTTGTCTTAAACGGACAAACCATGAACTTACAACAAGTTGAAACGATGGTGTCTAATGGTCAAAATCAATTGCAACAAACGGAACAAGCTTTAGCACGCGTGATCGCTGCCTTGTTCGGTCAGCAACAAAACATGACATCAAACCAACAATCAGGTTCAAACGAAAAATGGCAGCAATTATTACAACAATTACAACAACAATTGAATAAACAAAATCTCAATCAACCGTCGTTACAACACCGTCAAGATGTCACCGCTATTCGCCAAAATTTATCACAGATATTGAATGGTTCATCTAGCGACCAATCGATGCAAACCGTTAAACTCGATACATTGTTTGGCGACAACAATCAAATGTCAAAAATCGAACAATACACGATTCATTTATCTCGAGCTACTGGACAGCAATCGTCAGGACAAACGAGCAACCAACAGCAAATGATTGAACAATTACAGAAGATTATCCAATCATCTAACTTTGGTCGTGCAAATGGCGCAAACAATGTAACGATTCAGATGAAACCGGCTAATTTAGGTCAAATGACACTTCAATTCATGCAAATTGACGGCCAAATGGCAGTGAAGATTTCGGTTATGTCACAAGCTGCTAAAGACATGCTAGAAGGCAACTTGAATCAACTAAGACATATGTTCCAACCACATCAAGTCGTGATTGAACGTCAAGTTGATCAAACCAACACCGATTTCACGAAACAACATTTAAATGATGAGCAAAATGAAGATCAGGAAGGACAACTGTTTGAAGAGGAACAGTTTGATAACAGTCCAGATGAAGATGATGTCGTTGAAGAACCTCTGTCATTCCGAGATCTACTCATTAATGAGGAGGTGTAAATATGAAAATTGATGAGTCTTTAATGTTACAAAGCCAGAACAAACAACCGATTCAACAACAAGGCGATCAAGGATTAGGTCGTGATGCTTTTTTAGAAATATTAATGACCCAGTTAACGAACCAAAACCCATTGGATCCGATGAAAGATAAAGATTTCGTCGCGCAAATGGCAACCTTTTCTGAGTTAGAACAATCTACTAACATGGCTGAAAGTATTGAGAAGATGGCAGAAAATCAAGGTTATTCAGATTTTCTTCAAATGTCTAACTTAATCGGTCAATCAGTTAATTATGAAAAAGAAAACAGTGACGGTAATCTAGAAGAAATCACACAAACGGTGCAATCGGTTCGTAAAGGCGAAGACGGAATTGTCGTTGCATTAGAAAACGGTGATGAAATCAATTCTGACCAAATCATCCAAATTGGCCAAACCAATGATGGAAGTGATGGTGGAACAAATGAATAAAATCAATCCGGTTTATCATCAACAGCCATTACCATTACCGACAAAACCAAAAACCGAACCAACTCAAGGTCAATCGTTTAAGTCGGTTTTAGAACAACAAGTAGCTGGTGAAGGGATTAAGGTGAGCAAACACGCTCAAAAACGTTTAGATGAACGTCAAATTGACATTAGTGACCAACAATGGTCACAAATTGAAAACAAAATGAATGAAGCGAAAGAAAAAGGCGTCACAGATTCAGCGATTATTACGCGTGATGCCGTGTTAATCGCCAGTACAAAGAATGATACGATCGTCACAGCGATGAACCGTGAAGAAGCATCGAGTCAACTGTTAACAAACATTAACGGAACAATCGTTTTACAAGACGACTAACGGCTGGACCTAACGGAAGCCGTTCAAACTGCTGACTGACTGAAGCAGTTCAATTACACGAGAAGGAAAGGATGAACGATACATGATACGTTCTTTATACACAGGAATTTCCGGCATGAGCGGGTTCCAAGAAAAACTAGATGTCACATCCAATAACATTGCGAACGTGAACACATTTGGTTTCAAAAAAGGTCGTCAAACATTTTCTGACTTAATGAGCCAAACGACACAAGGTGCCACAGCTCCTGCTGAAGGAGGCCAAATAGGTGGTCAAAACCCAATGCAAGTTGGTCTTGGTTCAAACACAGGAAGCATTGACAACATCCATACACAAGGTAACCGCCAAACGACAAACCGTCCGCTTGACTTAGCGATTGAAGGCGACGGCATGTTTGCGGTAGCGGAGAGAACGTGGTCAACAGAACCTGACAACTTTTTAGATGTGTTAAATGATGTAGGGATGATTGTAGAAAATGATGACGATGATTTCGTTGCTGGAGAAGACTTAGTAGATTTGTCTGATGGTGATTTTGATTATGATGGTGACGTTGAAAACCTAGAAGATTTTGAAATTTCCTTTGCAGTTGATGGGGATGTAGATTTAGATGATACGGATTTAGATGTTGACGGTGATGAGGTTACTTTGACGTCACTTGATGATGCTAAAACACTATCACAACTCATTGATAATCAAAATGATGAAAATGGAACTTATGATGATCTCATTACACAATTAGATTCGTTTATTGACCAAGGTGATAAATCAGTATCGCTAGAACAAGATAACGTTATGTTCACACGTGCTGGTAATTTCTATCTTGATGAAGAAGGTTACATGGTTAATGCTAATGGTCAATATTTACTTGGAGATACCAATACGAATTTAACGAACGATGAAGGAACTGGAGTAACAAATTATGATGGTGAAGACACTCTTAATTCACCTGGACGTATTCAAATTCCAGAGGGTGCTCAAAGCTTTAACATTGCTGCTGATGGTACTGTGAATTTCGTTGATTCGAACGGACAAGCTCGAGTTGCAGGCCAAGTGATGTTAGCTAACTTCTCAAATGCTGAAGGGTTAACAAAAGCTGGTAGTAATAACTTTACTGAAAGTGACAACTCCGGATTAATGGAGGATGGCGAAATCGGGTTCTTAAACTCTCCTGGTAACGGCGGAACGGGTAACCTATACGCTGGTGCATTAGAAATGTCAAACGTTGACTTATCAGAAGAGTTCACGTCGATGATTACAGCACAGCGTGGTTTCCAAGCAAATACACGTGTGATTACGACATCTGATGAGATCCTTCAAGAATTAGTAAACCTAAAACGATAAGGAGGAAAGGGGCTAACGTCGCTTAGCCCTACTTATCATTTATGATTAATATAACCCGATTAAACGGTGAAGAATTTGTCATTAATGCCTTGTACATAGAGAAAGTCCAAGCATTGCCCGACACTACCATTACATTGTCTAATGGCAAAACGTACTTTGTAAAAGAATCTAAAGACGAAATAGTGAGTCGAACGACTTCGTTTTATCAACAAGTCGGGTTGATCAATCTCCAAGCGAAGGGTGTTGATACAGATGTCGAAACCGATTAAAATCATGTTAACGACGATTATCGCCTTGACGATTATTGGTATTGTCGCTATTATTTTATTACTTTATGTCGATTTTGGTAGTACTGAAAATGGCGAGCCAACGATTAGTGAAATGGCTGAAAATTCCTTTGTCACAGATGAAATTACGACGGACTTAGCAGATGGTAACTTTATTCGTATTCAGTTTCGTGTCGTGACAAACGATCAAGATACAATGTCGCAACTCCAATCAGGTGAACAATTTATTTTAAACGATGCAATCATTGAGGAATTGACGGTTATGGAAGGTGACGATTTTAGAAATGATTTAAGAACGATACGTAACAATGTAAAAACTGCAATTAACGAACGATTGAATGAAGGCGAAGTAACAGATGTCTTCATTACACAAAAAGCCGTGCAATAACGAATAGCACTCCACGATGGAGGTGATGATATGGCGGATGATGTTCTGTCCCAAGGCGAAATTGACGCTCTCTTATCGGCAATTTCGACGGGGGAGATGGACGCAGATGAGCTAAAAGAACAAGAAAAAGACGAACGAAAAATACGTGATTACGATTTCAAACGAGCCTTACGTTTTTCAAAAGATCAAATTCGTGGTTTAACGAGAATACATGAAAATCTCGCTAGGTTATTAACCTCGTTTTTCGCCGCCCAATTAAGGTCTTATGCAGAAGTGACTGTCGCGTCAGTAGACCAAGTCCCATATGAAGAATTCGTCCGGTCAATGCCACAACGGACGGTCTTGAACATATTTTCAGTTGATCCGCTAGAGGGACGGTTAATGTATGAGGTGAACCCGAACATTGCTTATGCGATTGTCGATCGCGTGCTAGGTGGTGAAGGGCAAGGCACGAACAAAGTCGACAATTTAACCGAAATCGAAAGTCGAATTATGTCTCGATTATTCGAAAAAGCGTTTGAGTCGTTAGAAGAAGCATGGGGATCTATGGTCGACATTGATTTAACGTTAGAAGAGTTTGAAACAAATCCACAGTTTATTCAAATGGTATCACCTAATGAAACGGTTGTTGTGGTTTCATTAAACGCATCGATCGGTGAAAGCTCAGGCATGATGAATATTTGCATCCCACACATGGTGTTAGAACCAATTATTTCGAAATTATCTGTCCATTATTGGATGCAAAACGAAAAATCAAAAAGTAACCCTGAAGATTATGAACATTTATCTAAAAACTTAACGCATGTTGATGTTGAGGCAAAAGCTGTTCTCGGCGAGTCAGCTATTTCAATTGAAGAATTTTTGAATTTAAATCAAGATGATGTGATCATGTTAGATCAACATATCGATGATCCATTAACGATGTATGTTAATGATGAACCGAAATTCCATGTTCAGCCTGGTAAACAAAAACGTCACATGGCTGTTCAGATCTTGGGCGAATTGAGAGGTGAAGATGATGAATAATAACGATGATATGCTATCCCAAGAAGAAATCGATGCGTTGTTGAATGGTACAAACGACGATAATGATCAGGATCAAACAGATGAAACGACTGATCAAGATAATCGTGATGAATCGTCGATGTTGCAAGATTTATTGACTGATATAGAAATTGATGCAATTGGAGAATTAGGTAATATCTCATTTGGAAGCTCAGCGACAGCACTATCGTCACTTTTAAATCAAAAAGTAGAGATAACAACACCGGTCGTATCAGCGATTGACAGTGAGTCGTTAGTTAATGAATTCCCGTCTCCACATGTTGCGGTTAAAGTTGACTACACCGATGGCTTAAGAGGAACGAATTTATTTGTAATTAAAAGTCATGATGCAGCAGTGATTGCTGATTTAATGCTCGGGGGAGATGGGACGAACCCTGCTGAGGAGCTTGGTAAAATTCAACTAAGTGCTGTTCAAGAAGCGATGAATCAAATGATGGGGTCTGCTGCAACGAGTATGTCATCTGTATTTAATAAACGGATTGATATCACTCCACCAGACACAACAGTATTGGATGTTGAAACAGGGCAAGGTACCGACTATATTCCAGACGGAGACAACTTTGTCAAAGTGTCCTTCCAGCTTAAAGTTGGTGATTTAATAGACTCGAACATTATGCAACTGTTGCCAATTGAATTTGCGAAAGAGTTTGTCGATAGTTTACTAAATGGAGAAGATTCAACCGAATCTGAGGAAGCGAGTACGGTGTCAGAGCAACCATCTGCGCCAAAACCGGACCCTGAACCACAACCATCGCAACCACAACAGCCAACTATGCCTCAACCTGAAGCGCAACCCCAGCCACAACCACAACCGGAGGCAGCGGCTAACCCGCAACAATTGGGGCAAAAATCGTTTCAACAAGGTGAAGGGCACAGTGTTGATCAAGCACAGTTCGAAGAGTTTGGTAAACAACCACAGCTCGCACAAGAAGAACATCGAAATTTAAATCTATTAATGGATATTCCATTAAATGTTTCTGTTGAACTAGGGCGTTCTAGTAAAAGCATTAAAGAAATTTTAGAATTAAACACAGGGTCTATCGTTGAATTGGATAAATTAGCAGGTGAGCCTGTTGATATTCTCGTTAATAACAAATTAATCGCGAAAGGTGAAGTTGTTGTTATTGATGAAAACTTTGGTGTCAGAGTGTCTGATATTTTAAGTCAATCAGAACGTATTCAAAAATTACGATAAATAAATTAGGGGGATTTAATCATGGGACAAAAAATCTTAGTAGTAGACGACGCGGCATTCATGCGCATGATGATTAAGGACATTTTAGAGAAAAATGGTTATGAAGTAGTTGGTGAAGGTGAAAACGGACAGGATGCCGTTAATAAGTATAAGGAATTAAAGCCTGATTTAGTTACGCTTGATATTACAATGCCTGAAAAAGACGGGATTCAAGCGTTGAAAGAAATCATGGGTGAAGATGGGAATGCACGTATTGTGATGTGTTCTGCCATGGGTCAACAATCGATGGTAATCGACGCAATTCAAGCAGGAGCGAAAGACTTTATCGTTAAACCCTTCCAAGCTGATCGTGTGTTAGAAGCTATTGGAAAAGCGCTAAGTTAATTGATACAAGGGACGATAATCATGATGAAACGAGTTTTTTTGGTTGGATTACTAACAGTTTTAATCGCCTTGTCCTTCGAGGGCGGCATATTAAATGCTAATACAGATTGCGAAGGAAGCGTCGCAGACTGTTTAGAATCTGATTCTTCATCAAATCAAAATGAAAACGATGAGCCAACGGATGACTTATCGCCTGACGATTCTAATAATGAATCAAATGAGGACGAAAATGCTGTTGGCTCGTCCAATCAGTCTTTGTTTCTTGATTTTCTAAGAATGATAGCGGCACTCGTTCTCGTCTTAGCACTGCTATATGTCGTGTTGAAGTTTATTCAAAAACGTACGCGCAATTATCAACAAACGAGAGCGATGGAGAATATTGGTGGTGTAGCATTAGGTCATAACAAATCGGCTCAGATTGTACGTGTCGGTGACGATTTTTATTTAGTTGGAGTAGGCGAAAATGTCGAATTTCTAACACAAATCGAGAACCCAGATACGATAGACCAACTTATACAATCACCTGAAGAAGCGTCAGGCAATGCATCGTTCCAATCATTTTTACAAAACTTTCAAAGCAAAAAACGAAACACATATCAAGAAGCTGAAACGAAAAATCAGTTCAAAACAGAACTTGAAACGATGAAAAATTCGAGAAAACGCATGATGAAACGTTATCAAGGTAAGGATGACCGTCACGATGAATGAGTTTATGAATCTATTTGCAGATAATGATCCCGGCAATATTTCGACAGCAGTTCAGTTATTACTGTTACTAACTGTCTTAACATTAGCGCCGAGTATTCTCGTCTTAATGACGAGTTTTACGCGTATTGTCATCGTTTTATCATTCGTTCGAACAGCTTTAGCGACACAACAAATGCCACCCAACCAAGTGTTAATTGGTTTAGCACTCTTTTTAACATTTTTCATTATGGCGCCAACATTATATGAAGTGAATGAAGAAGCCCTTCAGCCTTTGTTTAATGATGAAATTACACTTGACGAAGCATATGAGGAAGCAAGCATACCATTTAAAAATTTCATGTCTGAACATACTAGGCAACAAGACTTAGGGTTATTCATGGATTATACGGGTGCTGAAACACCTGAATCTGTCCAAGACATACCGCTTACAACATTAGTTCCAGCATTTGTGATAAGTGAGCTGAAAACAGCCTTCCAGATGGGCTTTATGATTTTTATACCATTTCTCGTAATTGATATGGCTGTTGCCAGTGTCCTGATGTCGATGGGTATGATGATGCTACCGCCAGTTATGATTTCATTACCGTTTAAAGTATTGCTGTTTGTCATTGTCGATGGTTGGTACTTAGTGACCCATTCAGTATTAGAAAGTTTTAGTTAGCAATAGGAAGAAGGAATCGATATGACTCCAGAGATGGTTGTCGCCTTAGGTGAACGAGGCGTTTATACAATTTTACTTGTCGTAGGGCCGTTACTAATTATTGCCCTAGCTGTTGGTTTAGCCGTAGCGATATTCCAAGCAACGACGCAAATTCAGGAACAAACGTTAGCGTTTATTCCGAAGATTATTGCTGTTTTTATTGCGATTGTCATTTTAGGTCCTTGGATGTTGCAGCGCATGATCGAATTTACGGTCAGTATTTTTAATAATATTCCACAAGTGATTGGTTAATATGCTTGAATTATTAGATATTACACGTATTCCTGCTTTCTTCTTAATACTGGCTCGTTTAACGGGTTTCATTTTATTTGCACCTTTATTTGCTTATACAACGATTCCAAACCAAGTCAAAATTGGTTTGATTGTCATGCTGTCGTGGATTATGTATTTAACACTCGACATTCCTGTTTTAGCGGTGGATGGCCAATACATATTACTTTTGTTAAAAGAGCTGACCATCGGGGTTATGCTCGCTTTGGTTGCTTATATTATTATCACAGCAGTTCAAATCGCAGGTGGTTTCATCGACTTCCAGATGGGTTTCGCGATTGCTAACGTTGTGGACCCGCAAACAGGTGTGCAAAGTCCGATCATAGGTCAGTATTACTACATCATGGCGATGTTGTTATTAATTGCGACTAATGCTCACCATTTACTGATTGACGGAATATTTTATAGCTATGATTTCATCGGCTTCCAAGATATGATTCCTATAGAGCAAGAGTCGTTTGCTGAATTTATCATCGTGACGATGTCACAAATGTTCATGCTGGCCTTCCAAATGGCGATTCCGATAGTAGGGACGTTGTTTTTAGTCGATGTGGCACTTGGTATGATTGCTCGTACCGTACCACAAATGAACGTCTTTATTATCGGTTTACCACTTAAAATTTTAGTGAGTTTCGTAACTGTTTTTATCGCATTTAGCTTTTTCGGTCTATTAATCTCACAACTATTTGAATACATGTTCCAAACAATGCGGCAGTTAATGGAGTTGATTGGAGGCGCGTAATGTGGCGTTACTGCGATTAGACTTACAATATTTTAATCAAGAGAAAACAGAGCAGGCAACACCTAAAAAACGTGAAGATTCCCGTAAAAAGGGTCAAGTTGCCAAAAGCCAAGATATAACGACTGCTATACTACTGTTCGCTGTTTTCGTGTTCATGGTAGCTTTCGGCTCAACATTAGGTGATACGTTATCGAGTATTTTTACATATGCCTTTACCGAAACGATTCATTTAGAAGTAACACCAGAAAATGTTGAGACCGTCTTATTTCAAGTGTCAGTTGAAGCAGTCAAAGTGGTCTTACCTATTATGGCTGTAGCTATAGTCGCTGCCTTAGTAGCGAACTATTTACAAATTGGCTTCCTCATCACAGGTGAACCGCTCAAATTTGATTTAAATAAAGTTAATCCTATTAATGGTATTAAGCGGATTTTTTCAGCGCGTGCTATTGTTGAATTTTTGAAATCGATGTTAAAGGTGTCATCAATTGCTGTCGTTTGTTTCACGATTTTGTGGTGGAATCGTTCTGAACTGATGATGTTATCACAAAAATCGATTGGTAATGCAATTGCTTTTTTCGGGCAACTAACGCTATTAATGGGTGTGGCGGCGACCTTAATGTTGCTCATTATAGCGGTCATTGACTTCGTTTATCAGCGTTATGACCACGAGAAAAATATCCGGATGTCAAAACAAGACGTTAAAGACGAGAACAAAAACATGGAAGGTGATCCGCTAATTAAGTCACGCATGAAAGAACGCCAGCGCTCTATGGCACAACAACGTATGATGAGTGAAGTGCCAGATGCTGATGTCGTCATCACGAACCCGACGCACTACTCAATTGCGCTTAAGTATGACGAGGACAAGGCAGACGCCCCATTTGTGATTGCTAAAGGGGTCGATTATGTCGCTTTAAAAATACGTGAGGTCGCTGATGCTAATAATGTTGTTCGAATCGAAAACCGTCAATTAGCAAGAGGCTTATACAACAGTGCTGAAATTGGCGAGACGATTCCAGAAGATTTCTTTCAACAAGTGGCTGAAGTACTTGCTTATGTATACAAGTTGGAAAAACGCGCGAAGTAGTAATGAAGAGAGGATTTTGAAACATGTCAGCAAGAGATATGTCGGTATTATTTGGTGTTATATTAATTATTGTCATGTTAGTCATTCCATTACCGGGATGGCTATTAAGTATTTTAATCTTAATAAATATTTCATTAGCTCTTATTGTTATTTTAGTCACGATGAACACACAGGAAGCACTTGATTTCGCGATTTTTCCTTCATTACTCTTACTATTAACGTTGTTTAGATTAGGATTAAACGTTTCGACTACACGTTCTATTTTATCAGAAGCTGACGCTGGTAATGTCGTTGATACGTTTGGTGAATTCGTAACAGGTGGTAACCCGTTTGTTGGTTTCGTTATCTTTATTATTTTAGTAATTATTCAATTTATCGTCATTACAAAAGGTGCCGAGCGTGTATCGGAAGTGGCGGCACGTTTTACGTTAGATGCGATGCCAGGTAAACAAATGAGTATTGATGCCGACTTGAATGCGGGTATGATTACGGAGCAACAAGCGAAACAACGCCGTGAAAAAATTGAAAATGAAGCTGACTTTTACGGTGCGATGGATGGTGCCAGTAAATTCGTGAAAGGGGATGCGATTGCTGGTATTGTCATCGTCTTAGTCAACATTATTTTCGGGTTTATTATTGGTATGGCACAGTGGGGCTTAACCTTCAATGAAACTGTTAATACATTTTTACGTTTAACAGTCGGTGACGGTTTAACATCACAAATTCCGGCTCTCTTAATTGCAACGGCAACAGGTATTATCGTCACACGTGTAGCAGCTGAAGGTAATTTATCACACGATGTGACGGGTCAACTTTTCCGTTACCCGCACTTACTGTATGTTGCGGCAGGTACGATTTTCTTCCTTGGCCTAACACCGATTAACTTCTTACTGACAACGTTTATTGCTGCTATTTTAGCCGTAGGTGGTTGGTTCTTAACCCGTGCACAAGAACGTCGGGATGCATATGAGGAAGAGGAAACCGAAGAACAAGCGGAGGAACAAGAAGTGGCGCAACCAGACAATGTTGTTGATTTACTTAATATGGATCCAATTGAATTCGAGTTTGGGTATGCGCTCATTCCAATCGCTGATGCGAACCAAGGTGGTGACTTACTCGATCGAGTTGTGATGATCCGCCGTCAATTGGCTTTAGAATTAGGGATTGTCATTCCTGTCGTTCGTATCCGTGATAATATTCAGTTAAACCCGAACGAGTATCAATTGAAAGTCAAAGGTAATGAAGTCGCTAAAGGTGAATTGTACTTGAATCATTACTTAGCGATGTCGCCAGGGATGGAAGACGACTCGATTGAAGGTATTGATACTATTGAACCGGCATTTGGATTACCTGCTAAATGGATTTCAGAAGATATGAAAGATGAAGCTGAACTGTCTGGTTATACAATTGTTGATCCGCCTTCTGTTGTATCAACACATATTACAGAAGTCATTAAGCAATATGCACACCAATTACTCGGCCGTGAGGAAACACAACAATTAATAGATCACTTGAAACAGAGTTACCCAACATTGGTCGAAGAGGTGACACCAGAGCCGCTGTCTGTTGGTGAAGTGCAAAAAGTCTTATCGAAGTTATTAGAAGAACAAATCTCGGTTCGTAATCTCCCGGTGATTTTTGAAACGTTGGCTGATTACGGCAAAATGACGAATGATACCGATCTGTTAGCTGAGTATTGCAGGCAGTCCTTATCGATGCAAATTACCCAAACGTTCGCATCACCTGACCATACGATGAAAGTTGTGACGTTATCTCCGCAAGTCGAAAAGAAAATTGCTGAGCATATTCAACAAACGGAGCACGGGAACTTTTTATCGATGGATCCTGAAACACAACAAAAAATTATTGAGTCGATTCATCAAGAAGCAAGCCAAGCATTTATGGATGACTCGACACCTGTCTTATTATGCTCACCTGCGATTAGACGTTACGTGAAGCAAATGATTGGTCGTTACTTAAAGGATGTAGTCGTCTTGTCTTATAATGAGTTAGAACCTGATCTTGAAGTCGAAAGCGCTGGGGTGGTGAACATCGCATGAAGGTAAAAAAATATACGGCACCGACTATGCCTGAAGCTATGAAAACGGTCAGAAAAGAACTCGGTGACTCCGCTGTAATATTAAATTCTAAAGAGAAGCGGACGAAAGGGTTTCTCGGACTATTTAAAAAGAAAAATATCGAAGTGGTTGCCGCTGTTGACCCAACTCCTGTGAAACCTTCGACACAAGAAGGTGACATAAAAGAACCGAATTTAAATTTTAAATTGAACAAACAATCGTCACTTAATTTGCACCAACCACAGCAGCAAAGTTCGGTGACAACGGATCAAGATTTATTAAAAGAAATTCGTGAGTTGCGTGAATCACTGATGCAATCATCATCAAGTACAACATCTTATCCCGCGCCTTTAGAAGCCGTTGCTAAACAATTGCACGAAGAAGGTGTCGCAGAAACTCACGTGCACCAGTTGATGGAACCCGCGATGTCTGAATATTATACGAGCGATAAACAAGCGGATGAAGCTGATTATTGGGAAATCGTAAAGCGTCAAATAACTGAAGATATGCAAGAGGCGATCGAATACGAACAAAAACAAAGTGTTAAAAAAGTCTTCTTATTTGGGCCAACGGGCGTAGGTAAAACAACGACTTTAGCTAAATTAGCCGCTGATGCGTCGATCAATCGAGGATTAGATGTAGCCTTAATCACACTTGATACATATCGTATTGCTGCTGTCGAACAACTGAAGACTTATGCCAAAATTCTCGACTTGCCTGTAGAAGTTGCCTACAACCAAGACGATTTTGTAAAAGCAAAAGAACAATTTGCCGATAAAGATTTAATTTTGATCGATACAGCTGGCCGCAACTTCCGACATGATCAGTATATTGATGAAGTTAAACAATTCGTTCAGTTTGAGGATGACGATGAATTATTTGTTGTGCTATCACTGACCGCAAAAGAACAAGACATTGACGATATTTATACTCGCTTTCATGATTTATATATTAGTCAAGTTATTTTCACCAAGTTAGACGAAACTAAACATTTTGGTTCGATTTTAAATCTATGGCGTAAACACCAGTTTAAAATTGCTTACTTAACGAATGGGCAAGATGTTCCAGATGATATTGAACGACCTTCAGCCCAACAGATGACGGACTTAATAGTGGGTGATCGTACGTGAAAGACCAAGCGCATGATTTAAGACAGCGTATGTTAGAACAAGAGCAAAATCAAGCTCATACGATTGCGATATTTAGCGGAAAAGGTGGCGTAGGAAAATCTAACTTTGCATTGAATTTTGGTATGGCTCTGTCTGACATGAATAAAAAAGTGCTCATTTTCGATTTAGATATTGGGATGGGTAATATTGATATTTTACTCGGTCTACAACCGAAACAAAGTTTATCGACAATGTTAGAGAAAAAGTTACAAATTTCTGATATTATAGAGACAGGACCACAACAATTGTCCTATGTAGCAGCTGGAACTGGCTTATCAGACTTTTTTCATCTCGATCGTTCGAAATATGATTATTTTGTCCGACAACTTCAGTATGTCACGGCTTCCTACGATTATATTATTTTTGATTTAGGGGCTGGGATGACGGAAGAACATTTAGCTTTTATTCAAGCAGCAGATGAGAGTATCGTTGTCACGACGACTGAACCGACATCGATCACGGATGCTTATGCAGCCATGAAACGATTAGTGGTGCATAGCGATCGTGATGATTTACAATTATCATTATTAGTTAATCGAGCGAGCGATGGAGATGAAGGAGAATTTGCTTATAGTAAATTGAATGCGGTTGTGACTAAATTTTTAGAATGTGATTTAACGTATCAGGGCTATATGCCAGATGATCCATCAATTATGCAAGCCGTTAAACAACAGGAACCTTTTTATACATTTGTACCGCGAAGTAAAGCGACAAAACAAATAAAAAAATTGGTCGAAAGCTTTTTAAACCAAGAGTCTGATTCAGAACCTGATCGCAAGTTTATTAAGCGGATTAGGTCATTTTTCTCAAGAAAGGTAGATTGACCTATGAATAAGAAAAATGTATTAGTCATCGATGATTCTGCCTTTATGCGTAAAGTCGTATCGGATATTATTAATCAAGATCCTAAACTACATGTGATTGATACGGCGCGAAACGGTGAAGATGGTCTGAAAAAAGTAAAACAACATAAACCAGATGTCGTCACACTTGATATTGAAATGCCTGTAATGGATGGATTGACAGCATTACAACACATTATGTCAGAACAACCAACTCCCGTTTTAATGTTATCGAGTTTAACATACGAAGGGGCAGAGAGTACGATTACTGCTTTACAGTACGGCGCAATTGACTTCATTAATAAAACGTCTGGGTCCATTTCTCTCGATTTAAACAAAAAAAGTGACGAAATTTGTACCAAGGTAAAACAAGTAGCCAAAGCCAATCTTCGTAAAAAAGCGACGTCGATGCCGGCCATGACACAAGAAGAATCGAATGTCAACACGACGTCAAAAGCTTCTCAGTTTCAACATGATCAAACCGTTGTTGCTGTAGGTGTTTCGACAGGTGGCCCGAAAGCATTGCAGGAATTTTTGACAAGAATCCCGAAATCATTTAATAGTCCTATACTTGTTGTGCAACATATGCCAGCTAAGTTCACACAATCTTTAGCTGAGCGATTGGATCGATTGTCTGACATACCTATTCATGAAGTGCAAAATGGCGAATTGTTAAAGCGTGGTCATGCTTATATTGCACCAGGCGATTTCCATTTTGAAGTCAAAACCGTTGGACGCTCTTTAGCAGCTGTAATTACTCAAGATGAACCTATTGGTGGTCATCGTCCAAGTGTCAATAAGTTATTCAAATCCGTTGCGCACGTTCCAAATATGAACAAAGTAGCTATTGTTCTGACGGGGATGGGACATGACGGGACAGAAGGCGCACAATATTTGAAGCAACATGATCCGTCAGCCTATTTAATAGCTGAATCGAAAGAGAGTGCTGTTATATATGGCATGCCTAAATCGCTCATCGAAGAAGCAAACCCACATTTAGTCAAACCAATAAAAGAGATGGCTGATGCTTTAGTTCAAGTCGTTAAGAAATAAGGAGGCATTCGTGTGGAATCGAACCAATATTTAGACGTGTTCATTGACGAAAGTAAAGAAAATTTACAAGTGGTCAATGACGGCTTACTAGAATTAGAAAAGGAACCAACTAATCTATCAATCGTCGACGAAATTTTCCGAGCGGCGCATACACTTAAAGGTATGTCTGCCACAATGGGGTATGATGACTTATCCGACTTAACACATAAGATGGAGAACGTGTTAGATGCGATTCGACATGAAAAAGTAAGCGTCAATTCAGATGTCATGGACGTTTTGCTTAATTCAGTCGAGTATTTAGAAGACATGACGGCCGATATTGCTGAAGGCGGAAATGGTTCGATGAATGTTGGTACTGTTGTATCACAATTAAAAGCAATTGAAGCGGGTGAAGCTATACCTGATAAGTATACAACAGAAGCCGCTAATGAATCAGCTGCTACGACAACTAATGATGAACCTAAGACGTCCAGTTCAAATACACTAACTGTCGATCAGTTTGAGCAAACAGTATTAGAACAAGCGAAAATTGATGGACAATCGGTATATCATATCACCGTGTCGTTATCAGAGGATTGCTTATTAAAAGTGGCTCGTGTCTATATGGTATTCGAAGTGCTTGAACAAAGTGGTGAAGTAATTAAATCGGTTCCAACTGTTGATGAACTTGAAAATGAAGAATTTGACCAAAGTTTTGATATTATTCTCGTCACTTCGGATAACGAAGATGATCTACAAGCAAAAATTATGAAAGTATCCGAAGTGAGAGAAGTCACGATTCAACCATTTGATGCTGAAGCTAACCAGTCAATTCAAGAACAAGAACAATCATCTGACGAAAGCGAATCAGACGAACAATCAGAAACGCCACAGAAAAATGAAAGTAATGATAATGGCGGTGAGCAAAAGAAAGCGGCAGGGAACAAAACGATTCGTGTGAATATCGAACGTTTGGATGCTCTTATGAACTTATTTGAAGAAATGGTGATTGATCGTGGTCGTCTAGAACAAATCTCAGAAGAATTAAACCATAATGACCTTAAAGGAACGGTTGAACGTATTTCAAGAATTTCTGGCGATTTACAAAATATTATCTTAACGATGCGAATGGTTCCGATCGAACAAGTGTTTAATCGTTTCCCTCGTATGGTCCGCCAATTAACACGTGAACTCGGAAAAGATATTGATATGCAAATTGAAGGTGCTGAAACGGAATTAGACCGAACTGTCATTGATGAAATTGGTGATCCACTCGTTCACTTAATTCGTAATGCAGTTGACCATGGTATTGAGACACCTGAAGAACGTAAAAGTAAAGGGAAGCCTGGCCAAGGTAAAATGTTGTTAAAGGCCTTCCATAGTGGTAACCATGTGTTTGTTGAGATTCGTGATGATGGACAAGGCATTAATAAAGAGAAAGTCTTGCAAAAAGCGATCGATAATGGCGTGGTTAGTGCAGAACAATCTTCTAGTCTATCAGATAAACAAATCAATGAATTGATTCTAGCAAGTGGTTTTTCAACTGCTCAAGAGATTTCAGATATTTCAGGGCGTGGGGTCGGTTTAGATGTTGTTAAAAGCACCATTGAATCACTAGGTGGTTCAATTGAGATTGAATCTGAGTTTGGAAAAGGTACTACGTTCTCCATTCAACTCCCATTAACTTTATCGATTATTTCGGTTATGCTCGTTGTCGTAGAACAAGAAACGTACGCGATTCCGTTATCATCGATTATTGAAACAGCTGTCATTAAGCGCTCAGAAGTGATGAAAGCTCATAATAAAGAAGTGATTGATTTCCGTGGTCATATCGTACCGCTTGTCGATTTACGAAATGTTTTCGAAGTCCCTAAAGCAAATGATGACGAAGAAGACTATTATTCTGTCGTCGTTGTACGAAAAGGCGACCAAATGGCCGGATTAGTTGTCGATTCTTTCATTGGCCAGCAAGAAATTGTGTTGAAGAGTTTAGGTGACTACTTATCAAACGTGTTTGCTATTTCGGGTGCCACTATTTTAGGTAATGGTGAAGTTGCTTTAATCGTAGATAGCAACGCATTGATTAAATAAGGAGGCGTAATCATGAGTGAAGCGATACAAGATGATAAAGTGATCGTATTTAAATTAAAAGATGAAGAATACGGGATTCCGATTGAAAATGTGGGTTCTATTGAACGAATTTTTAATATAACACGTGTCCCACGTGCTCCGAAGTTTGTAAAAGGTGTAATGAATTTACGTGGTGTTATAACGCCTATTATCGACCTCCGTGAACGTTTTGGGTTAGAACAAATTGAACAAACCGAAAGCACACGTATTATTATCATTAATGTTGATGGTAAGAGTATTGGTGTTGTCGTTGATGCAGCGAATGATGTCGTTGATGTTCCACACGATATCGTTGAGCCATCACCTGAAGTAGTTGGCTCTATTAATGCCGATTACATCCGAGGAGTCGCTAAAGTCGATCAACGATTATTAATATTACTCAATCTTGATAAAGTGTTATCTGAAGAAGAGTTTGAGCAACTATCGACAATCGATTAATTTTGCACATGAGAGGATTTGCGCGATGAATGATTATTTCAACTTTGAACAATTACACTTAGACATATTAAAAGAAATTGGCAATATCGGCGCAGGGAATGCTGCGACGTCTCTATCGCAGTTAATCAATCGCTCTGTTTCGATGACGGTTCCGATAGTTAATATCGTTTCATTTGATGAAATGATGGAAGAAATCGGCGGGAAAGACGAAGTTCAAGCAGCGGTTTTTGTTCAAGCGACCGGTGACATTACCGGCAATATGTTTTTTATGATTCCGCCAGAAGAAGCTGATATTTTCTCCCAATTGATGGTTGGTGATGAAACCCAAAAGGTATCAAACGGTGATGAAATTGCGACATCAGCGTTTCTTGAGCTCGGTAATATTTTAACAGGTTCTTATTTAAGAGCTTTTTCTGATTTTACGAAACTGGACATTAATCAATCAGTCCCGAATGTTGCGATTGATATGGTTGGTGCCATGTTAACACAAGGCCTGCTTGAAATTTCGACGATGTCAGATCAAGCGATTATGATTGAAACCATTTTGCACGATATAGAAGGTTTTGACCAAGATATTAAAGGTCATTTCTTTTTATTACCAAACCCTGACGCCTATGAAACGATTTTTAATGCATTAGGAGTCAGCATGTCATGACACAAGTTACAGAAGTCGTAAAAGTAGGTATTGCCGATTTAAATATTGCTAAACATCCGCAAACGATTATGACAGCTGGTTTAGGCTCATGCATAGGGTTAATCTTATACGATGAAACCTCAAAAATAGCGGGGTTAGTGCATGTGATGCTACCGGATTCATCAATGGCTCGAAATAAATCATTCAAAGAAGCAAAATTTGCAGATACAGGGATCGAGGCTTTATTAAGCTTGCTCGAAAAGGAAGGCGTCCGAAAATCTAGATTAAAAGCAAAGATGGCTGGCGGAGCACAAATGTTTAACACGGCAAACAGTAGTGAGATGATGCGAATTGGTTATCGTAATGCCGAGGCTGTAAGAGCTATACTAAAAGAACATAAGATACCATTAATTGCAGAAGATTGTGGTGGTAACAAGGGTAGGACGGTTGAGTTTTTACTTGATCAATCGTTACTTAAAATTAGAACGATTCAAGAAGGTGTGACATATATCTAATGGCTGGTTCAATTTGGTATAACATTCTATTATCAACCATTATGGCGGTCTATACATTTTTATTATCGATCATGAATAATACACCACAACATTCATTGATTCGTGGTGTTGCTGTTCTAATCGTCACATTTGTTGTCGTATTTCTAATACGGCGTATGGTTAGTTGGATAATAGAAACGAGACGCAGACGTGAAGAAGACCTTATCGTTTCATCAACAGATGATGCAACTCCATTATCTGTAAACGAGACAGAGGATCAAGAGGCGATCGACAGTGAAGAAGCGGCTGAGCGTGTTAGAGCGATGATGCAAGATGAACAAGAACAACGAGAATCTTAATCTTGGGGGTGCGTGGCGTTGAATGAGTCAACAACTTCTATGTCCGCATTGTGGAATAAATGGCAAGAGACGAAAGATCAAGAAGCAGGCAATTTATTAGTTGAACATTATATGCCGTTGGTGGAATACCAGGTTAATCGGATTCATTCCCACCTTCCAAGAAATGTTGAAAAACAAGATGTGAAAAGTTTAGCCTTCATGGGCCTTGTCGACGCATTAGAAAAATTTGATACAGACCGTGATTTGAAATTTGATACGTATGCATCATTTCGAATTAGGGGAGCTATTATCGACGGTTTACGAAAAGAAGACTGGCTTCCACGTTCAGTGCGTGAAAAATCAAAAGAAATCGAACAAGCATATGAAGCACTTGAGCAAACATACCAAAGAGAACCCACTGTTGATGAATTGGCTAATTATGTAAGTTTACCTGCTGATGATGTAGCTGAAGTGTTGAAAGATACTCTATTTGCACACGTTTTATCGATTGAAGAGAAAACATCTGAGCAGGATGATGATACACGAGAGAATTTACGCAATACGATTCCAGACACGCACGAACTTCAACCTGATCAACAACTCATAAAACAAGAAAATATATCAGAATTAGTTCAAACGATGGAACAATTAAATGAAAATGAACAGATGGTCCTAAGCTTATTTTATAAAGAAGAATTGACATTAACTGAAATCGGTGATGTATTAGAATTATCAACATCCCGTATTTCACAAATACACACAAAAGCTATAGCAAAATTACGCCACTTATTATTAGCTTAAGACAAGGGGGTGTCAGTTAAATGGAATTAACTGACTTTATTAAGCTGAAAGTGTCTGATGATCGTTTAACAGCGTCACTCGAAGCCGACATGGATTATATTGAAAGTGTTAAAACAGAACAACAATATAATGAAGAAGCTGACGATGAAAATGATGGTGAAAATGATGCTGATGAGCAGACCGAACAAGAGCATGATCACGGTGATACCATAGTTGAAACAGAACGTGAATGTTTCGATGAGATAGTGACTGTTGACGCTGTACTGACATATGTAGAAGAGCAAGGTGTTCAAGTTCAAGTCGACCGTGAAGCGGTTGAATCATTTTGCGAATTTGTTTTGAATACAGAATCATTTGAAGAAAAAAAATACAGTCAAGCTATAGCTCACGGGCAAGCAGCTGTTGATGGTGACGATGGCTATTTAGATTATCACATTAATTTAATGACAGAAAATACAGTAGATGATTCCGATCAAAAAGTCGATTTTAAAGAAATGATGAAGATTCCCATTGTGGAAATTGACGACCCATTAGTCACATTCGTCAGCCCTACAGAAGGGGAAAATGGAACGGACGTCTATGGTCAAGATATCAAACCAAAGCGCGGAAAAGATGTTAGCTTAAAAACAGGTGAAAATACGAAGTTAAATGACAATAATGCGACGGTTTATGCAACAGATAGTGGACAAGTTACATTTACAGAAAAAGAAATCAAGGTGCTTCCTGTTTATGAAGTCCAAGACAATTTAGACTTAAAAGTTGGTAATATTGATTTTAATGGTTCAATCGTGATCAATGGCGATGTACCAGAAGGTTTTACGTTAAAAGCGCGCGGCGATATTGCAATTCAAGGGGTTGTGGAAGCGTCGTACTTAGAAGCTTGTGGATCTGTCTTCATTAAGGAAGGTGTATCAGCGTTAGGTAAAGGACATATCAAGGCGACATTAGATATTTTTGCGGGCAATGTGAATCAAGCCAATTTAGAAGCGGGTCGTCATGTACAAGTGAACAATTCAATTTTACATAGTGATGTCATTGCTAGAGAGCAAGTGATATGTCAAAAAGGTCACATTATTGGTGGTTCGGTCTCTGGAGGACAGTACGTCGAGGCTAAAGACATCGGTAATCGTATGAGCTCAAAAACGAAGATCTTTTTAGGTGAAAATAAAAAAGCAGTCGAAAAGAAAACCTATATTGAAACACGTATGAAAGAATTAATTGATCAACTCAAAAAATTAAAGGCTATCGGTGACAAATTAGAACAAGTCAAACAAACACGTGATTTATCAAGCAAAGAACGCGTGACATTGCTTCGTCAAAAGCATTCATATGAAAAAGTTAGACTTGAATTAAATGAGTTAAATGATAAATATAAAATTTACGCCAAAGACGAAAATAGCGAAGAAGAAGTAGAACAGTTAATAAAAGTTGTTGTTCATGGTAGAATATATCCAAATGTAGAAGTGAATGTCGGAAAGTATGCCAAAGTATTTGATAAAGAATCCGATAGAGTGTCGGTTATTTTTCAAGATCGTGACTTTTCCGTCAATCCACTCGTTTAATGATGGTCCGTAACAAGATGTCCTTAAATAGGGAGTAACATTATGTTAAAGACCTAAAATATAAAGGAGTCGATCGCATGAGTTGGAAAGCTGTAGAACTACAAGTTGCTCTTCCAAGAACACAAGATGCAGGTCAACTTCAAGATCAATTACAACAACGTGCACAAATTATGCAAGATGTATTAAGCCAAGAACAACTGCGCGAACTAGAACGAAGACGAAAAGCTGTTTTAGAAGCGAATGAAGCAGTGCGAGCAAGCAATGAAGACGATGAAGAATCACAAAATGACGGACAACAAGAACAAGGGCAAGGTCAACAATCTAAACAACAGGCGCCTAAACAATCGATACCTCATCCATATTTAGGTGGACGAGTTGACTTTTCTGGATAGTTAACAAATATAGGTGGTATAACAGTGGAGATATTCAGTCTTATTTTACATGGCGTTGCGTTTATGGCGATTTTATTTTTGTATCAAAAATTACGACAAGCAACTGAAAATGAACGTGAAGCTGATAGACGCATACAGGAAATTGAGGATCTATTCAACTCTTATTTATTAGAAATTAAGGACGAAAACCGTAAATTATTAGATGAAATGTCTAAAATCGAACAACATCCTACAAAGACGACACCCCAACCTTCTGAAACGTTCCAATCACAACATACATCAGAGCCAGTTTATCAACCCCCTCAACAACATGTTTCGCAACGTTATCAGCCATCGTCTCAGACACAGCGTGACGAAACTGAAAAGCAAGCAGGGTATGATATTGCTTCTATCATTGACGAGAAACAAGATTATGTCGAGATTAACCAGCCTGATTATGGACAGTATGAATCACCTCGTCGCGATATTTTTCAATTATATGATCAAGGATACTCAATCGAAGCGATTGCGAAACAGTTAGATATGGGTTATACAGAAGTGGAGCTTATTGTAAAATTTCATTATAAAATGACGCAATAAGGCTTGCCCACCTCATCATAATGTGATATATTTATTTTTGGTGTTAATACACACGTCTGTGGAAGTAAGTGAAGGTGCTCATGAATTGAGTTTCGCTTATGTATGAAGCAGTCGGAGGAAAACAAAAACCAATTAGGAGGATTTTATTATGGCAGCAATTTCAATGAAACAATTGCTAGAAGCAGGTGTCCATTTCGGTCACCAAACACGCCGTTGGAACCCGAAAATGAAACGTTATATTTTCACGGAGCGTAACGGCATTTACATCATTGACCTACAAAAGACAGTTAAGAAGGTTGATGAAGCGTTCAATTTCGTTAAGGATGTTGCACAAGATGGCGGCACAATTCTTTTCGTTGGAACGAAAAAACAAGCACAAGATACCGTGAAGGAAGAAGCAACTCGTGCTGGTATGCATTATATTAACCAACGTTGGTTAGGCGGCACATTAACAAACTTCCAAACGATCGAAACACGTATTAATCGTCTTAAAGAAATCGAAGGCATGGAAGAAGACGGTACATTTGACGTACTTCCGAAGAAAGAAGTCGTTATGATTCTTAAAGAAAAAGAACGTCTAGAGAAATTCTTAGGCGGTATTAAAAATATGGACGGCATTCCAGATGCACTATTTATCGTAGATCCACGTAAAGAGCGTATTGCCGTTAAAGAAGCGCATAAATTAAACATCCCAATCGTCGCAATGGTCGATACAAACTGCGACCCGGATGAAATTGATTATGTCATTCCTGCAAACGATGACGCGATTCGTGCAGTTAAATTAATTACATCCAGAATGGCTGATGCAATTTTAGAAGTTAAGCAAGGTGAAGCGACAGAAGATGTTGCTGAAGACATGACTTCTGAAAACGAAGAAGAAAAAGAAGCTGTTCAAGAGTAAAAGGTTGAGGTGATAAGAGGGAGGACCTTTTATCACCTTTTTTTAAGAGCGAGTCAATAAATTAATCAGTTATTTCCTTAAGGAGGATTTCATAATGGCAATTACAGCGAATTTAGTTAAAGAACTGCGTGAAAAAACAGGCGCAGGTATGATGGATTGTAAAAAAGCATTACAAGAAACGGATGGCGACTTAGACAAAGCAGTTGAATACCTACGTGAAAAAGGTATGTCAAAAGCAGCTAAGAAAGCAGACCGTATTGCAGCGGAAGGGTCAACGCATATCGTTGCAAATGACCAAGCAGCAGCTATGATTGAAGTGAACGCTGAGACAGACTTCGTTGCGAAAAACGACCAATTCAAACAGTTGTTAAACGATTTGGCAAACCATGTTCTTAACCATCGTCCAGCAACAGTTGAAGAAGCGTTTGAACAAACGATTAATGGAACTGAGCAAACAGTAAGCGAGTACATTACATCAGCTATTGCTACGATTGGTGAGAAAATTTCACTACGTCGTTTTGAAGTATTCGAACAAGGTGACAACAGTGCAATCGGTAACTACATCCATATGGGTGGTAAAATTGGCGTTCTTACTCAATTAGATGGTACAACTGATGAAGCTGTTGCTAAAGACATTGCGATGCACATTGCAGCGATCAATCCACAGTATTTATCACGTGATGAAGTGGATCAAGAAATCGTTGATAAAGAACGTGAACGTCTAAAACAACAAGCGCTAGAAGAAGGCAAGCCTGAACATATCGTTGAGAAAATGGTTGAAGGTCGCCTAGGTAAGTTCTTTGAAGAGATTTGCTTACTTGACCAAGCGTTTGTTAAAGATTCTGATCAAACGGTTAAACAGTATGTTGAGTCGAAAGGAGCGACTATCAATACATTCGTACGTTATGAAGTCGGCGAAGGCATGGAAAAACGCGAAGAGAATTTTGCTGATGAAGTAATGAGCCAAGTTAAGAAGTAATGATGTTAAAATAGGGGACACGTGGTGTTCCCTATTTTAAAACAACAATTGATTGCTTACATAATGACGGAGGTAAATATGTCTAAAGCTGATTTCAACCGAGTAGTATTAAAATTGAGTGGGGAAGCCTTAAGCGGTGAGCAAGGTAATGGAATTGACCCACAATTTATCAAATCGATTGCAAGACAAGTGAAAGCTGTCCACGACTTAGGCTTAGAAATTGCCATTGTTGTTGGTGGCGGCAACATTTGGCGTGGTAAAGTAGGCAGTGAAGTTGGCATGGACCGAGCTAATGCGGATTATATGGGGATGTTAGCGACGGTCATGAATTCACTCGCTTTACAGGATAGTTTAGAAAATTTAGGTGTTGAAACGCGTGTTCAAACATCTATTGAAATGCGACAAGTTGCAGAACCATACATTAGACGAAAAGCGATGCGTCATTTAGAAAAGAAGCGTGTTGTTATTTTCGCTGGTGGAACGGGTAATCCGTATTTCTCCACGGATACAACAGCTGCTTTACGCGCCGCCGAAATTGAAGCAGACGTGATTTTGATGGCGAAAAATAATGTTGATGGTGTATATTCAGACGATCCATCTCTTAATACAGATGCCGTTAAATATCATGAATTGAGTTACATGGATGTATTAAATGAAGGTTTAGGCGTAATGGATTCAACAGCTTCATCATTATGTATGGACAATGACATTGCATTAATAGTATTCTCGATTATGGAGGAAGGTAACATCAAACGCGTTGTTACTGGTGAAGAAATAGGAACAATAATTAGGAGGAAATAACGATGAGTGACGAAGTGATTAAAGATTGCCGCGACAAAATGTCTAGCGCTGTAGATGCGTTTTCGAAACAATTAGCAACGGTTCGCGCAGGTCGAGCAAACCCTGCTATTTTGGATACAGTTTATGTTGAATATTACGGTGCACAAACGCCATTGAATCAGTTGGCTAACATTTCAGCACCTGAGGCACGTTTACTTGTTATTACGCCATTTGACAAATCAGCAATGGGTGACATCGAAAAAGGGATTCAAAAAGCTGATTTAGGATTAACACCAAATAATGACGGCAAAGTCATTCGTATTAATATCCCGGCATTAACAGAAGAACGTCGTAAGGAATTAGTTAAAATCACGCGCAAATATGCGGAAGAAGCTCGCGTTCAAGTACGTAATATTCGTCGCGATGCAAACGATGAGTTGAAGAAATTAGAAAAAGATAGTGACATTACAGAAGATGAGCTTCGTTCATATCAAGATGATGTCCAAAAAGAAACGGATAAGCATATTGACAAAATCGATCAATTGCTAGAAGCTAAAGAAAACGAAATCACTGAAGTATAAGTCATCATATGTCATTTAAACAGCTTTCGCTTTAGCGGCGGAAGCTGAATTTTTCTTAAGGATATAATGGAGAGGGATCGATATGCTTTTTCGTTCACAAACAAAGGGTGACGAACAACCGCTAAGTTCTGATAATATACCACGGCATATAGCAATTATTATGGATGGTAATGGACGATGGGCCAAAAAACGCGCTCTTCCAAGGGTCGCTGGTCATCGAGAAGGGATGAAATCGATTGAAAAAGTCGTCAAACGAGCTTCTGATTTGGGAGTTGAGGCGTTAACGCTTTATGCTTTTTCGACAGAAAATTGGAAACGACCGAGTTCAGAGGTTGAGTTTATTTTGAAGTTGCCGTCTCAATTTCTAGATACATATTTGCCTGGCTTGAAAGAAAACAATGTTCATATTTCAACAATCGGTGATTTTGATTCCTTGCCAGACTTCACCAAAAAAGCTGTGAATCAAGCCATTGAAGAAACAAAAGATAATGATGGTTTAAAATTAATTTTAGCGTTAAACTACGGAAGCCGACACGAACTCGTCCAAGCAGCACAAAAAGTGGCCCGGCTTGTTCAAGACGAGTCGATAACGATTGAAGATATAAATGAAGATCTTTTCAGTCAACAATTGTTAACGACAAATGTTCCAGATCCAGATTTATTAATCCGTACAAGTGGCGAAAGACGTCTCAGTAATTATTTATTATGGCAAGTTGCTTATGCGGAGTTTTATTTCACAGAACAACTTTGGCCTGAATTTGATGGTCAAGCGTTAGATGAGGCCATTTTAGAATATCAACATCGAAAACGACGCTTCGGTGGATTGTAGGGATGTGATTGATTGAAGCAACGCGTATTAACTGCGGTCATCGGGTTACTCATATTTATCCCGTTTATCATTTACGGTCAGTGGCCGTTTGTATTAGCGATGGGACTTTTAGCAACGATTGGGTTACATGAACTGTTACGTATGAATAACATGAGTTGGAATAGCTTACCATCTTTATTGTGTTTCGTCTTATTATGGGGCGGTTATATTGATTTATTCTTGGTATCTTTCTCATCACGCTTACCGTTTTCAATAACTGAAGTCGCGTTATTAATAGCTTTTGTTTTACTCGCGTATATTGTACTAGTCAAAAATCGCATCACCTATTCTGATGTAGCATTCATTGTCTTATCGTTTATTTATGTGAGTGTAGGGTTTGCAACTGTAGCTGAAACACGATTATTAGGTCTAGATTATTTATTATTTGTGTTATTGATCATTTGGTTCACAGATACAGGTGCTTATTTAGTTGGCCGTTCATTAGGGAAACGTAAATTATGGCCAGAGATCAGCCCTAAAAAAACAATTGCTGGTTTTATAGGTGGCATTATAAGTGCTATTGTCATTGCGTTATTATTTGAAATGATTCATCCGTTATATGATAATATAGTATCAGTTATTGTCATTTCATTCATTGGCTCCATTTTAGCGCAGATCGGTGATTTAGTTGAATCAGCACTTAAACGAACGTATGGTGTGAAAGATTCTGGCACAATATTACCGGGGCATGGTGGTATTTTAGATCGATTTGATAGTTTAATTTTCATGCTCCCATTTTTACACTTTTTACAATTCCTTTAGATTGAACGTGAATGAGGTATTCAAATGAAAAATATTGTATTATTAGGTGCAACTGGATCCATTGGCGTGCAAACAACGGACATCATTAAAGCACACCCAAACGAATTTAATTTATATGCCATGGCTTTTGGCTCACAAGTCGAAGTAGCAAAACCGATCATTGAGGAGCTTAAACCGAGCGTTGTAATTGTGAAAAATAACGAAGTCAAACAAGCTTTGCTACCTCATATAACGGGGGATGTGACTGTTTATTCGGGTCTTGACGCGTTAAATGAGATTGTTAAAGACCCCAGTGTTGATTTAGTCGTAAACGCCTTGCTCGGTAGTGTCGGATTGGAGCCCACATTAGAGGCTATTCGAGCACGAAAACAAATTGCATTTGCGAATAAAGAGACATTAGTGACAGCGGGTCACCTCGTCATGGAAGAAGCGAAACGTTACGGCGTTGATTTATTGCCAGTAGACAGCGAGCATGCCGCGATTCATCAATGTTTACGTGGCGAAAATCGACAAGACATGAAGCAGATGATTATAACAGCATCAGGTGGCAGTTTCCGTGACCGTAGTCGGGATGAGCTTATCGGCGTGACGAAAGAAGACGCTCTAAAGCATCCGAATTGGAGTATGGGGGCGAAGATTACGATCGATTCAGCATCCATGATGAATAAAGGGTTAGAAGTCATTGAAGCCCATTGTTTATTCGATGTTTCATATGATGATATTGATGTGATTATGCACCGAGAAAGTGTCATACATAGTATGGTGGAATTCGCTGATCAAAGCGTCATGGCGCAACTCGGTACACCTGACATGCGTATTCCGATTCAATATGCGTTAACGTACCCTGATCGTTTGCCATATAACATGTCATCGGGGTTAGACTTAAAATCGTTCGGCACACTACATTTCGAAGAATTGAGTTTTGATCGCTTCCCGTGTTTAAAAATGGCATATGAAGCAGGTCGCGAAGGTGGATCATTACCAACTGTTTTAAACGCAGCGAATGAAGAAGCTGTCCAACTATTTTTAAATGACAAGATTGATTTTTTAGGAATTGAACAAGCAATTTCTGATCAATTAGAACAGCACGATACGATTCAGTCACCTGGTTTAGATACGATTTTACAGATTGATCAAGAGACACGTGAGCGCGTAAGACAGCGTTATTAAAGGAAGGTGCTCGTATTGAATACGGTTATAGCATTTATCATAATGTTCGGTCTGCTCGTGTTTATTCACGAGTTAGGCCACTTAGTATTAGCGAAACGAACAGGTATGTTAGCGCGGGAATTTGCCATTGGTTTTGGCCCGAAAATATTCTCATACCGTAAACATGAGACGTTATATACTGTACGCTTATTACCAATCGGGGGTTATGTTCGTGTAGCTGGTGAAGACCCTGAGATTATTGAATTAAAGCCTGGGCATCATGTTGGGTTAGAGTTTAATGAACAGGGAAGCGTTAATAAAATTATCGTGAACAATAAATCCAATCATCCTGATGCTAAAGTCGTCGAAGTATCAAAAATCGATTTGGATCATGCCTTGACGCTTGAAGCAAATGATCTTGATACAGATGATTTTCATGAATACGATGTCGATCGTCAGGCGTTGTTTGTCATGGATGAAAAAGAAACGTTAATCGCACCTTATGATCGACAGTTTTCAAGTAAATCCGCCTTTCAAAAATTCTTGCAAGTGTTTGCAGGGCCGTTTATGAATTTCGTGTTGGCGGTTGGTCTCTTTATTGCCTTAGGCTTTGCTCAAGGTGTACCTGCTGAAGAAGCCATAATTGGCGATGTAGAACCTGACACACCTGCAGCTAATGCAGACTTTCAACCGGGAGATCAGGTCATTTCTGTAGAGGATGAATCGATCAGTACTTGGCGAGATTTAGTCATGTATGTGCAGGAACGACCAGGCGAAACATTAGATGTAACGCTTGAGCGCGGTGATGACATCGTGACAACATCAGTCGCGCCAGAAGAAGTAGAAGAACAAGGACAAACGATTGGACGGTTAGGCGTAGCAAGACATTTTGAAAAAGCGCCGGGTGATGTTTTTGTTTATGGCTTTACCCAAACGTATGATGTAACAGTCTTAATTTTAGAAGCTGTCGGTCAACTTGTGACGGGTCAATTATCATTAGATGCTCTAGCAGGACCTGTTGGTATTTATTCAGCAACTGATGATGTTGTACAAACTGGCTTTTTCAGTTACGTTATGTGGACGGCAATGCTTAGTATTAATTTAGGTATTGTCAACTTGTTGCCACTTCCAGCATTAGACGGTGGTCGCTTAGTCTTTATCGGACTTGAAGCTATTCGTGGTAAACCGCTTGATCCTCAAAAAGAAGGAATCGTTCATTTTATTGGTTTTGCGTTATTAATGCTTCTCATGATTGCTGTAACGTGGAATGATATCGAACGATTATTTATGTAACACATTAAAATGTATCCGCAGATTACATGTAATTTGTACCGTAATATATGTATTCACGATTAATAATGAGGTGAGATATCGAATGAGACAAAGTAATATGTTAATCCCAACTTTACGTGAAGTACCAAAAGAAGCCGATATTCCGAGTCATCAACTTTTATTAAAAGCAGGTTATATTCGCAAACTCGCATCTGGTGTATATAATTTCTTACCACTTGGAAAACGTGTACTAAGAAAATTAGAGACAATTATTCGTGAAGAAATGGACCGCACAGGTGCACAAGAAATTCAAATGCCAAGCCTACAACCTGCAGAATTATGGGAATCATCAGGTCGCTGGGAGACGATGGGACTTGAATTAATGCGGTTAAACGATCGTCATGAACGCCGATTTGCCTTAGGAGCAACGCATGAAGAAGTCGTGACATCATTAATTGGTGATGAAATTAATTCATATAAAAAATTACCTCTAACGGTTTATCAAATTCAAAACAAATTCCGTGATGAGAAACGACCACGTTTTGGTTTACTTCGCGGTCGTGAGTTTTTAATGAAAGATGCGTACTCTTTCCACGAAACATACGAGTCATTAGATGAAGCTTATGATCAATTATTTACAGCCTATAAACGTATTTTCGAACGTTGTGGCTTGAATTTCCGTGCCGTTATTGCGGATTCAGGTGCTATGGGTGGTAAAGATACCCATGAATTTATGGTGTTATCGGATATCGGAGAAGATACCATTGCTTATTCCGATGAATCAGATTATGCGGCTAACGTCGAAATGGCTCCTGTCCACCAAACATATGAATCGTCTAATGACGAAGCAATGCCATTAGAAAAAGTTGAAACACCGAATGCGAAGACGATGCAAGAAGTCGCTGATTATTTAGATCATACGTTACAAGAAGGTATGAAAGCCATCATGTTCAAAGTCGACGATCGATTCGTGATGGTTGTAACACGTGGTGATCACGAAGTTAACGATGTGAAAGTGAAAAATCTTCTAGATGCCAATATAGTCGAGTTAGCAACAGAGCAAGAAACAATTGACGCAGTAGGTGCAGGGTTCGGATCGTTAGGCCCAATCGGTGTACCAGACGATGTGGAGGTTATTGCAGACCATGCTGTGAAAGCACTCGTCAATGCAACATGTGGTGCTAACGATAATGGCTATCACTACCGTAACGTTAATCCTGAACGTGATTTTTCAGCGACACAGTATGCTGATGTGCGCTTCATTGAAGAAGGCGACCCATCCCCAGATGGTCATGGGACGATTCAATTTGCGAAAGGGATCGAAGTCGGCCACGTATTTAAGTTAGGATCTATTTACGCTGATAAGCTGGGTGCATCTTTCCTTAATCAAGAAGGGCGAGCGCAACATTATATTATGGGTTGTTACGGCATTGGTGTGTCTCGTACTTTAGCAGCTGTCGTTGAACAATTCCATGATGAACAAGGTATGTTATGGCCTGATTCCTTAGTGCCGTTCGATGTTCATATCGTAAATTTAAATATGAAAAAAGACGAACAAGTGACTGTAGCGGAATCCGTCTATGATACGTTACAACATCAAGGATTCGACGTACTTTATGATGATCGTCCTGAACGTGCAGGCGTTAAATTTAACGATAGTGATTTGATCGGGATCACACACCGAGTGACGGTTGGTAAACGTGCAGGTGAAGGTTATGTCGAATACAAAAACCGTCAAACAGGTGAACAACAAGATGTTCACGTTGATGATTTACCTGCGTTTTTATCATCAACAACTCATGCTTAAATAGTTCATACAAACCCTTGTCTATTTGTGTAGGCAAGGGTTTCTAAATCATATGCCTTGCTAAGAGAGGGTTTACAATGGATTTAAATAAACGTGAAAAACTTGAATTGTTATTACAGCAAGTCAATATGCCGCAGGAGGTTGTTGACCACCATTTTTCACAGGCGGTTTTAGAGAAAGTGACTGTTTATAAATCAACGAAGCAATGGGTCTTCCATATACATAATAAAACACCATTTGATTATGAAGTTTTTTCGTTATTTTTGGCAAATTTGCAGACATCTTTCCACCATATTGCAGCCGTTGATGTTGTTGTGACAACAGATGAATCAACGATAACGGAATCATGTTTTCAAGCTTATTGGCATGACTTCATTCATTCAATACATGATTTATTCCCAGCGTACAAAGATTTTATTTGTGAACAAAAACCACAATTAGAGGGCGCCAATGTTATTCTTCAAGCGCGAAATGACGCAGAAGCGAATATGATTAAGAAAAAGCTTGATCCCTTGTTTCAAGACTATTGTGAGAAACGCGGGATGAAAAAGTACCAGATTCAGCTTCAAGTAAACCAGGATGAGGACGCAATTGAAGCGTTTCAACAACAAAAGTTACAAGAAGAACGGTCACTCGTACAAAAAGCGATGCAAGACCAAGCTGAAAAACAAAAGGCGAAAGAAGAAGCTGGCGATGATTCAAGTGCACCACAAGGCCCATTACTGATTGGTTCTGATATTAAGGAAGAGCCTGTCGAAATGCATAACATTTTAGAAGAAGAGCGTCGGATGATCATTCAAGGGTATGTATTCGATGTTGATATTCGTAACTTACGTTCAGGCCGCGATTTATTAATTGTCAGTATTACGGATTACACGGATTCGATCCAAATTAAAATGTTCTCGAAAGGCGATGAGCAAAAAACGCTTTTCGGTCAAGTAGAAGAAGGTATGTGGTTAAAAGCGCGCGGTAGCATTCAAACCGATACGTACACAAACGAATTAATGATGATGGGGCAAGACTTAAATGAAGTGAAAGTCAAAACACGGCAGGACCCAGGTATTGACGGGGAAAAGCGTGTAGAATTACATGCTCATACGACGATGAGCCAAATGGATGCGACCGTATCTGCTGAGAGCTTAATCAAACAAGCGGCTCAATGGGGGCATGAGGCAGTTGCTATTACAGACCACGGCGTCGTCCAAGCATTTCCTGAAGCTTTTAATGCGAGTCAAAAACACGGCGTTAAGGTATTGTACGGATTAGAAGCAAATTTAGTCGATGATGGCGTGCTCATTGCTTATAATGAAGCAGACCGTCCATTAAATGATGCGACGTATGTCGTTTTTGACGTAGAAACAACAGGTTTATCTGCTGCTTACGATAAAATCATTGAATTAGCAGCGGTGAAAGTACATGATGGCGAAATCATCGATCGATTTGAACGCTTTGCCAACCCGCACCAAAAATTAAGTCAAACGACGATCGATTTAACGGGCATTACCGATGATATGGTTCGTGATGCACCGGAAATCGCTGATGTCATGCGCGACTTCCATGAATGGTGTGGAGACGATATATTAGTTGCACATAACGCTAGTTTTGATATTGGTTTTATTAATGCGGCTTATAAACAAATCGATTATCCGAAAGTGACGAATCCGGTCATTGACACATTAGAACTAGCCCGTTTATTGTATCCGAATTTAAAAAATCACCGTTTGAACACGTTGTGTAAGCATTTGAATATTGAGTTAACGCAACACCACCGCGCGATTTACGATGCTGAAGCGACAGGGTATTTATTGTGGAGTTTAGTAAAATCTGCGAAAGAAAAAGATATCGAATCGCACGCGGATATGAATCAATATGTTGGACAAGGGGATGCTTATAAACGGTCAAGACCAAATCATGCGACGATCATTGCCCAAACAGATGAAGGTTTAAAGAACTTATTTAAACTCGTGTCGATGTCCCATATCGATTATTTTTACCGTGTGCCGCGCATTCCGCGATCACAACTTAGAAAGCATCGAGAGGGATTACTCGTCGGTTCTGCTTGTGACCAAGGGGAGCTATTCGATACGATTGCTCTAAAATCAGAAGAAGAAGCAGAAGAAGTCGCTGAATTTTATGATTACATCGAAGTCCAACCACCGATGAACTATTATCACTTAATTGAAAAAGAAACAGCTCAATCAGTGGAACATATTAAGCAATTAATCAAGAAACTTGTTGGAATTGGTGAGAAATTAAATAAACCAGTCGTTGCTACAGGTAATGTGCACCACCTACATTCTCATGAAAAAATTTACCGACAAATATTAATCGCTTCGCAAAGCGGTAATCCGTTAAACAGACAAACGATTCCAAACGTTTATTATAAAACGACAACAGAAATGTTAGAGGAGTTTGCCTTTTTAGGCGATGACGTCGCAAAACAAATTGTCGTGACGAATTCGAATTGGGTAGCTGATCAAGTAGACGATGTAAAACCAATTAAAGATGATCTATATACCCCTAATATCGAAGGAGCCGACGATGAAATCCGCGATATGTGTTATACACGAGCTAAATCGATATACGGTGAAGAATTGCCTGAACTCGTATCGAAACGTCTTGATACGGAATTAACGAGTATTATCGAAAATGGTTTCTCAGTTATTTATCTTATTTCGCAAAAAATCGTTAAAAAATCACTCGATGATGGCTATCTTGTCGGCTCGCGTGGTTCAGTTGGATCTTCTTTTGTGGCGACGATGATGGAAATTACCGAAGTTAACCCATTACCACCTCACTATGTCTGTCCAAATTGCCAACATCATCACTTTTTCACGGATGGTAGTGTTGGTTCTGGTTTTGACTTGTCGAAAAAAGATTGTGAGAAATGTGGGACACCATATCGTCGTGACGGCCAGGACATTCCGTTTGAAACGTTTTTAGGTTTCAAAGGTGATAAGGTACCGGATATTGACTTAAACTTCTCAGGGGAATACCAACCCGTCGCGCACCATTATACGAAAGTGTTATTCGGTGATGATAAAGTGTACCGTGCAGGAACTATTGGGACAGTGGCTGAAAAGACAGCATTCGGTTTTGTGAAAGGCTATGCACAAGATCATCAACTGATGTACCGACAGGCTGAAATCGATCGGTTAGTTAAAGGGTGTACTGGAGTCAAACGTACGACGGGCCAACACCCAGGTGGTATCATCGTTGTTCCGGATGATTACGAGATTTATGATTTTTCACCGATTCAGTACCCAGCTGATGACTCGAGCTCGGAATGGCTAACGACACATTTTGACTTCCATTCGATTCACGATAACTTGTTGAAGTTAGATATTCTTGGGCACGATGATCCGACCGTTATACGTATGCTTCAAGACTTAACAGGACTCGATCCGGAATATGTCCCGACAAATGACCCTGAAGTGATGAAAATCTTCAGTGGTCCTGACGTATTAGGGGTTAGTGAAGATGATATTTTATGTAAAACGGGAACGCTTGGAGTTCCTGAATTCGGGACGCGTTTCGTTCGTCAAATGCTTGAAGATACGAAGCCATCGAGTTTTGCTGAACTAGTTATTATTTCAGGTCTATCGCACGGAACCGATGTCTGGCTTGGCAATGCGCAAGAACTGATCAATGATGGTATTTGTGAGATTGGTGATGTTATCGGGTGCCGTGACGATATTATGGTTTATTTGTTACAAAAAGGCTTAGAATCGTCGTTAGCCTTTACGATCATGGAATATGTTCGTAAAGGACGTGGCCTTAAAGATGAGTGGATCGACGAAATGAAAAAACACGGTGTGCCTGATTGGTATATCGAATCGTGTAAAAAAATTAAATACATGTTCCCGAAAGCACACGCTGCAGCCTATGTATTAATGGCAGTACGAATTGCATACTTCAAAGTGCATTATCCGATTGAATTTTATGCCGCGTATTTCTCCGTTCGGGCTGATGATTTTGATATTGATACAATGGTAAAAGGTAGCGACGCCATTAAACAACGTGTAGAAGATATCTTGAATAAAGGGAATGACGCATCACCGAAAGAGAAAAGCTTATTAACTGTTTTAGAATTGGCTTTAGAAATGACAATGCGCGGCTATTCATTCCAGTCGGTCGACTTATATCGTTCGGATAGTCAACGCTTTATTGTTGAAGGTGACACGTTAATTCCACCGTTTAATGCGATTGATGGACTAGGGACAAATGCGGCCATTAATATCGTGAAAGCACGAGAAGATGGTGAATTTCTATCGAAACAAGATTTACGCGAGCGTTCACGTATTTCAAAAACGGTATTAGAATATTTAGACCATCACGGTTGTTTAAGTGACCTACCGGATGAAAACCAACTATCATTGTTTTAGACTTTGTTACAGTCCGTTGTTGATATTGTGATCCGCTGCCGGTGGACGCTTTCCGCGGGCACGGCACGAGCCTCCTCGGAAGAAAAGCGCTTCCTGCGGGGTCTCGAGACTCGTGCTGTTCCTGCAGGAGTCGGCACCTTCGCTTCTCACAATTTAACAACTTAGTCCTCTATAATTAAAATCAACATTAAACTTTAACAAAGCCTTGTTTTAAAACGATCCGTAAACCTGTGTGAAAGACCGAGTTTGCAACATGTACCTATTTATGGTATATTAATTGACAGAGAAGTAAAAGATACGTTTACGATGAAAGAGTGGGGATTTCCCACTCTTTCCTTTTGTCTGCCCTGCTTACCTCTTAATGACAGCAGGGCGATTTAATGTGAAGACAACAGGTCAGACAGCCTGATAATGCTATACGTGTGAATGATCGAAAAAGGAGGGTATATGATGAGTAACAAAATCGTATCGTTAACTGAAGAGATTGTTCAACCGATTGTTGATGACATGAACTTAGAACTCGTTGATATTGAATTCGTTAAAGAAGGAAAAAACCATTTTTTACGCGTTTATGTCGATAAAGAAGGTGGCGTAGACATCGAGGATTGCGAACAAGTAAGCGAACGCTTAAGCGAACAACTAGATGAACACGACCCGATTGAGCAAGCGTATTTCTTGGAAGTTTCATCACCTGGTGTTGAACGTAAGCTGAAGAAACGAGAAGATTTCGAACGATTTGTTGGCTCGTATATGTATGTGAAAACGTACGAACCAATAGATGGGGATAAAGAATTTTGGGGTGATTTAATTCAGTTTACAGATGATGAATTAACACTTGAAGTAAAAGTAAAAACTCAAACGAAACAAGTGACGATTCCGTATAAAAAAGTCGCGAATGCACATCTTGCGGTGCAGTTTTAATTTAGGGGAGGTTCGACAGTTGAATACAGAATTATTTGAAGCGATGGATCATTTAGCGAACGAAAAAGGAATTGACCGTGACGTACTATATGAAGCATTGAATGATGCTCTCATATCAGCTTATAAGAAAAACTTCAATTCAAAAACGAACGTTCGTGTAGAACTAGATACAGATCACAACACGATGAAGGTGTTCTCACGCCGTGTTGTCGTTGATGAAGTAGAGGATGACGATTTAGAAATCAATTTAGATGACGCTAAAGCAATCGATCCATCATATGAAGAAGAAGATGTTGTTGAACAGGAAGTTACACCACGTGATTTTGGTCGGATTGCAGCTCAGGCAGCTAAACAAGTTGTGACGCAACGTGTTAGAGAAGCAGAGCGCGGAGTCATTTATAACGATTTCGTTGACCGATTAGACGACATTATCATTGGGACAGTACAACGGGTTGATAACCGGTATTTATACATCCATTTAGGTAAAGTGGAAGGGAAACTACCTATAAACGAAGTAATGCCTGGTGAATCATACCAAGTCCATGACCGAATCAAAGTCTATGTGACGAAAGTTGACAATACGAGCAAAGGCCCACAAGTTTATGTGTCACGGACACACCCAGGGTTACTTAAACGTTTGTTTGAAATTGAAGTACCAGAGATCTATGAAGGTATTGTCGATATTATGTCAGTGTCACGTGAAGCGGGTGACCGTTCTAAAATTAGTGTGCATGCAGATGACCCAGAAATTGATCCAGTTGGTTCATGTGTTGGTCAACGCGGGCAACGTGTGCAAACTGTCGTTGATGAATTAAACGGCGAAAAAATCGATATTGTTCATTATTCGGAAGACCCAGTCGTCTATATTTCGAATGCTTTAAGTCCATCTAAAGTTATCGATGTTTTAGTTGATGAAGAAGAACACGCAACGACTGTCATCGTGCCTGACGACCAATTATCATTAGCTATTGGTAAGAAAGGGCAAAACGCTCGTTTAGCAGCTCGCCTTACGGGGTGGAAAATTGACATCAAAAGTGAATCTGAAGCAAACGATGATGGTGTGTTAGATGAATCCGAGGATAACGTCGCGTCGGAGGATATCGAACTAGATGACGAACAATAAAAGGGGGAGATGACGTTGGCTAAACAAAAAAAACAACCTCTACGAAAATGTGTCGTCACACAAGAAATGTTTCCTAAACAAGAGCTGATTCGTGTCGTTCGAAATAAGGAAGGCGACGTATTCATCGATGAAACGGGCAAACAAAATGGCCGTGGCGCGTATTTAAGCAAAGATGCGAAGACGATTGAGAAAGCCAAGCAATCGAAAGCATTGAACCGTCACTTAAATGCAGACATTGATGATACATTATATGATGAACTCTTCCGTTATGTAGGTGAGTCTTCATGAGTCAAGCTTATTTGAACTTTCTCGGTTTAGCCAACCGTGCTCGTAAACTAGTTTTCGGCGAAGAAAACATTGTTGAAAGTATTCGTCAACAACAAGCAAAACTAGTCTTAATTGCACAAGATGCATCGGATAATACGACGAAAAAATTAACCGATAAATGTCAAAGTTATCACGTACCGTACGCGATCGTGACTGATCGCCAAACGCTATCCCAAGCGATAGGTAAAGACGGGCGTGTTGCCATTGCGGTAACAGATCAAGGTTTTGCGACGAAGCTAACTGAAATGTTATCGGAATAATATTCGGGGGTGAATGTATGAAAAAAATGCGCGTATACGAATATGCCAAACAACAGAACGTATCCAGTAAAGAAGTCATTAATAAATTAAAAGATCTAGACGTTGAAATTTCTAATCATATGTCAACAATTACGGAGAATACCATTCGACAATTAGACGAAATCTATCAGCCAAAACAACAAGAAGAAACAAAACAGACAGAACAACCTAAACAACAATCATCAAAACAAAACAACCAACAAAATCAACAGAACCAGAAGAATCAAAAGGGGCAACAGAACCAAAAGAATCAATCTAATAATCAAAAACAAAATCAACAGAAAAACAATCAACAAAAACCAAACAATAAGCCTAACCAAAAACGTTCTAAACAAAATAATAAGAAACAAAAAGGGCAGTCTAAACAACAAACACAAGAGACGCCTGAAAAAATTACGTATCAAGGGTCTCTTACAGTTGGTGAATTAGCTGATAAGTTAAACAAAGATTCGTCTGAAATCATTAAGAAATTAATGATGTTAGGTGTTATGGCAACAATCAATCAGCAATTGGATTCAGAAACGATTGAACTAATTTGTGATGATTATGGAATTGAAGTTGAAGAAGAAATCGTTGTTGACCAAACAGACATCAATAACTATATCCAAGAAGATGCTGAAGAAGACTTAGGTGTACGTCCAGCGATTGTCACGATTATGGGTCACGTCGACCATGGTAAGACAACGTTACTCGATTCGATCCGTGAAACGAAAGTGACAGAAGGTGAAGCGGGCGGTATTACACAGCATATTGGTGCATACCAAATCGAACAAGATAATAAAGAAATTACGTTCTTAGATACGCCAGGTCACGCAGCTTTTACAAGTATGCGTTCTCGTGGTGCGCAAATCACAGACATTGCGATCTTAGTCGTAGCAGCAGATGATGGTGTTATGCCACAAACAGTTGAAGCGATTAACCACGCGAAAGCAGCAGAAGTTCCGATTATTGTCGCTGTCAACAAAGTCGATAAAGAAGGCGCAGATGCCAGCCGTGTCATGCAAGAATTGACGGAGTATGAGTTAGTACCAGAAGATTGGGGCGGTGAAACGATTTATGTGCCTCTATCTGCCTTGAAAGGTGAAGGTATTGATAACTTAGTCGAAATGATTAACCTTGTGGCTGAAGTTGAAGAGCTTAAAGCTAACCCTAATAAAGAAGCAAACGGCACAGTCATTGAAGCGCAATTGGAAAAAGGCCGCGGCAGTGTTGCGACATTACTCGTTCAAAATGGTACGTTAAACAAAGGTGATTCATTAGTCGTTGGTAAACATTACGGTAAAGTTCGTGCGATGACCAATGATGTCGGTAAATCCGTCTCTAAAGCTGGTCCATCAATGCCTGTAGAGGTCATCGGGCTTAACGGTGTTCCACAAGCTGGTGATCAGTTCCTCGTATTTAAAGACGATAAGCAGGCGAAACACATTGCACAGATCCGTGAACAAAAAGAACTTGAAGAACAACGTGAATCGACTGGTAAGATTAATGTCGATGAATTGTTCGAACAGATTAAGCAAGGCGACTTAAAAGAGATTAATGCCATTGTTAAAGCTGACGTACAAGGCTCAGCTGAAGCCGTTGCGTCATCGTTACGTAAGATTGAAGTTGAAGGGGCTAAAATTAATATTATCCACACAGGTGTTGGTGCGATTACAGAATCAGATATTATTTTAGCGTCTGCATCAAACGGTCTAGTGATTGGCTTTAACGTCCGTCCAGACAACAATGCGAAGCGTGCTGCTGAGAATGAAGGCGTCGATATTCGCTTACATCGCATCATTTATAAAGTAATCGAAGAAATGGAAGCTGCCATGAAAGGTATGCTCGACCCAGTATATGAAGAAAAAGTGATCGGTCAAATCGAAGTGCGTGAAACATTTAAAGTATCAAAAATTGGTACGATTGCAGGGGCATATGTCACAGATGGTAAAGTGACGCGGAACTCTGGTGTACGTGTGATTCGTGACGGCATCGTACAATTCGAAGGTGAAATTGACTCGCTAAAACGTTTCAAAGATGACGTTAAAGAAGTTCAACAAAACTACGAATGTGGTATTACGGTTAAAAACTATAACGACATTAAAGAAGGCGACATCATTGAAGCCTTTATTATGGAAGAAGTTGAACGCTAAATGATTGGCTACGCTTATGTAGAATGCATGCTCTATGATGTTCAATCGTTAAAAGCAAAACGGTCTGTCATTAAACAGGCGATGCACCAAGCTACTAAGCATTTAAATGTCAGTATTACAGAAATTGATTATCACGATTTGTGGCAACGCACAGCTTTCGAGATCGCTTGTGTATCAAAAGATCAAGTGCTAGCTGAGCAATTGCTACAAGACGTGATTAGTCGAATCGATTCGCGTTCAGACTTAGATATTACCACTGTGCAATATGAATGGTTGTAATAGTGGAAGTAAGAGGTGAATGGTTATGAGTGATTTACGTGCTAATCGTGTTGCCGAACAAATGAAAAAAGAATTAGGCGATATTATATCACGCAAAATTAAAGATCCACGTGTCGGATTCGTCACCGTCACCGACGTTCATGTAACAGGTGATTTACAACAAGCTAAAGTATTTATTTCGATTTATGGTGATGATGCGCAACAAGAAGAAACGCTTGTTGGTCTTGCGAAATCTAAAGGGTTTATTCGGTCTGAAATCGGTCAACGAATCCGTTTAAGAAAAACACCTGAGATTTCCTTCGAAATCGATGAAGCAATTGAATACGGTAATCGGATCGAATCAATATTAAAAGATTTGAATAATGAATCATAAAGACAGTCAAAAGGGTAGGCGACGGTGTCTATCCTTTTATCTGTGTACATAGTTAACGAGGTGCATTGAATGGACGGCATTATTCCACTTTGGAAACCGAAAGGCATGACATCACACGATTGTGTCGGAAAATTACGCGGTATTTTACAAACGAAAAAAATTGGCCATACAGGTACATTAGACCCGGATGTCGAGGGTGTCCTTCCTATGACAGTTGGTAAAGCGACTAAGTTGACATCATTCATTACGGATCATGCTAAAACGTATTTAGCAGAAGTGTCACTAGGGCAACAAACAGCGACAGAAGATCGCGCAGGGGAAGTTGTTCGATCGACACCTGTTTCAGATGACCTTACTATTGCTGATTGTCAATCTGTCTTAAAGCAATATAAAGGTGAGATTAGACAAATTCCACCGATGTATTCAGCAGTTAAAGTAAATGGCATGAAATTATATGAATATGCGCGAGAAGGTTTAAGTGTTGAACGACCAGTTCGTGATATTAAGATTTATGACATAGAATGTGTAGACGACCAATTAAATCGCTATGATGAAACAGACGTCCGTTTTTCATTCCGCGCAACGTGTTCAAGTGGTACTTATATTCGTACGTTGTGTGTTAATATTGGAGAAACAATCGGTTATCCAGCCCATATGTCACATTTAGTTCGGGAACAGGCAGGAACGTTTGAACGTCATGAGACGGTTACCTTTGAACAATTAGAAGCAGCTAAAGAAGCGGGAGAGGTTGAAACTTATATTGTGAACCCTCGTCGTACATTAACGCAATTGCCTGTGTATAAAGCACCTGATCAAGACATCATTCGATTTAAGCATGGACAAGTACTAACCATTCCCGATAGACTAAAAGAAACAACGTTATTTCGTGTTGAAACAAAAGATGGAGATTTAATCGCTTTATATCAACCTCATCCATCGAAAACAAATCTAATGAAGCCGTATAAAGTGTTACATACGTAAAGAAGGTGGACAGACATGGAAGTCATCGAATTAAGTTTACAACAACATCATCCATTCCCGGCATTGGACGATGTCAGTGTCGCGGTAGGTTACTTTGATGGGGTACATATTGGTCATAGGCGTGTGATTGAAACAGCAAAAGAAGAAGCAACTCGACGAGGCATTAAGTCAGGTGTTATGACATTCAGCCCTCACCCGTTAACGATTATCAAAAATCAACCGTTAACGAATTACTTAATTACGTCTAAACATGAAAAAATGAAAGCATTTCAAGAACTTAATTTGGATTATGTTATTGTTGTACAATTTGATCATTTATTAGCGCAACAATCACCTGAAGCGTTTGTAAACCAGTTTCTAATTGGCTTGAACATTCAACATGTCGTTGGCGGATTTGATTTTTCGTTTGGTCACAAAGGGGCTGGCAAGATTCAACAGATGGATGACTACGCGCAAGGAAGGTTAACGTATTCAGTCGTCGATGAAGTGTCGGCAGAGAGTGAAAAAATTAGTTCGACTTCGATTCGCGAACAAATAAGACAAGGTCAAATGCAAACGGTAACGAATTTGTTAGGTCGGCCTTTTTCTATTGAAGCACCTGTTGTGAAGGGTTATCAACGAGGGCGTGAGATTGGATATCCGACTGCGAATTTAGATGTCGACCGAGAGCATATTATTCCTCACGTTGGCGTCTACGCGATACAAGTCGCTGTGGACGACCGGATCTACGATGGTATGGCTAGTGTTGGATTTAATCCGACGTTTGATGACCATCCTAGTGAGCCTGTCGTCGAAGCGCATTTGTTTGATTTTAACGAGTCCTTATATGATCAATGTATAACGGTTTACTTTTTACAATACATTCGTGACGAAGAGTCATTTTCTGATGTCGATGAATTAGTGAAACGAATTGAACAAGATGAATTAGAGGCGAAAAATTTTCTGCAGTCAAATCAAGCTTAGTCCTTGCATTTAAGCCTTATAAGGTGTATTGTATGTAGTGTATGACTATCAACCTTTTTCTTGGCATAACGTTACTCCGCCGAATGCGAGGAAGAAGGCGATTAAACTACTATTAGGAGGTGGGCAACATGGCCCTATCACAAGAACGTAAAAGCGAACTGATTAACCAATTTAAGACACACGAGAATGACACTGGTTCTCCAGAAGTGCAAATTGCGATTTTGACTGAACAGATTACAACATTAAACAGTCACTTACGCGATCACAAAAATGACCATCACTCTCGTCGTGGTTTAATGAAAATGGTTGGTCGTCGTCGTCACTTATTAAATTATCTACGTGATAAAGATATTCAACGTTATCGTGATCTAATCCGTGCATTAGGTCTACGTCGATAAGTTGTAAGTTAAAGGAAAGCGGGGTAGTACCCGCTTTTTCTTTATTCACTAACATAAAGCGCTCATTTTATAGCAAGAGATGTTTATAATACAATAGAAGAAAACATGTTTCTTGTGTGTACATAAGCAACAGTTTTGGAAGGAGTCGTATAATTTATGACGAATGAAATGAAGTCATATTCGATTGATGTCGGAGGACGTCAATTAACATTTGAAGTAGGTGAAGTAGCTAAACAAGCTAATGGAGCAGCCATGGTCCGCTATGGTGATACATCTGTGTTAGTAGCTGCTACAGCATCTAATGAACCGAAAGATTTACCATTTTTCCCACTAACAATCAACTATGAAGAGAAGTTGTATGCCGTTGGTAAAATTCCAGGCGGGTTTATTAAACGTGAAGGTCGCCCAAGTGATAAAGCTGTTTTAACATCACGCTTAATCGACCGACCAATTCGCCCGCTATTTGCGGATGGTTTTCGTAATGAAGTACAAGTCATGAGTACGGTGATGAGCCTTGATCAAGACTGTTCTTCAGAAATTACGGCTATGATTGGTTCTTCTCTTGCTTTATGTATTTCAGATATTCCATTTGATGGCCCAATTGCTGGCGTTCATGTTGGTCGTATTAATGGCGAATTTGTTATTAATCCGACCGTTGAACAGATGAAACAGAGTGACATCGAGTTGACTGTAGCTGGAACAAAAGATGCGATTAACATGGTAGAAGCTGGAGCACAAGAAGTGCCAGAAGATATTATGTTAGAAGCGATTATGTTTGGTCATGAAGAAATTAAACGTCTCGTGGCATTCCAAGAAGAAATTATGGCTGAAGTCGGCAAGGATAACATGGACGTGACATTATTCCAACCTGAAAAGGATCTGGAACAGGAAGTCATTAATCTTGCAAAAGATAAAATCGTAGCAGCGATTCAAACAGAAGAGAAAAAAGCACGTGAAGAAGCGATCGATGCAGCTAAAGATGAAATCGTTCAACAATATGAGGACGCTGAAGCCGAAAGTGATGTTATTTCACAGGTGAAATCTGTTCTTGACTCCATTGTAAAAGAAGAAGTGCGTCGTTTAATTACAGTTGATAAAGTCCGCCCAGATGGCCGTGGCTTAGATGAAATCCGTCCGCTATCGTCACGCACTGATGTGTTACCTCGTACGCACGGTTCTGCTATGTTTACGCGTGGTCAAACACAAGCATTAAGTGTTTGTACATTAGGTCCGTTAGGTGATGTACAAGTCTTAGACGGTCTTGATGTTGAAGAAGAAAAACGGTTTATGCACCATTATAACTTCCCGCAATACAGCGTCGGTGAAACAGGTCCTGTAAGAGGACCAGGTCGTCGTGAAATTGGTCATGGTGCATTGGGTGAACGTGCATTAGAAGCGGTTATTCCAGATTCAGAAACCTTCCCTTATACCGTGCGTGTCGTATCAGAGATTTTAGAATCAAACGGTTCGACATCACAGGCGAGTATTTGTGCTGGTTCAATGGCGATGATGCAAGCAGGTGTCCCACTCAAACAGCCGGTAGCAGGTATAGCAATGGGGCTTGTGAAGTCAGGTGACCATTATTCAGTTCTAACAGATATTCAAGGTATGGAAGATGCTTTAGGTGATATGGACTTTAAAGTAGCTGGAACGAAAGACGGTGTTACAGCGCTACAAATGGATATTAAAGTAGATGGTTTATCGCGCGATATTTTAGAAGAAGCATTGACACAAGCGAAAAACGGTCGTATGGATATTTTAGATCATATGAACGACACGATTTCTGAACCACGTCAAGAACTATCAGATTACGCGCCGAAGATTGTTTCTCTATCGATCAATCCAGATAAAATCCGTGATGTCATTGGTCCAAGTGGTAAACAGATTAATAAAATTATCGAAGAAACAGATGTTAAAATCGATATCGAACAAGATGGTCGGATTTTCATTTCATCACCAGACCGTGACAAAATTAATCACGCAAAACAAATTATTGAAGATCTCGTGCGCGAGGTTGAAGTCGGCCAAATTTATCTCGGAAAAGTAAAACGCGTTGAGAAATTCGGAGCCTTTGTCGAATTGTTTAGCGGAAAAGACGGTCTAGTCCACATTAGCGAATTAGATGAAGCACACGTGAAAAACGTAACGGACATTGCAGATATTGGCGATGAAATGCTCGTTAAAGTAAAAGAGATCGACCAACAAGGACGCGTTAATTTATCTCGCAAAGCCGCATTAAAAGAACAAGAAACTGAAGAATCAACATCGTAATACGACGAAAAGAGCTGGTACATACCAGTTCTTTTTCATATTTTGGAGGGCATTATGTTAACACGTTATCAATTATCTAATGGATTACGCATCGTTGAAGAACAAATGGAACACGTTCAGTCAGTGTCTATCGGCATATGGATATTGTCAGGATCGCGATATGAATCTGCCGGCGAAAACGGTGTATCTCATTTAATTGAGCACATGTTATTCAAAGGAACTCATCGACGTTCAGCTAAACAAATTGCTGAAGCGTTCGATCGAATAGGCGGTCATGTGAATGCATTTACGTCAAAAGAATATACATGTGTTTATGCGAAAGTCATTGATGAACATGTCGAAGAAGCGATTGATCTATTATCAGATATGGTCCTTCATTCAGTGGTAGATGAAGAAGAGTTGGATCGTGAGAAAGATGTTATTTTTGAAGAAATGTCAATGACAGAGGATACACCAGATGATATTATTCATGACCATCTGCAAGAAACGAGTTTTAACGGGCATCCACTCGGTCAATCCATTTTGGGTTCCCGTCAATCGTTAGGGGAGATGACGAGAGAGGATGTCATGAGATATAAACAAACGTATTACACAGGAAAACGGATGGTTGTGTCAGCTGCTGGTTCTATTCCTGATCATTTTCATAAACTCATCGAAACGTATTTTAGTGATCTTCAGGAAGGGGATGCGTTTGACGATCAGTTACAACATCATTTTCAATTTGACACGTTCAAACAGTCTGATGATATTAGTCAAGCTCACATCTGTTTAGGGTTTGATGGTTATGCCATTGGTGATGATTCACTTTACCCGATGACGATTTTGAATAATGTACTAGGCGGGGCCATGAGTTCACGGTTGTTTCAACAAGTGCGTGAAGAACAAGGGTTAGCGTACGATATATTCTCTTACCATAATCCATTTCGTGATAATGGTATATTAACGATTTACGGTGCTACCTCGTACGAGCGTTTGGACGATTTAGAGTCGATTATGTTTAATATATTTTCAGACATTCAACAACATGGTATTACGGAACAAGAGAGAAAGGATACGATTCAGCAACTAAAAGGTCAATTGACGTTAGGGTTGGAACATTCAAGCAGTCGTATGCAACGTAATGGCCGAACAGAATTATTACAAGAACCTCATTTATCAGCTGATGATGTCATCACTAAATTAGAAGACGTCTCACAGGAAGAGATTCGTTTAGTTGCGCAACAAGTATTACAACAACCTTCTCGTGCATGGATTTTACCTTCGAACATATGATGTAGTAAAACATGAATAGAGGGTGAATGATGTGCGTTATCATGATTTAACAGGTAAAGAATTGATAGACGCTGATCGTGGACAACGTTTAGGGGTGCTAGGTCAAACGGACTTAGTCATTAACAATCAAACAGGTGAAATCGAAGAAATTGTCATCCAAGATTATGCCATGCTCGGGTTCAAAAAAAGCGAATCTGCTGCATCCATTAAATGGCAAGATATTGAAGTCATTGGTAACGATATGATTGTCATTAAACGTGAAACGACATAAGGATTTTAAGCTTAAGCTGGTTTCTAACAAATAGAAGCCAGCTTTTTCACGTTTTATAACTAGGCACATAAGATATAGTGGATTGAATGAACATGGGCAGGTGATGAGTGTGTTAACTGGTAAAAACGTATTGATTGTAGGTGGCGATGCTCGTTATTTTGAATTAATGAAACAATTAATATTGTACGATGCAAGCGTGTATGCGATTGGTTTTGACGATGCGACTGATGACATTGATGGCGTCGTCTTAACGACTGAACAAAACATTGACCACCATTTGTTTGATGTGGTGATACTGCCGATCTCAGGTGTCGATGACAAAGGGAACGTCGATACGCATTTTCGGCGTCCTGCAATTAAGCTAACGCATGATTGGTTTGGTCACTTCACGAAAGAATGCATTATTTTCACAGGCATTGTAACTTCATTTTTAAAACAGCTAGAACGTCAACATGCTAATGTGATGGCCTTAATGGATCGTGATGATATTGCCATTTATAATTCTATTCCAACCGCAGAAGGTGCCGTTATGCTAGCAATTCAACATACCGATGTCACGATTCATGATGCTAACGTCGTCATACTAGGTTATGGACGTGTCGGTAAGACGTTAGTGAACACATTTCAAGGTTTAGGGGCACAAGTATCCGTCTATGCGAGACAAAAACGCGATTTAGCAAGAATTTACGAGGCGCAAGCACAGCCTATAACTGATGAACAATTATTATCTTCCATTGAGGGTGCCGACCTTTTAATTAATACGATACCGAAACTCATTGTGACCCCAGAAATGATCCGTGTATTACCGACATCGTGTTTTATTTTAGATCTCGCATCAAAACCTGGTGGGGTCGATTTCCGGTTTGCTAAAAAACGAGGAATTGAGGCGATGCTGGCACCTAGTTTACCAGGGTTAGTTGCGCCGAAAACGGCAGGTAAAATGCTTGCCCATGTGATTCAAACAGTGGTTCAAGATGATAAATGAAAGGAGTCCTGTCACGTGGATTTAAAAAGGAAACGAATTGGGTTTGGTTTAACAGGCTCTCATTGTACGTATGACGAGACATTCCCCGTGCTGCAACAACTCATTGATTTAGGGGCTGATGTTGTCCCGATTGTTTCAAGCACGGTAAAAAGCACAGATACAAAATTTGGTGAAGCGCAACAACATATGAATACGATCGATTCAATGACCGAACACCCGATTATTGATTCTATTCCGCAAGCTGAACCGTTAGGGCCTAAAGAACCGTTAGATTGTATGGTGATTGCGCCAATGACTGGGTCATCTTTGAGCCGATTTGCAAATGCGCAGACAGACAGTCCTGTTCTCATGGCAGCTAAAGCGACGTTACGTAATCGGAAACCGGTCGTATTAGCGATTTCGACGAATGATGCCTTAGGTCTAAATGCACAAAATTTAGCTAAATTACTTCCCGCAAAAAATATCTACTTCGTGCCCTATGGTCAAGATCATCCGACTAAAAAACCAACATCGCTCGTTGCCCATATGTCTCTATTACCAGAAACGGTTGAAAAAGCGCTCGATGGTGAGCAATTACAGCCGATGCTCCGCTCTTTTGAACAATAGTGTTAATTCTCACAAAATATGATAAACTGTGAAATAGAAAAATTAAAACCGTAATTATGGAGGGTGTAAGAAACATGGAAGCAAAAAGTAGATACAATGTAGCAATCGTCGGAGCAACAGGAGCAGTCGGGCAAAAAATGATCGACATGCTAGAGCATGTGGCGTTTCCGATTGATGAATTACGACCATTAGCTTCAAAACGATCTGTTGGTAAGATGGTGACGTATAATGGTCGTAATGTAGCGATTCAAGAAGCAAAGGCTGATGCTTTTGAAGGGGTCGATATAGCACTGTTTTCTGCAGGTGGATCCGTTTCAAAACAACTCGCTCATGAAGCTGTCGAGCGTGGGGCTGTTGTGATTGATAATACGAGTGCCTTTCGGATGCATGAAAATGTACCACTCGTCGTACCTGAAGTCAATAAAGAAGCGATTCGTGATCATCAAGGCATTATTGCCAACCCGAATTGCTCAACGATTCAAATGGTTGGTGCGCTTGAGCCCGTACGTCAAAAATATGGTCTTAACCGTGTGATTGTATCAACCTATCAGTCGGTATCTGGTTCAGGATTGGATGCTGTTGAAGAGTTAAAAGATCAATCACAAGCGATGTTAGATGGCACAGCAGTCAATGCTGAAATACTACCTGTTAAGTCAGAACCGAAACATTATCCAATCGCATTTAATGCGTTGCCACAAATTGATACGTTTGAAGATAACCATTATACATTTGAAGAGATGAAAATGATTAACGAAACGAAGAAAATAATGGGAGCTCCTGATTTAAGTGTGGCTGCCACTTGCGTTCGTTTACCATTCTTTTATTCCCATGCTGAAAGTGTTTATATCGAAATTGATCAAGACGATGTGACCGTCCCGCAAATGCAAGGGGTAATTCAAGAAGGTGAAGGCATTGTGTTACAAGATGATATCGTTAATCAAGGGTACCCTACACCATTGTCAGCTGAGGGGCAGTTAGATATTTTTGTCGGGCGTGTTCGTCGAGACTTAGATGTTCCAAACGGATTCCATTTATGGGTTGTATCAGATAACTTACTTAAAGGGGCAGCATGGAACTCAGTTCAAATCGCGCAAGCCTTAATCGAAATGAATTCAGACGCATAAGTTGAGGTGCAAACATGAAAACGTTAGTTCAAAAATTTGGAGGAACGTCAGTACGTGATCAAGAATCGCGTCATCGTGCGATACAACATATCCAAGGTGCTCTAAATGAAGGGTATCAAGTCGTTGTCGTCGTGTCAGCAATGGGAAGGTTAGGCGATCATTATGCGACGGATTCGTTGCTTCAGTTAATTGACTATCCTGAAACACAAATGACGAAGCGAGAAGTTGACGTCTTAATGTCATGCGGCGAAACGATCTCATCCGTCGTAATGGCTCATGAATTACAACAGCAGGGCATTACAGCTGCTTCATTAACTGGGGCAAGAGCAGGCTTTTTGACAACGAACGATTTTACTGATGCACGCATTAATAAAGTTGATCCGACCGATATCGAAAAGTATTTAAAAACGAATGATGTCGTCGTCGTAGCCGGATTTCAAGGCCAGGATGAAGACGGCAATGTCACCACATTAGGACGCGGCGGATCAGATACGTCTGCGGTTGCTTTAGGTGGTGCGTTGCATTCGGATTACGTCGATATTTTCACGGATGTGGATGGTATAAAAACGGCTGACCCACGACTAGTAGAAAACGCTCGAACGTTACAGGTTATGACGTATAATGAGATTGTACATTTAGCCTATCAAGGGTCTAAAGTCATTCATCCACGCGCGGTTGAAATTGCGATGCAAGAAAAAATCCCGATTCGCGTTCGTTCTACTTACTCACAAGATAGTGGTACATTAGTGACAGCGAAAAAAGATCAAACTGTCGATCAAGGGTTTAAAGACCGCCTTGTGACGGGAATAGCACATGTATCTGGAATTACACAAATTAAAGTGTATAGTGATGATGATCCGGTTAAACTACACAATGATGTATTATCACAATTAGCCGACGCTGAGATTTCCGTAGATTTCTTTAATATTTCAACTGATGGTATCACGTTTACTGTTCCGACCGATTCTTTAACACAGACGACGTCGATTATTGAAAATCTCGATTATCGTTATCAGATCGTTGAAAAATGTGCGAAGGTATCAACGGTTGGCGCAGGTATCCAAGGTGTACCAGGAGTGGCATCAAAAGTTGTTAAAGCGTTGTCGCGTTACGATATTCCAATTCTACAATCAGCTGACAGTCATACAACGATCTGGGTTCTAGTTAAAGAACAAGATTTAGAAAACGCTGTTAATGCACTGCATCAAGTATTTTTAGAAGATCGTTAAATTGGGAAGGGGTATGCCGATGAATTTTGGTCGAGTATTAACCGCAATGGTGACGCCCTTTGATTCCATCGGACGTCTTGATTTGAAGAAAACTGAACAGTTAGTGACTCATTTAGTGGACCACGGTTCAGATGGGCTTGTGTTAGGTGGTACGACAGGTGAATCACCAACATTAACTCATGATGAGAAGTTACAATTATTTCGTCATGTCGTGCAGTTAGTTGACGATGAGGTTACCATAATCGCCGGTACTGGAAGTAATCATACAGCGTCTGCAGCTGAATTGACGAAAGAAGCGAGTGAAACAGGGGTCGACGGTATTATGCTTGTCACGCCGTATTATAATAAGCCAAATCCAGCTGGTTTATATCAGCACTTTACAACGATTGCAAACGAAACGGACTTACCGGTTATGTTATATAATATTCCTGGTCGTTCGGTTATTAATATGCCAGTTGAAACGACGGTTGCATTATCGAAAGTGGCTAATATCGTTTCCATAAAAGACGCAAGCGGTGACTTGTCGATGATGAGTGATATTATCCAACAAACGAGTGATGATTTTTCGCTTTATTCGGGTGAAGATCATTTAACCTTGCCGTCATTGGCGGTTGGCTCTCACGGCGTTGTCTCAGTCGCTTCACATGTGATTGGCGATCAGATGAAGGATATGGTAAAGGCTTATATGGCTGGTGATAACATGAAAGCAGCCGCTCGACATCGTGAATTATTACCTGTTATGCGAGCTTGCTTTATGGCACCATCACCTGCTCCTGTGAAAGCAGCTTTAAATTATCTAGGAGTCGATGTTGGATCCGTCCGACAACCACTCGTTGATTTAACGTTTGAAGAGTTCAACGACTTACAAAAAGTGCTTGATCGAATAGATTAGTGATTTCTATGATGTTGACCCCGATTATTCCTTTCTCTAGGTATAATCGGGGTTTTTGATTGAAATATACGATATTACGATGCATGATTCGTTGATGTTCGTCCACACTACATGTCAGAAGGTGGTGTTGACGTTGGGAGATAATCAAGATGAAAAACAAAATCAACAACAACAAGATTCTTTGATGGAGAAAATTAAACAATTAGGGTCGACGAATGTGCCACAAGCACCCGACTCGAATATTCACGTGTTACCCATCATTGGTCAAATCGAAGGGCATTTACAACTACCAGCTAAAAATAAAACAACAAAATACGAACATCTCATTCCGCAAATTGTCGCGATCGAACAAAACCCGAAAATCGAAGGTGTTATTATTTTGCTCAACACAGTTGGCGGCGATGTTGAAGCTGGGCTAGCCATTTCGGAAATGATTGCATCGTTATCAAAACCGACTGTATCGATTGTATTAGGTGGTGGCCATTCAATAGGTGTACCGATCGCGACTGCTGCTAACCATTCTTTTATTACCGAAACCGCCACGATGACCATTCATCCGATTCGGTTAACTGGTTTAGTGGTCGGTGTTCCGCAAACATTTGAATACTTAGATAAAATGCAAGAACGTGTGATCAATTTCGTGACACACCATGCCGATGTTGATGAAGAAACGTTTAAAGACCTTATGTTTGCTAAAGGTAATCTAACACGCGATATTGGGACCAATGTTGTTGGTCAAGATGCAGTGGACCACGGAATTATTGATTCAATCGGTGGTGTTCAAGAGGCCATGGCGCATTTAAATCAATTGATCGGCAACGAAAGTCAATTAGGAGGTGAAACGTCATGATCATTCACACACCGTTACAAGAACATGATATTTTTGATGAAGAGGATGATTTTAGCTCATATTATACAATAAATGTGAATCAGGCGATGCTCACCTTAAAACGGGATGATAGCAATCACGGTTATCAAATTGTTCACATGCATTCGACGAACCCAAACGATTACTTAAATAAGCGTTTAGAACCAGGTTCAATTTATTATTTATAAACATCCCCAAACCCCGCACGTCTATGATATAATAGACGTGACCGAAGCAGCCCATATCGTGGCTGCTTTACGCTTTTTGGGGTGATGAAAATGGCAAAAAAGAAACGAAAAACAAAACGTAATAAACGACCACCATTTTTAAAATTTGAATTAATTGGGTTATTGCTCATCTTATTAGCTATTTTTTCTAGTGGTATTGCGCCGATTAATGAAGGGGTTATCCCGAACTTATTAACGAGCGTGTTGCAATGGCTATTTGGTTTTTGGTATGCGATAGCGAGCGCGTTTATGCTCGGTTTAGGTGTTTATCTAGTATTAAAACGTGCATGGCCAACTTTTACGACGAATCGTTGGATCGGCTTTTATATTACATTAGCCTCTCTATTCTTAATGACGCATTTACAAACGTTCGATGATGTTATCATTCAAACGGATGCGTCAATCTTCACGGTGACGTGGGATTATTTTGATGCTTATCAAACAGGCTCAATCGCTTATGCACATATAGGCTCAGGTATGGCTGGCGCCTTCTTATTCTTTTTAACGTTTTATTTGTTGTCGGCAACAGGCGCTAAAGTGTTAGCGTTCTTCGGTTTAGTGATTGGAGTTATGTTTTTACTTGAGAAATCATTATCTGACGTTATGTCAGGCTTTATATCCTCTGTCCAATCGTTTTGGGAAAACGTTAAAGCAAAATGGCATGCGAAACGTGAAGCAAAGGCAGACGAGCAGGCGCAAGATACGGACAAAACGGATACGCAAGTGGATGTGTCCTTCGCTGATGAAAACAGTCAGTTAGAGGAGGAAGAGCCTGTTATTGCTAGTTTTGAAGCAGATGACGATGCAACCAATACATACGATGACTCGACAGAAGAGATCGAAACGAGTGAATGGACTGAACGTGTTGATCAGACGGCAACAGATAGTGATGACGATGAATCGTTGCCATTAACTGAAATTGAAAATGAAGATTATGCGTTACCACCACTTAATTTATTAAGTAATCCGGTTAGTCATTCACAACAACAAGAAAAATCACAAATTCAATCAACAGTGAAAAAATTAGAACAAACTTTCCATAGCTTTGGCGTTAAGGCGAAAGTAACGAAGGTGCATGTCGGACCAGCTGTAACAAAGTATGAAGTTTATCCTGATGTCGGTGTGAAGGTAAGTAAAATCGTCAATTTGCACGATGATTTAGCACTAGCCCTTGCTGCGCGTGATATACGGATCGAAGCACCAATCCCTGGCAAGTCTGCGATCGGTATTGAAGTCCCTAACGGTGAAGTGGCTCAAGTGTCGATGAAAGAAGTCATGCAACCGATTCACAACAATCCGGCTAAACTATTGTTCGGGTTAGGACGCGACATTGCAGGTGAAGCGATTACGGCTGAATTAAACAAAATGCCACATATGCTCATTGCTGGTGCGACCGGTAGTGGTAAGAGTGTTTGTGTCAATGGTATTATTACGAGTATATTATTGCGTGCTAAACCGCATGAAGTAAAAATGATGATGATTGACCCGAAAAAAGTGGAACTAAACGCTTATAATGGTATCCCACATCTTCTTGCGCCTGTTGTAACTGATCCGAAAAAAGCGTCACAAGCATTGAAGAAAATTGTTTCGGAAATGGAACGTCGTTATGAGTTATTTTCCGAAACAGGCACGAGAAATATTGAAGGCTATAATGAATACGTGAAGCGGGTTAATGAAGAAGAAGACGAGAATCATCCAACATTACCGTATATAGTTGTCCTTATTGATGAGTTAGCGGACTTAATGATGGTCGCATCCAGTGAAGTAGAAGATGCGATTACGCGGTTAGCTCAAATGGCACGTGCAGCAGGTATTCATTTAATCATTGCCACGCAGCGCCCATCCGTTGACGTCATTACTGGTGTCATTAAGGCGAACATTCCATCTCGAATTGCCTTTAGCGTGTCTTCACAAACAGACTCTCGTACGATTTTAGATAGTGGCGGTGCTGAGAAATTACTCGGTAAAGGCGATATGTTATTCTTACCTGTCGGTGCGTCTAAGCCGACACGTATACAAGGTGCCTTTTTATCAGATTCTGAAGTGGAATCGATTGCTGATTATTGTATTGAACAACAGAAAGCACAATATCAAGATGATATGATTCCATCTGAAACGCCAGAGCAACATGAAGAGGTAGATGATGAATTATATGATGAAGCGGTGCAGTTGATTGTCGCGCAACAAAGTGCTAGTGTATCCATGTTACAACGTAAATTCCGCATCGGTTACACACGGGCTGCACGATTGATCGATGCGATGGAAGAACGGGGTGTAGTCGGACCTTATGAAGGAAGTAAACCACGTAAAGTCTTACAAACAACTACACAACCAGAAGAACAATCGACATCGTAATCGTTCATCGCATGATTTAGAAAGAACAGGCAATGCTATTAGCAGAGAATTGTTAGGAGGACTGACATGAAAACACTCATAGACCAACAAGTCGACTATGAAACGTATCAATTACACATGATTCCGACAACGAAATTTAAAACGACGACGATCGCTTTAAAATTCGCAAGACCGATTGAACGTGAGACAATTACTGATCGTGCCTTGCTACCATTCGTTTTACAAAAAGGAACCGAAAAATATCCAACTGAGCGTGATCTGCGTTTAGAATTAGATGAATTATATGGCTCTAAATTTTCAATCAATGGGGCGAAAAAAGGAGAAAACCATATCATTACGTTCACCCTCGATTTGCCAAACGAGAAGTTTATCGATGGTGAATCTGATCTCTTTCAACGTGGTGTGCAATTTTTATATGAAGTAGCAAACCGCCCGAAATTGGTCGAGCAGGCATTTGATCCTAATCTTGTCGGGAAAGAAAAAGAGACGCTAGAAAACAAAATCAACTCCATTATTGATGAAAAAATGCAATACGCGAACTTAAGACTCGTTGATGAAATGTGTGACGGTGAATCATTTGGTATTCGGTCACATGGTTATGTAGAGGACTTAGATCGTATTGACGAGCAATCATTATACACCACCTATCAAAACATGATCCAACACGATCGTTTAGATATTTATGTGGTTGGCGATGTGGAAACAGAGACGGTTAAAGAAACATTCGAATCTCATTTTCCGATAAACCGTCAACCATCAGTTGATTTAAAACAAGCAGAAGCGGTGGATGCTGGAGATATCGATACCATCACAGAACAACAAAAGATTCAACAAGCGAAATTACACTTCGGTTACCGTACGCACATCACATATCGGGATGATGATTACCCAGCCTTGCAAGTGTTTAACGGTATCTTCGGTGGATTCCCTCATTCTAAGCTGTTTTTAAATGTTCGCGAAAAACATTCACTTGCTTATTATGCAGCGTCACGTTTTGAAAGTCATAAAGGGTTATTATTCGTATTTAGCGGTATTGCTCCAGACACTTACGACGAAGCAAAAGAGATTATTTTAGCCCAACACGAGAGCATACAACAAGGCGATATTTCAGATGACGAATTGGACCAAACGAAAAAAGCAATCGTCCATAGTTTAAAAGAAACATTAGACCGGTCTCGTGGCGTGATTGATTGGCATTACCAACAAGTGATTGGTGGTAAATCCCAAACGAATGATGATGTTATTCAAGCCGTAGAAGCCGTAACGAAAGACGATGTTCAACGCGTTGCGAATCAAGTGTCATTAGATACTATTTACTTATTAACGAGCGAAGACGGAGGTGGTCATGATGCGTGAAACAGCGATCCCGAAAGTGAATGAAACAGTGTATCATGAGCAATTGTCTAACGGGTTAGATGTTTATTTACTACCTAAAACCGATATGGAAAAAACGTTTGCTATCTTTTCAACAAATTATGGATCGGTTGATCAAACGTTTAAACCTATTAATGAAGACCAATGGGTGACGGTTCCTGACGGTATTGCGCATTTTTTAGAGCATAAAATGTTTGAAAAAGAAGATGGCGACGTGTTCCAACACTTCTCTGAACGCGGTGCTTCAGCGAATGCTTTTACGTCTTTTACTGAGACAGCGTATTTGTTTTCTAGCACAACAGATGTTGAAGCAAATGTTGAAACGCTTCTCGATTTCGTACAAGACCCATACTTTACAGAAGAAAGTGTTGAAAAAGAAAAAGGCATCATCGAGCAAGAAATTCGAATGTATGATGACCAACCTGATTGGCGTTTGTTTTTCGGTACGATCGCCTCGATGTTTAAACAACACCCTGTAAAAATTGATATTGCGGGTACAGTTGAATCAATTCGTCAAATTACGGCTGACGACTTATATACGTGTTACAACACGTTTTACCACCCATCGAATATGCAAGTGGTTATAGCTGGCAATTTTGATGTCGATCAAATGGCAGATCTCATCCGCTCGAATCAAAGCGCTAAATCGTTTGAATCAAAACCTGCGATTGAACGTGATTACGGTGATGAGCCAGTTGGTGTCTATGAAAAAGAAAAAACCATTCATATGCCGATTAATACACCAAAATGCATGATTGGAATTAAAGAAAAGCCTGAAGCTTTAGAACGCGATGTGTTATTGAAAAATGATTTAATCCGTGACCTCGCACTTGATTTATACTTTTCGAAGAGTGGTCGTTATTATGAGACGTTATATCAAGAAGGGTTGATTATCGACTCACTTCGTTTAGAGTACGTGCTTGAGCCGTCATTTGGTTTTACAGCGATCGGTGCGAGTACTATGAAACCTGAAGCGTTGGGTGAACGTATCGTTGACATGTTACATTCCATCAAAACAGATGCTGTTGATGAAGTCGCTTTTGAACGAGCGAAAAAGAAAAAATACGGTGAATTACTTCGTGAATATAACAATTTGGAAAGTGTCGCGAGCAACGTCATTCAATACCACCAATTAGGCCTTGATTTCCGTGATGTGTTTGAGACGTTAGAACAATTGACATTAGATCAATTTAAAGAAAGTGTCTCATCATGGATTGATGACGATCAAATGACCGTTTGTATGATCAAATCAGAAGAGGGATAATGTGAAAACGGAAACGGTTCTCGTAGTCGGAGCTAGTAGTGATATTGGTGGGGCGATTGTGCATTCATTAGCAAATGACAATCCAAACAGGCAATTCGTTTTACATTATCATCAAAATCATGAAGCACTAAATAACTTAATCGACCTTTTAGATGAAGAACGTGTGCTTATGACCGTACAAGCTGACTTAGCGACAGATAAGGGGATTAACGATTTAATACAATCGATCCCCTTTGATATTGAAACGATTATATTTGCGCAAGGCCAAGCGTATTCTGGATTATTACTGGATACCCCTGATGACGTTATGGATCAATTATATTATGTGCATGTTAAATCGACGGCTATGATAACAAGACACTTTCTTCCGTCGATGACTCGACAACAATCAGGGCAAATCGTCGTGGTGTCATCTATTTGGGGTGAAGAAGGTGTCAGTTATGAAGTGTGGTATTCGATGATGAAAAGTGCTCAAAACCATTTCGTCAAATCGTTAGCAAAAGAAGTGGGCCCATCTCAAATACGTGTAAACGGTGTTACGGCAGGTTTTATTGAGACCAAAATGAACAACCACTTAAATGATACAGAACGCCAAGAGTTGTTAGCTGACATACCGCTTCACCGTGCAGGTCATCCAGAAGACATTGCTTCAGCTGTTAAGTTTTTATGTTCAACAGAATCATCTTATATCAATGGTCATTTAATGCAACTTAATGGTGGTATGGCATAAGATAACTTCCATGTATAATCGGTTCTTTTCTGTTTAAACTAAAGGTGATGACAGAAAAGGAGGCTTTCTTATGTCTGTAATGGATAATTTTGAACAATGGAAAGACTTTTTAGGCGACCGGCTTCATCAAGCACAAGATCAAGGTGTTGATCAGCAAGCAATTAATCAACTCGCTTATCAAGTCGGGGAACATTTAGCGACCCAAGTGGATGCTAAAAATGATGAAGAAGCGATGTTACGCGATTTATGGAATGTTGCATCAGATGAAGAACGTCATACGATCGCGAATATGATGGTGAAATTAGTGCAGGATGAAGGTACCCATTAATCATGTAGGGACCTGAAAGCCGAGTTAAGGAGCAATCCTTAGTTCGGCTTTTTTTAATGTACAGGTTCATTGATTGAATGATATGAATTTTTATTCATAATTTATGACGTTCTACCTTTTCATCGCCACGAAAATAATTTATGATAGACTTAACACGTATGAAAAAATGTGGAATAGAAAGGCTGATTCTAGTGACAGATGATCGCAAAGATTGGTACTTAGAATATGAAATCAAACATAATCGGCCTGGTTTACTTGGTGATATATCGTCTTTACTCGGTATGTTATCGATTAATATTATTATGATAAATGGTGTTGAAAACCAACGTCGAGGGATGTTGCTTCTTTGTAAAGATGATAGACAAATCGACCGTCTCGTTAGTATATTGAACACGATGCAAACTATTCGTGTGACGAAAATTAGACGTCCGAAATTGCGTGACCGTTTAGCGGTGATGCACGGGCGATATATTAAGAGCGATTCAGACGATAAAAAGACATTTCGTTTCGTTCGTGATGAACTTGGTTTACTCGTTGATTTTATGGCTGAACTGTTTCAAAAAGACGGCCATGTGTTAATTGGTATTCGAGGTATGCCACGTGTTGGTAAAACCGAATCGATTGTGGCTGCAAGTGTTTGCGCCAATAAACGGTGGTTATTTTTATCTAGTACATTATTAAAACAAACGGTCCGAAGTCAGTTAATTAAAGATGAGTATGGATCTGATAATTTATTTATTATTGATGGCATGGTGTCGGTGAAGCGTTCAACTGAAAAACATTGGCAGCTCATCCGTGAAGTGATGGGAATTCCTGCTGTTAAAGTGGTTGAACATCCGGAAGCATTTGTGCAAAATTCCGAGTATACACTAGACGATTTCGATTATTTTATTGAATTGCGTAATAGTGTTGATGAAGAAATTGAATACGAGCAAATACAAAAACCACAATTCGATGAACAAGATGGTTTTTCGATGTTTGATTTTTAAATGGATGGTGTTAACTCATGGAAATAGGAGAAAGACTAAAAGAGGCTAGAGAATCAAAAGGGCTTTCGATCGAACAAGTGGCAGAAGAAACGAAAATTCAAAAACGATATTTAACAGCCGTTGAATCACACGATTGGTCGACAATGCCAGGTAATTTTTATATCCGTGCTTTTATTCGCGAGTACGCTAACGCTGTCGGATTAAATGGGGAAGAATTGTTAGAAGAGCATAGTCAAGAACTACCAGAAACGTCGAGTGAAACACCCAATTATCAATATGTGACGCCAACACGCTCGTCTAGTAAATCGTCGAAAAACAATAAGCAAATGTTTTCGATCATTCCTAAATTACTCGTCTTTATTTTAATTATCGGCATTGGCTTTGCTATTTGGTATTCGGTTGTGAACTTTATTCAACCAGCTATGTCAGACGAAGGGAATGCCGACGAGCCTCAAGATATTATTAGTGCGCCAGAAGACGAAGAAGACGATCAAGAAGGTCAAAATTCTGATGCCACTAATGATGACAGTACAAATGATAGTGAACAAAATAATGACTCTGAATCATCAGAAGATCCGACAGACGAAGAAACCGAGCAACCTGAGCCGACGTTAGAAGTCGCTAATGTTGATGAAAGTGGTACGCCACGCACAGTCTATCAATTATCCAATGCGAAAACGATGGAAGTGACGTTATCGACTGATAGTGAATCGTGGTTAGAAGTGAACACAACGGAAAATGGCGAGAGTTCTCAAGCGTTTTCAGGTATGTTTACGACGAGTGATTCACCTACAACTTATTCATTCGAGGAAGGATCAGCGGAAGTTGAGCTAAATATTGGTCGAGCGAGTTCGCTTAATATTGAAGTGAATGGTCAACCGCTTACTTACGAAATTGATCCAAACGAAACAGTGCGCCAATATATTGTATTGCAATGGGAAAACGAATCCTAGTCATAAATCCTTTGCCTTCGTTGCAAAGGATTTATTTGTCGAAATGACTCATACGGAGGTAGAAATATGAATATACCAAATAAAATTACGCTTTCACGTTTGTTTTTGATCCCGATTTTTATCGTTTTACTTGTCGTTCCGTTTAATTGGGGAACCATCGATATTGGCGATTATCAATTACCTATCGCCCATCTAATAGCTGGTGTGTTATTTATCATTGCATCATTAACGGATTGGCTTGATGGTTACTACGCTCGGAAATATAATCTTGTTACCAATATGGGGAAATTTCTCGATCCGTTAGCGGATAAACTACTCGTATCAGGTGCTTTAATTTGTCTCGTAGAATTAGGGATGGCACCTGCATGGATTGTGATCATTATTGTCAGTCGTGAATTTGCAGTAACAGGCTTACGTCTTGTGGCATCTGGCGAAGGTGTTGTGTTAGCGGCAAGCCAAATGGGGAAATTGAAAACGACATTACAAATTGGTTCAGCGGCTTTTCTCATCTTGCACCACTTCCCATTTTCCTACATCGGTTTTCCGATCGGGACTGTTTTATTGTATCTCGCTGGACTGGTTACTGTCATTTCAGGGTATGATTACTTCAAGAAAAATTGGCATGTTATGAGGGATTCGAAATGACGACACGATGTGAAATTATTTCTGTTGGTACCGAGTTATTATTAGGACAAATTGTCGATACAAATGCGACTTGGTTATCAGAGCAATTAAATAATATCGGGATAAACGTGTATTATCATCAAACGGTAGGCGATAATCACGAGCGGTTACAAGCCGTATTTGAACGAGCGCAAAGTCGTTCGAATGTGATCGTCGTAACCGGTGGCCTTGGTCCAACTGAAGACGATTTAACGAGGGAAGTCGCAGCAGAATTGTTCGATACGACACTAGAGATTGATGCAGCATCCATGGCTAAAATTGAGCATTTTTATCAAGAAAAAAATATCGAGATGACCGAAAACAATCGCAAGCAAGCCCTCGCCTTTCGAGGTGGAGAAGTGTTGGCGAATCCAATCGGTATGGCGCCTGGATTAACGTATCATCATGAAGGGACATTGTGGATTTTTCTCCCTGGTGTTCCAAAAGAAATGAAACAATTGACGACTGATCTTGTGATCCCGTACTTACATAAACAGCAACTATCGGCAGGTAGACTGTTTTATCGTACGTTATATTTCCAAGGAATCGGCGAGTCAGCGCTTGAAACAGAATTACTCGATTTAATGCAAGCTCAAACGAATCCAACAATTGCTCTTTTAGCAGGGGATGGATATGTCACATTACGATTAGCGGCTAAATCAGTTGATGAAACGGAGTCGCATCATCTGTTTGATCAAATCGAACAGGTCATTTCGTCTCGCGTTGGTTCTTTTATCGTTGACCAACCAAAAACGATTGTGGAACGGGTTGTCAGTCAGTTCAAACATCATCGTTTAACATTGGCTTCTTGTGAAAGTTTAACAGGTGGTTTGTTTTCTTCGACACTCATTAGTTATGAAGGTGTATCATCATTTTATAGTGGTAGTTTAGTGACTTATAACAATGAGGCCAAGCGTGAAATAGCTGGTGTAGATGACACCATTTTAGAGCGTGACGGCGCAGTAAGTGAGGCGTGTGCGAAAGCAATGGCAACTGGTGCAGCTCAAAAAATGAACGCTGATGTCGCAATTAGTTTTACGGGAGTAGCAGGTCCAGATAATCAAGGCCATATTCCAGCTGGTACAGTTTATATTGGGCTTTTTCACAAAGGTCAAACGACGTGTTATTCATATCAGTTCCCAGGTGGACGAGATGACGTTCGACAAGCGGCAGTAGAACGTGGATTTAAAGTGTTACATCATGAACTACGCAACGAATAAAAAAACAGAACAAATATTCGCTTTTTGCTTGGCAAACGATTCAATTCATAGTATTATAGATATAGTTATAAGAAAGGGGAATGAGAAAATGAGTGACCGTCAACAAGCGTTAGACATGGCATTAAAACAAATAGAAAAACAATTTGGTAAAGGCTCCATTATGAAATTAGGCGAACAGGAAGGCCAAGCGATCTCGACAGTTTCGAGTGGATCATTAGGCCTTGATGTTGCTTTAGGTGTCGGAGGTTATCCGAGAGGTCGTATTGTCGAAATATACGGTCCGGAATCGTCTGGTAAAACAACAGTCGCTCTACACGCAATTGCTGAAGCGCAAAAGCAAGGCGGCCAAGCAGCATTTATCGACGCTGAGCACGCTTTAGACCCTGTTTATGCACGCAATTTAGGTGTCAATATTGAAGAGTTATTACTGTCACAGCCTGACACGGGCGAACAGGCACTAGAGATTGCTGAAGCACTCGTTCGTAGTGGTGCTGTTGATATTATCATTGTCGACTCTGTTGCTGCCTTAGTGCCTAAAGCAGAAATCGAAGGTGAAATGGGTGATGCACACGTCGGTTTACAAGCACGACTCATGTCACAAGCCCTTCGTAAGTTATCAGGTGCGATTAATAAATCGAATACGACAGCGGTATTCATTAACCAAATCCGTGAAAAAGTCGGGGTCATGTTCGGTAACCCTGAAACGACTACAGGTGGTCGTGCGCTGAAGTTCTATTCATCAGTACGTTTAGAAGTACGCCGCGCTGAAACATTGAAGCAAGGTAACGACATGGTCGGTAATAAAACCCGTCTTAAAGTGGTGAAAAACAAGGTAGCACCACCATTTAAGCAAGCGGAAGTCGACATTATGTATGGCGAAGGTATTTCTCGTGAAGGTGAATTGATTGATATTGGCGCGAATTTAGATATTGTTCAAAAAAGTGGCGCTTGGTTCTCATATAATGGCGACAAACTAGGTCAGGGTCGCGAAAATGCTAAACAATATTTAAAAGACAACCCATCTGTTTATGAACAAATTTACAGTGAAATTCGTGCCCATTATGACATCGATGATGATAACGGAGCAGCTGAAGAAGCCGACGACAATCAAGAAAAACTTGATCTAGAATAGTCAATATAACACGCTGTTCAACATGCTCCTCATAGATGTTGAGCAGCGTTTTTTATGTTATGACATCATCAGACAAATATATAAATTGTTTGACAATTCCTTGACATGTTCACTAGACAAGCTTAAAATTAATATGTATAATTTTCATTTTATACTTTAATGCTTATGATGAATGATTGTACATTACCGACTGAAACGAAACGAAACGAAAGAATGAAACAATTTTATAGCAAGAGGAGGTGAAAGGATGGATAGTATGGCAATGGTAATCATCTCCATTTTGCTAGCTTTAGTTGTCGGTACTGTTGTTGGTTATTTAATTCGTCGTTCGATTGCAGAAGCTAAAATATCAAGTGCTGAAGAATTTGCACAAAAAATTGAAGATGAAGGCCGACGCAATGCAGAAGCAGCGAAGAAAGAAGCGCTGTTAGAAGCTCAAGACGAAACGCATCGTCTGCGTCAAGAGCAAGAACAAGAACTTCGTGAACGTCGAAATGAAGTACAAAAACAAGAGAATCGACTAGTGCAAAAGGAGGAGACTCTTGATCGTAAAAGCGAAACGTTAGATAAACGTGAGCTTACGTTAGAAAACAAAGAAACCTCACTAAACGAAAAACAACAACAACTTAATGAAGCTGAAAGCAAAGTGGAAGACATGTTAGCAACACAACAGGCAGAACTAGAACGTATATCTGGTTTAACCGAAGAGCAAGCTAAACAAGTGATTATTGACCGTGTAGAAAATGAAATGTCTCATGAAACGGCGATGATCATTAAACGTGAAGAGACAAAAGCGAAAGAAGAAGCGGATAAGAAAGCGAAAGATATTTTATCCTTAGCGATTCAACGCTTAGCTGCTGAACACGTATCAGAGACGACGGTTTCTGTTGTGAACTTACCAAACGATGAAATGAAAGGTCGTATTATTGGTCGTGAAGGTCGTAACATTCGAACACTCGAAACGTTAACCGGTATCGACTTAATTATCGATGATACACCTGAAGCCGTTATTCTGTCCGGTTTTGATCCGATTCGACGTGAAATCGCGCGAATCGCCCTTGAAAATCTCGTGCAGGACGGTCGTATTCATCCCGCACGCATTGAAGAAATGGTTGAGAAATCACGTCGTGAAGTGGATGATTACATTCGTGAAGTGGGTGAAGAAGCAACATTTGATATCGGCGCACACGGTATTCACCCAGACCTTGTTAAAATTCTCGGTCGCTTGAAATATCGTACAAGTTATGGTCAGAACGTCTTAAAACACTCATTAGAGGTTGCTTATTTATCAGGATTACTAGCAGCTGAATTGGGTGAAGACGAACAATTAGCTAGACGTGCTGGACTGTTACACGATATTGGTAAAGCAGTCGACCACGAGGTTGAAGGTAGTCACGTTGAAATTGGTAAAGAATTAGCTCAAAAATACAAAGAAAACGAGACAGTTATTAATGCTGTTGCTTCCCACCACGGTGATGAAGAAGCGACAACTGTTATTTCGGTCATCGTTGCAGCTGCTGACGCATTATCAGCTGCACGTCCAGGAGCTAGAAGTGAGTCGTTAGAAAACTATATTAAACGACTTGAAAAACTAGAAGAAATTGCGGACTCATACGAAGGGGTTGAAAAATCCTTCGCGATACAGGCAGGACGCGAAGTACGTATTATGGTACGTCCTGATGATATTGATGACGCGAAAGCTGTCACATTATCACGCGACATTCGTCATAAGATCGAAGAAGGATTAGAATATCCTGGTCACATTAAAGTCACTGTTGTTCGTGAAACACGGGCAGTAGAATACGCAAAGTAAGAAAGGGCGGCTCAATACGGGCCGTCTTTTATTTTGACTTCATATAGAAAATATGTAACGATTTTATTAGATAGTCATTAGAAAGGACGACATTATGAAAATACTATTTATCGGCGACATCGTCGGTCAACCAGGACGCCAAGCATTACAACAACAATTATCCCAACTCAAACGACAACACCGAGCCGATCTAACCATCGTGAATGGTGAGAATGCCGCTCATGGTAAAGGGATTACGAAAAAGATCTACCACCAAATACTCGAGTGGGGGGCTGATATTGTCACACTCGGTAATCACGCCTGGGATAAACGAGAAATTTTTGATTTTATCGATGAAACCGAGACACTTGTAAGACCAGCCAATTTTCCAGAAGGAACACCAGGAAAGGGTATGCAATTTGTTAATGTAGGCAAAACTAAAGTTGCGGTCATTAATGCACAAGGCAGAACATTTATGAATCCAATCGATGATCCGTTTACGGTGGTTGATGGGTTAATGGAACAAGCTCGAAAACAAGCAGACATTATTTTTGTCGATTTTCACGCTGAAGCGACGAGCGAAAAGCAGGCGATGGGGTGGTATTTAGATGGACGAGCTAGTGCTGTAGTCGGAACGCACACCCATATCCAAACGTCTGACAATCGAATTTTACCGAATCGTACAGCTTATATAACAGACGTGGGCATGACTGGACCTTACAATAGCATTTTAGGCGTTGATAAAGATGCTGTTATTCGCAAATTTAAAACTGGCCTACCAGTCAAGTTTGACGTTCCTGAGACGGATCAAACAGTCTTGAGTGGCGTCGTGGTAGATGTCGATTCTAAAACAGGTCAAGCCAATCGGATCGATCGTATCCTCGTGAATGATGATCATATGAATTTTGAATGAGTGGATTATTTGAATTTTTCGAACAATTCGTTCATAATATAAGTAATAGATCGTATAAATGCTGAATAGATTAATGTTGAGATCATTATAGTCATTGAAGGAGGAACTAGGAATGGAAATACTCAAAGTATCATCAAAGTCTAATCCAAACTCAGTTGCAGGTGCTTTAGCTAATGTGTTACGTGAAAGAGGGTCTGCGGAAATTCAAGCAATTGGAGCTGGTGCTCTTAACCAAGCTGTGAAAGCAGTCGCGATCGCAAGAGGATTTGTTGCTCCTAGTGGTGTAGACCTCATTTGTATTCCAGCATTTACAGACATTACGATCGAACAGGAAGAACGAACAGCGATTAAATTGATTGTAGAACCAAGATAAGACGTCACAAACGTACAAGGCTTCAAAGCTTTGTACGTTTATTTTTGTCCAAAAATTGCTAATGCTTGATCGCTATCAATCATGTAAGATAAATTTATATATTTTTAAAGTAGTTAAAGGGAGAGATAATTTATGATTGATATGCATTGTGATGTGTTACTAAAACTTTGGGAAGATTCAAGTAAAACATTTGAAGATGACGATTTACATATATCTTATAACAAATGGATGGAAAGCCCTGTCCAAGTCCAATATTTCGCGATTTTTGTCCCGCCTGAGATTGATTCGGATTATTTTCAAGCTACACTCGACATGGTTGATTTATTTCATCGTAAAATTATCGAACCTTATTCTAATATTAAATGGGTTCAGTCCAAAGAAGACATAGAAGCGTTAAAGCCACATGAGAAAGGCGCTATGCTTACGCTAGAAGGATGTCATGTCATAGGGGAAGACTTAGTTAAGCTGCGGACACTATTACGCTTAGGCGTTAAAGCAGTCGGTTTAACATGGAATACGGTCAATGCTGTTTCCGGTACGTGTGTTGAACAGGTTGACCAAGGTCTAACAGAATTCGGGAAACGTGTAGTTGAAACGATAAATGAGTATGATGCATTTGTCGATTGTTCTCACTTATCACCTGCTGGTATCGATGATGTCCTAAAACTGGCAGAAAAACCGATGATTTCGCATTCCAATGCTAAATCGGTTTATCATCATGATCGCAATATTTCTGATGATCATTTAAAACAATTTTTCGCTAAAAAAGCACCTGTCGGGGTGACGTTCGTGCCGTATTTTACGCAAAGCGATCGAGCGACGATTGACGATTTAATGGCCCATGTTGACCATATGTATCAATTAGGCGGACGAGATTCGATCGCATTCGGCTCCGATTTTGATGGTGTTACAGAAACGATTGATCACCTTCACGATATAACAGATGTCCATCACGTTATAACAGCGTTAAAAGACCGTTATGAATTGGCTGATGTTTATCGTATGACTTATGATAATGCTATTCGTTTATTAGATTCGTAATTATGACTGTTTCATGACATCTTTAAGGTTTTTAGGTTGTATTTTCAGGCTTATTATTGTTAAAATCCGTTTGAGCACTTATACTGATTATAGGTATGTACTAGGTTTTCGGTATTATATGAAAGGAGTCTTGTCATGAACGAAAAACAACGACATGAACAGAATCAAATAAAACAAAGTCATGCGTCTGATCAGGCAAGCGACGAACGTAATTTAGAACGTTTGAAAGACAAAACTTCAGATGATTTTATCAAATATTTTGAAGCAACCTATGAACCACCGAATCTAAGAAAAGCACAAAAACGTGGTAAACAAGATATTCAATATCATGATGATTTCGAAATAGAAGAACAGTTTCGTGATCTAGGTGTCGGCAAAAAATATTTAATTCGAACATACGGGTGTCAAATGAACGAACATGATACAGAAGTTATGTCTGGTATTTTAGAAGAGATGGGGTATGAAGCCACAACTGATCAAAAAGAAGCCGACATGATTTTACTTAACACATGTGCGATTCGTGAAAATGCGGAAAACAAAGTGTTTGGTGAACTTGGCCACTTAAAGTCATTGAAGGTCGAAAATCCTGACTTAATAATTGGCGTTTGTGGTTGTATGTCACAGGAAGAATCGGTTGTTAACCGTATTTTAGCGAAACATCATCATGTTGATTTAATTTTTGGTACACATAATATCCACCGTCTCCCACAGCTTGTTCAAAACGCTTACCTTAGTAAAGAACGCGTGGTTGAAGTTTGGTCTAAAGAAGGTGACGTGATTGAAAACCTTCCTAAACGTCGTAAAGGCCAAATTAAAGCATGGGTTAATATCATGTATGGTTGCGATAAATTCTGTACTTACTGCATTGTTCCGTACACGCGCGGTAAAGAACGTAGTCGCCGCCCAGAAGACATTATTCAAGAGGTACGCCATTTAGCTGCTCAAGGTTATAAAGAAGTCACATTCCTTGGTCAAAACGTGAATGCTTATGGTAAAGACTTAGATATTGATTTCGGTTTAGGCGATTTAATGGATGAAGTTCGTAAAATCGATATCCCACGGGTTCGGTTTACGACATCACATCCGCGTGATTTTGACGATCGTTTAATTGAAGTGTTAGGTAAAGGCGATAACTTAATGCCGCATATTCATTTACCGGTCCAATCAGGTAATTCTGATGTGTTAAAACTGATGGGTCGTAAATATACACGCGAGCAATACTTAGAACTCGTCGACAAAATAAAAGAAGCAATTCCGCATGCGACGTTTTCAACAGATATCATCGTTGGCTTCCCGAATGAAACGGAAGAGCAGTTTGAAGATACGATGACATTATATGATGAAGTCGGTTTTGAACATGCTTATACTTTCATCTTCTCACCACGCGATGGTACACCAGCTGATAAGTTTAAAGATGAGGTTACTGAAGATGAGAAGAAACAACGTCTTTATCGTTTGAATGATAAAGTAAATGCTTACGCGAAAGAAGCTATGAAGAAATACGAAGGTCAAACAGTTAAAGTTTTAGTTGAGGGTGAAAGTAAAAATAACCCTGACGTTTTAGCTGGTTATACAGAGCATAGTAAGCTAGTGAACTTCACAGGTCCTAAGTCTGCAATTGGTGACATTGTTGAAGTCGAAATTACTCAAGCTAAAACGTGGTCATTAGACGGCGTGATGGTTGAAGAAGCTGTAGAGGTGAAATAACAAATGGCACAATATACAAGACAAGAAGTGATTCAAGAAGCGAAAGATTTAGCGGAAAAGTTGTCTAAAATCGAAGAGATTGAACGTTTTAAGCAGCTTGAAGTTAAGTTGAACCAAAACAATAAAGTGCAATCGCATATTAAGAAAATTAAAGCATTACAAAAGCAAGCGGTCAATCTACAACATTATGAAAAATCAGAAGCGCAAAAGCGTGTAGAAGAAGAATTAGATCGTTTGCAACAAGAACTCGATGAGATTCCGGTTGTGCAAGAATTTAAAGAAACACAAGTTGTTGTAAATGATATTTTGCAACGTGTGACACAAACGATTGCCGAAGAAGTGACGAATGAAATTATTCGTTCTACGGGTGGTAACGTCTTAAAAGGCGAAACAGGAAAAGAGCTTAAATATTAATTGAAATCTCCGAACATTTGCGTGTTCGGAGATTTTTTGTGATCCCGGTCGTCACGTTGAACATTTCGTTAGGCACTTGCATAAAGATGACTATACAATATCTTAGTCGTCACGGTTTAATCACACCAAAAGCCTAGTGACCATAAGATAAAGTGGCGAAACGAAAAAGGAGGAACGTGTATGACAGGTCGAGATTATCGGGAAATTATTACGAAAGCAGTTTGTGGTAAAGGGAAGAAGTATACGGAATCATCGCACCATGTATCACCGAATTATAAACCGACCAGTATTTTAGGATGTTGGGTGATTAATCATCAATATGAAGCAACGAAACGCGGTCAGGTCGTCGATGTGAAAGGCACATACGATATTAATATATGGTATTCATATGCTGACAACACGAAAACAGAAGTGATCACAGAACGCAAACAGTATTCCGATCAAGTCCCTATTGTCATGAAAGATCAAAAATGCTTAACGAATCAATTTGATGTTGTAGCGAGAACGACGCAACAACCGAATACATTGGAGTGCGAGATTGACGAAAAACAAAAACAAATCCGTGTTGATTTAGAACGAGAATTTGTCGTCGATTTAATTGGTGAAACGAAAGTGTGGGCAAAAATTGAACCGAACGGATTTGATGAAGATGCGGTGGATTTTGATGGTTTAGAGTCAGAATTGGCTGATCTTGATGTAGACCGTGAGTAAATCAAGGCCATACAGTTGTTCATTCAACTGTATGGTTGTTATTTAAACGCTTATTTTATGCTATAATATCGGTTAGAGTACGACAATTGGAGGAACCATACATGGCTCAATATACGCCAATGATAGAACAATATTTATCCGTAAAATCTCAGCACAAAGATGCTTTCTTATTTTTTCGCTTAGGCGATTTTTATGAACTATTTTTTGATGATGCACTACAAGCAGCTAAAGAACTCGAAATCACCTTAACACAGCGTGATGGCGGTGAAGAAAAGATTCCGATGTGCGGTGTGCCGTATCACTCTGCTGAAAGTTATATTAAAACGTTAATCGATAAAGGCTACAAAGTCGCGATTTGTGAACAAGTTGAAGATCCGCAAGCAGCTAAAGGTGTTGTAAAACGCGAAGTCGTTCAAATTGTGACACCTGGTACGGTTATGGAAGGTAAAATGTTAGATGAAGCGGAGAACAATTTCATTTCATCGATTACACCTACTGACAATGGCTATGTCATTGCGTATGCTGACCTCTCAACAGGGGAAAGTTTTATCAGTCAACTGGAAGCGCCGATTAAAGATGTTATTAGCGAGTTGTACAACCGTCCGATTAAAGAGATTGTTCTTCCCGAAGCATTTCCCGAAGACGACAAGGCGTTATTAGCAGCTTATCTCAATGTAACACTATCGTTTGAAGAAGAGACGACGATTCCAGACACGTTTACATATTTAGTCGATGGATTAGAGAGTAAGGACTTAATTCAAGGGTTTGGTCGGTTATTTCAGTATATCCACCATTCACAGAAACGATTTTTAAGTCATTTACAACCTGTTGAATATGTCGCGCTTGAGCAATATATGAAGCTTGACTTATATTCCAAACGCAATCTCGAGTTAATGGAATCGATTCGTGACCAAAGCCAAAAAGGGACGCTTTTATCAGTCTTAGATAGGACATCGACTGCTATGGGAGCGAGACGATTAAAGAAGTGGATCGACAATCCGTTATTATCGAAGACAGCGATCGACAAACGACATAACCAAGTCGGTACGTTAATCGATTTCTTCTTTGAGCGGGAAGAACTACGCGATCAGTTAAAACTCGTTTACGATTTGGAACGACTAGCTGGGCGTGTATCATATGGCAATGTGAATGCGCGTGATTTATTGCAACTTAAGCAATCGTTAGCGGCGATACCTGCTATTAAAGAGACGCTTAACCAGTTTGATGATTCGCTTATTTCGGATTTATTAGGTGATATATCGGTGTACAGTACGATCTATCAATTGCTTGAAGATAGCATTCATGATGATCCTCCGATTGTCATTACAGAAGGTGGCATTATTAAAGACGGTTACGACGCTCAGCTTGATGAGTATCGTGAATCTTCACGTAACGGCAGACAATGGGTGGCACAACTTGAAGCGTCTGAACGTGAAGCAACAGGGGTTAAATCGCTTAAAGTAGGTTATAACAAAGTATTTGGCTATTATATTGAAGTGACGAAAGCGAATTTACATGCGATAGATGATGACCGTTACGAACGAAAACAAACATTAGCTAACGCCGAACGTTTTATTACGCCGGAATTAAAAGAAAAAGAAAAATTGATTTTGGAAGCGAAAGACAAAAGCATGGCGTTAGAGTATGATTTGTTTTTAGCCATTCGAGAAGAGATGAAGCAATATATTCCACGATTACAGCAATTAGCTGAGCAAATTAGTGAAATTGATGTGTTAGTCAGTTTTGCCTTTATTAGTGAAGAGTATAATTACGTTAAACCGACGATGAATCATGATCAGTCATTAGCTGTCTACGGTGCGCGTCACCCTGTTGTCGAACAAGTCATGCGCGATGAATTTGTGCCGAATGATTTTGAACTGGAACAAGGAACAGATATATTGCTTATTACGGGCCCGAATATGGCAGGTAAGAGTACATATATGCGCCAACTAGGGTTAATTGCGATCATGGCTCAGATTGGCTGTTTTGTACCAGTGAATGAAGCGGACTTACCGATTTTTGATCAAATTTTCACTCGTATTGGGGCAGCTGACGATCTCGTATCAGGACAAAGTACGTTTATGGTGGAAATGTTAGAAGCGCAAAATGCAGTTAGTCATGCGACGCCGAATAGTTTAATTTTATTCGATGAGATAGGGCGCGGAACAAGTACGTATGACGGGATGGCATTAGCTCAGTCCATTGTGGAATATTTGCATGATTACGTCGGTGCGAAAACCTTATTTGCTACACATTACCATGAATTAACGACGTTAGAAGATAATTTGGACCATTTGCGAAACGTCCATGTTGAAGTCGATGAACAAGACGGGGAAGTCGTCTTTTTACACCATATTAAACGAGGCAAAGCGGATAAAAGCTACGGAGTCCATGTGGCGAAATTAGCCGACTTACCTGATGAGATCATTGACCGGGCGAACTATTTATTACAAACGTTTGAAAGTACGCAAACGATTAAGGATGATCTCGTACAAGAACAGCAATTGACATTATTTGATGAGTCGAAGGAGCAATCAACACCTCAACAACTTGAAGTGTCAAAAGAAATCAATGATTTAAACTTGATGGAAATGACACCGATGGATGCGATGAACACGTTATATACGTTACAAAAACGATTAAAACAATCGTAAGTGAAAGGAGGCGTGAGCGTGGCTTCAATTATTGAATTACCAAGCACATTATCGAACAAAATCGCAGCAGGTGAAGTTGTCGAGCGCCCCGCTTCTGTCATCAAAGAACTGATCGAAAATAGTGTTGATGCAGGGAGTACGTGGATCAAAATAGAACTAGAAGAAGCGGGACTTCGTTCGATCAAAGTGACAGATAATGGACGAGGGATACCGAAAGAGGACGCGCCTAAAGCGTTCGGTCGACATGCGACGAGTAAAATCGCACACGAACAAGATTTATTCCGAGTAGAAACATTAGGATTTCGCGGTGAAGCTTTAGCGAGTATCGCAGCTGTGAGCCAATTAACCCTAAGGACATCGACAGGCGATGAAACGGGTACGGAACTCGTCGTTCATGGCGGGCATATCGTCGAGCATCAAAAACATACGAAGCGTCAAGGAACGGAAATCATCGTCGAACATTTATTTTATAACACACCTGCACGGTTAAAATATTTAAAAACCGTCCATACTGAACTCGGTCATTTAACGGATGTGATTAATCGAATGGCTTTATCGCATCCTGATATCCGCTTTGAATGTGAACATAACGGAAAAAAACTATTTTTCACTCCAGGAAATGGCCAATTGCTTAAAACGATTCAACAGATTTATGGTTCGTCTATTGCGAAACAAATGGTTGAAATCGAAGCTCACTCATTAGATTATGACGTGAAAGGGTATATTGCGAAACCCGAAGTGACACGAGCAAACCGACACTATATCTCACTCATTGTGAACGGGCGTTATATTAAAAATCCGAAGTTAAATAAAGCGATATTAGACGGTTACCATACGTTCTTACCGATTGGGCGTTATCCAGTCGTCGTCTTACAAATTGACATGGATCCTTACTTAGTCGATGTCAACGTTCATCCTGCTAAAACCGAAGTCCGCTTCAGTAAAGAAAATGAACTATTTGAATTAATTAAGGAAGCGATTTATGATGCACTTCATGGCGAACGGCTGATTCCGGAAAAGCATACGCCGAAACGAGAACAATCCGAACAGACTGCGTTAGATTTCACGGCCCCTCACATTACACAGGAGGGAACAAATCAAACAGAAACATCACAACATCTCGCATCACATGTTGCTGACGCATTGAATCAACACACGCATACATCGTACGAACCGGTGGATGATAATCATGTGACGGCGAATGACGCCGTTCATGAGACACCTGAGCAACATGATGTGCCCGAACTTGTTTCACGTCATGATGATCAACGGATACCTTATTTAAGTCCGATCGGTCAATTGCATGGGACATATATTTTAGCGCAAAACGAAAATGGGCTCTATATGATTGATCAGCATGCAGCGCAAGAACGGATTAAATATGAATATTACAAAACGAAGCTCGGAAATCCAGACTATGAATTACAAACATTGTCAGTCCCACTGACGTTTGATTTTACGACACAGGAAGCGATCACGATTGAAGAAAACCGGAAGCAATTAGAAGATGTTGGGTTATTTTTAGAGCCATTTGGTGAGCAAAGTTATCTCGTCCGCTCACACCCAAGTTGGTTCCCAAAAGGCGAAGAAGAAATGACGATACGTGATATGGTCGACGATTTAGCGCAAGAAAAAGGTATCAGCATTGAAAAAATACGGGAAGAAGCAGCGATCCTCATGTCATGTAAACGATCGATTAAGGCCAATCATTATTTGAATCATCAAGAGATGAACTATTTAATTGACGAATTGCGGACTTGCCAAGATCCATTTACATGTCCACACGGCCGTCCGATTGTCGTTCATTTCAGTGAGTACGAATTACAGAAGATGTTTAAACGAATTATGTAATGAAAAGAGGCACACGATGAAACCGATTGTTGTAAGCGTCATAGGTCCAACCGCTGTAGGTAAAAGTAAATTAGGGATTGAGATTAGCAAACGTTTCGGTGGCGAAGTGATTAATGGTGATTCGATGCAATTTTACCAAGGGTTTAATATCGGCACAGCAAAAGTGACTGAAACGGAAGCAGACGGTGTGCCGCATCATTTAATCGATTTTTTACGTGAAGATGATCATTATTCAGCAGCTTCGTTTCAAGCGGATCTCTACGACCGTGTCCAACACATTACAAATCGACAGCGAATACCTGTCGTTGTTGGTGGTACGGGCTTTTATATTCAATCGGCGTTGTTTAACTTTAACTTTGCTGATGTGAACCGAGATGATGCCTATGTTGAAGCGGCTATTGCTGATATTTATGCTAATGGTGTTGCACCCTATTATGAAAAGTTACAGCACGTCGATCCGATTCAAGCAACCAAAATTCATCCGCATAATATTCGGCGTGTCGTTCGGGCTTTAGAAATTTATGAACGAACGGGTCAAACGATGTCGGAATTAGAAGAACAACAAACAAATGACAGTCCATACACGCCGTATATCATTGGATTAAATATGTCGCGTGAGGTCCTTTATGAACGGATTAATCGTCGAGTGGATCAAATGATCGATGATGGTTTATATGATGAAGTCACCTATTTATATGAACAATTTGGCGGTGAAATTCAAGCCATGCAGGGCATTGGCTATAAAGAGTGGATCCCATATTTACGTGGTGAAATATCATTTGATTCCGTCGTTGCATCGATTAAACAACATACGAGACGTTTTGCGAAGCGACAATTAACTTATTATCGTAATAAGATGTCGGATGTTCATTGGTATACGATCGACCCAGAGAGGTATGAAGAAACTTTTGAGACAATTTTTTCAGATTTAGCAGGATTTTTAAGAGATAAAACGAATAGTAATAATTAAGAGATAGACAGAGGAGGAAGAATGATGTCAAATTCAGCAAATGTTCAAGACGCATTTTTAAACAAATTACGCAAAGAAAAGGTGCAGTTAACAGTATTTTTAACGAACGGTTTTCAATTGAGAGGGATCATTCAATCTTTTGATAATTTTACAGTGTTAATTGAAACGGAAGGGCGTCAACAATTAATTTTTAAACACGCGATTTCCACGTTTGCTCCGGTTAAAAATATTGATTTGGACTCATAATAAGTTTGAAGAGTCAGTAGCCTATCACTTAAAAGTGGTAGGCTTATTTACGTTTGACGGGAATGCGGATTTCGTTAACAATAATAATATACGATAAAAAAGGAGTCGAGACATTGAAGGAACGCGCTATACTTGTTGGCTGTCAAACAGCTGATCAGCCAGACCCATCATTTGAAACGTCTATGGAAGAGCTTGAATCGCTAGCTTACACCGTTGATGCAAACGTGGAAGAAATATTTGTCCAAAAACGTGACAAAGTCCATTCAGCTTTGTATATTGGAACGGGAAAAGTAGACGAAATAAAGCAGTATATCGATGACTATGCGATTGATATGGCGATCATGAATCAGGAATTAACGCCATCTCAAGCACGTAATCTCGAAGAAAAGTGGGAAATTAAAGTACTTGATCGCACACAGTTAATTTTAGATATATTCGCGATGCGAGCCCGGACGAAGGAAGGTAAATTACAAGTCGAACTCGCTCAATTACAATACTTATTACCTCGTTTACACGGACAAGGGGCTGCATTGTCTCGTTTAGGTGGCGGAATCGGAACACGTGGTCCAGGTGAAACGAAATTAGAAACAGATCAGCGCCATATTCGCCGTAGAATTACGGAGGTTAAGCAATCATTAGATCAAGTGGCCAAACAACGACAACAATATCGTAAGCGTCGCAAAAAGAATGCGGCCTTTCAAATGGCGATCGTTGGGTATACAAACGCCGGGAAGTCGACCATTTTCAACCGATTGAGTGATACGGGATCGCTTGAGGAGGACAAGTTGTTTGCGACACTCGACCCATTAACACGACAAATCACATTACCGAGCGGGTTTGAGTTACTCATTTCAGATACAGTCGGATTTATTCAAGATTTACCAACAACATTAATCGCCGCATTTCGTTCGACATTAGAAGAAGTCGTGGAAGCGGACTTTATTTTGCATGTCGTGGATGGGTCGAATGAGGAATCAGTCGAACAGGAACAAACCGTTTTTAAGATTTTAAACGACTTAGGTGCAGGCGATATCCCGATGCTTACGGTATATAATAAAGCAGACTTATTAAATGATACGCTCATTCCATATTCAAAACCGAGTGTCATGATGAGCGCTTTTAAACCGTCTGATTATGAACGGTTAAAACAAGAAATTGAACGAGCGCTAATCTCGGAATGGACCTATTATGATGTTCGACTATCCAGTGACGAAGGAAAAATGCTCAATGAACTAAAACGCGAAACGATTGTGACGGACGAACAATTTATTGAAGAGACAGAACAGTTTAAGCTAAAAGGGTATGCATCACCTGATGCACCCATTTATACAACGCTAACAAAAAGGTGAGGTAGAACATGAACGAACAGCAGTGGCAAATGATTAATCAAGTAGAGAATGAACTGCAAGACCGATTTAAACAAATAAGTCATACTGTCACGAAAAATCAGGCGAAGGTGCTCCGTGCATTTCAAAGTGAACAAATCGGCGATATTCATTTTAACCCAACGACAGGGTATGGGTATGATGATTTAGGGCGTGAGAAATTAGAATTGTTGTATGCGTCTGTGTTTCAAACTGAAGATGCGCTTGTAAGACCTCAAATCGTATCAGGAACGCATGCGATTTCCACCGCTTTGTTTGGGCTGCTGCGTCCTGGGGATGAATTGTTGAGTATAACAGGTGAACCTTATGATACATTGCAAAGCGTGATTGGTGCCGATCAGCCTATCGACGGGTCACTAACTGATTTTGGTGTTCATTACCAAGAGGTTCCGTTAACCGATAACGGTCAAATCGATTATGAAGCGGTTCGTGACAAAATAAACCCACGTACTAAAGTGGTTACCATTCAACGATCAAAAGGCTATGCTGATCGTCCGTCATTCATGGTTGATGACATTAAACAGATGATAGACTTTGTCAAATCCATTAATCCGCAAGTCTATGTATTCGTCGACAATTGTTACGGCGAATTTGTAGAAACGCAAGAACCGACAGAAGTAGGGGCGGACTTGATCGCGGGGTCGCTGATTAAAAACCCTGGTGCAGGGATTGTCAGAACAGGTGGTTATATTGCAGGGCGTGCTGACCTTATTGAAAAGTGTGCGAATCGTTTAACGGCACCAGGCTTAGGGAAAGAGACAGGGGCTTCATTAAATAGTTTGCAAGAAATGTATCAAGGGTTGTTTTTAGCCCCGCATATTGTTGGTGAGGCATTAAAAGGTTCTTACTTTACCGCAACATTATTATGTCAACTTGGGTTTGAAACAAGCCCGTCACCTCAAGCAGAGCGAACGGATTTAATTCAATCGATTACATTTTCAACGAAAGATGAAATGGTTCAGTTTGCGCAAGTGATTCAACAACAATCACCGATTAATGCTTACGTGTCTCCACAACCAAGCGCTATGCCAGGCTATGATCATGATGTGATTATGGCGGCGGGGACGTTTATACAAGGAGCAAGCTTAGAATTGACCGCTGACGGTCCGATTAGAGAACCCTATACGTTATATGTGCAAGGTGGGTTAACGTATGAACATGTTAAAATCGCTGTGATGACAGCTTTAGATCAGCTTGGATTAGTTTAGAGGTATGATATATCATGCCTCTTATTTTTTATGTTAACTTTCTTAACATCTGTTGACATATGTTATAACAGACGCTATAATCAATAACTATATTGGAGGTGTTGGTGATGGCGAATAAGGATCGTAAGGCACTCCCGCTATTTCCGATAAGTGTTGTGACGGATCTAACTGAATTAAGTGCACGACAAGTTCGTTACTACGAAGATAAAGGATTAGTGATGCCTGTTCGTTCACAAGGGAATAGACGATTATTTTCCTTTTATGATGTCGATCGTTTACTCGAAATTAAAGAGTTGATCGATCAAGGCGTCAACCTAGCCGGCATTAAACAAGTGTTAAAAGTGAAAAATGAGCAACAAGAGCAAGAGACACATAAAGAACCCGCTTCAGACGAGGCTGAACGCATGTCTGAAAAAGATTTACACAAAATGCTTCGCCGCGAACTGATGGAGTCGGGGTACATGAATCAATCATCACTCGTTAAAGGCGAACTGTCACGGTTCTACCATTAACGACCATATCTTAAGGAGGCGTTTTTCTTGGCTAAATTTACGAAAAAAGATGTGTACAGACGTATTGAGGAAGAGAATGTGAAATTTATTCGTTTACAATTTACTGACTTACTCGGGACGATTAAAAACGTCGAGATCCCTGTCAGCCAACTTGACAAAGCATTAGATAATCAAATGATGTTTGACGGTTCATCAATCGAAGGGTTCGTCCGCATTGAAGAATCGGATATGCTATTACATCCAGACCTTGATTCATTTGTTGTTTTCCCATGGACTTCTGAAAAAGGAAAGGTCGCTCGTTTTATTTGTGATATTTATAATCCAGATGGTACGCCGTTTGAAGGTTGCCCGCGTTATAACTTAAAACGCAATCTTGAACGTATGGAGAAGCTTGGTTACACAGCGTTTAACATTGGTACGGAGCCTGAGTTTTTCTTATTCAAATTAGATGAACGCGGCGAACCAACGATGGAGCTTAACGACAAAGGTGGCTACTTTGACTTAGCACCGACAGACTTAGGTGAAAACTGCCGTCGTGATATCGTATTAGAATTAGAAGAAATGGGCTTTGAGATCGAGGCTTCTCACCATGAAGTGGCACCTGGTCAGCACGAGATCGACTTTAAGTATTCAGACGCCGTTAAACACTGTGATGATATCCAAACGTTTAAGCTTGTCGTTAAGACGATCGCGCGTAAACACGGATTACACGCGACATTCATGCCTAAGCCATTATTCGGCGTTAACGGTTCAGGTATGCATGCGAATATGTCGTTATTCGCTGGTAAAGAAAATGCGTTCTTCGACGAAAAGGCTGAAGAACAATTAAGCGAAACGGCTCACCAGTTCACAGCAGGTATTATTAAACACGCCGTGAACTTCACAGCGGTGACGAACCCGACTGTCAACTCTTATAAGCGTCTTGTCCCTGGTTACGAAGCACCTTGTTACGTGGCTTGGTCAGGTCAAAACCGCAGTCCGTTAGTTCGCGTTCCATCCTCTCGTGGCTTAAGTACACGTATCGAAGTTCGTAGTGTGGACCCAGCAGCTAACCCGTATATGGCGATGTCTGTTATGTTGGCCGCTGGTTTAGACGGTGTGGAAAATCAATTAACAGCACCAGAACCGGTTGACCGTAACATTTATGTGATGGATAAAGAAGAACGTGAAGCAAATGGTGTTCAAGACTTACCAGCAACGCTTTATGACGCGTTACAACACTTGAAATCAGACAAAGTGATGCAAGAAGCACTCGGTGAACACTTGCTCGAACACTTCTTAGAAGCAAAAGAAATTGAATGGGATATGTTCCGTACTCAGGTTCACCCATGGGAGCGCGAACAATACCTTAGCACTTACTAAAATGATTAACCCCCGACACGATCAGTGTTCGGGGGTTAATTTTTTAGTCTTAGATGTTGTTGTCAGCTATACCACGGTTCATCTACAAATGAATAGAAAACCAAACGCATGATGCTTCTAGTATCATGCGTTTTTATGACTGAAAAACTTTCCAGACACAAAACGGTTGCTTTTTAATGTGACACCATGCTATAATACGAACAAACGTTCTCGTTAAGGGAGGTTGTGCATATGGATCACTTATTAAAACAGTCAATTCAAAACCGACAGAAACTCGAACTCGTTTATATCGATGAGCAGCATCGTATGACACAACGCATTGTCACCATTATTAAGATAGATGATGATCGTCTGTTAGCTTATTGTTTCACGAAACGCGGTGTGCGCTCATTCCAAAAAGACAATATTTTAGCGATTTATCCAGCACGATTCAATCAAAGTAAACGAATGGAGGCTTAAACCAATGATGCATCATGACCGCGGTAGTATTAAATGGACGTCTCTCATGCTTCCTGAGCATGTTGATGCACTTCAAGACATATGGCAAGTTCAAGATAATCAGCAACCACCGATGTTAGACGACCAACAACTCGACTATTATATTCACGTATTAACGGAAGCTTATCAAACCGACCAACCACTTCATATCGTTTATTACAAAGCAAATGAATTTCGCGCGGTGAACGGTTGGGTCCTCGATTGGAGCAAAGAAACTCAGGCGGTTCGCATTCAATCAACAGATGATGACCGCGAGTGGATTCCGTTAAGGCATATAAAAGATATAACAGGGTAAGGTGTGCCATCATGAATTACAATTTATACCCGAGACACGATGTGCTTTGTATTGATATGCGTTCCTTTTATGCGAGTGTTGAGTGTATGAAGCGAGGGCTTAATCCACAAACAGCATTATTAGCTGTAGTCGGTGACCCGAACAGACGTGGGAGTATTGTGTTAGCTGCGTCGCCTGCTTTAAAAAAGAAGCATGGCATCAGTAATGTCAGTCGTTATTTTGAATTACCTGAGGACTCCAATCTTGTGATTGCTCCAGCACATATGGGGGATTACTTAACGGTGTCGCTTGAGATCACGAAGCTTATGATGCATTTTGTCCCGAAAGAAGCGATTCACGTTTATTCCGTTGATGAATTATGGTTAACCGTCGATGGGTTGAACCATTTATACGGTTCGGTTTATACCATTGCTGAAAAAGTTCAATCGAGCATTCGTGAACAATTTGGTATTGATTCGGTTATTGGTATTGGCGATAACAAGTTTTTAGCTAAAGTTGTGATGGACCTACATGCTAAACAAGCACCAAACGGGATTAGTGAGTGTCGTTATGAACATGTCTCAGACAAGTTATGGCCAATTGATATTGAACACATTTGGGGCATTGGCTCTAAAATGAAGCGTCACCTCAATCGCATGGGAATTGTCACGATGGGAGACTTGGCTCGTTTTTCACATGATCATCTAAAAAAACGATTCGGCATTATGGGCGAACAATTGTACTGGCATGCGTGGGGGATCGATTTAAGCCCTGTTACGGGGCAATTTACGAAAACGGAACAAAAAGGCTATGGGCACGGAATTACGCTGTTGCGGGACTACACAGAAGATGAAATTCAAGCGTGTTTACTTGATTTATGTGATGAAGCATGTCGACGCGCGAGGCGGGATGAAAAAATGGGGCGCACGATTCACTTATCGATTCGTTATACAGATGACGACGCTCAACATTTTAGTCGTTCACAATCGATCGATGTTCCGATAAACGATACGATGGAAATGTATCACGTTTGTATGCAATTGTTCGAGCGATTTCATACAGAAGGGGCGCATATTCGTAAAGCATCTGTGACGTTGACGAATTTAACCGATGATGTCGGGACTCAGTTAAGTTTATTTGACGACCGGAGTCATATGAATCAATTAAATCAAGCCGTTGATTCCATTCGCGAACGTTTTGGTTCTACGGCTATTTTAAGAGCAAGTAGTTACACATCAGGTGGGATTGCGCTTGATCGTGGCCAAAAAATCGGTGGTCATTACGAATAAAACCCGCGTATGTGATAAACAACATACGCGGGTTTTATTAATGAATGTCGCGATAAACACCGATCACTTTACCTAAGATCGTGACGTGATCGAGAATAATAGGCTCCATTGATGTGTTTTCAGGCTCTAGTCGATATTGATGACTGTCTTGGAAGAAACGTTTCACCGTGGCTTCATCTTGTTCCGTCATGGCGACCACAATATCACCGTTTGAAGCAGTTGCCTGTTTACGAACAATGACTAAATCATCATTTAAAATCCCGGCTTCAATCATACTATCACCTTGTATTGACAAGACGAATACGTCATCTTCAATTGCGGCCTGTGTGTTTGGCAGTGGAATGTATTCCTCAACATTTTCAACCGCAGTAATCGGCTCACCTGCTGTCACTTTACCGACGAGTGGTGCGTACATGGCATGGCGCTCTTGTACGGCTTGTTGATCCTCGTGTGTGATTTCAATAGCACGTGGTTTCGTTGGGTCTCGGCGAATATATCCTTTTTCTTCAAGACGTGATAAGTGGCCGTGAACGGTGGAGCTAGATGCTAGACCGACCGCTTCAGCAATTTCGCGTACAGAAGGCGGATAACCTTTAGCGCGAACTTCATCTGATATAAATTCATAGATTTCCTTTTGTCGTTTCGATAATTTTGTCACATTGCTCACCTCATCGTTATATAACCAAATATAATACCTCAATTAATTACTCTTATTATAGCAAGAATTCTCACAAAAAACAAACGTTCGTTCGTATAAAAGACACAATTCTTGTCATTAGTTGATATAGGTTTTAAAATATAGTTTGGACTCTGTATAAAAAGGAAATATAAACGGAAGAAGGATAAAAGGAGTATGATGTATGTTATCACAAGAAAAAATTGATCGGATTAATACGTTGGCGAATAAAAAGAAAACAAAAGGATTAACTAAACAAGAGGAAAATGAACAGCAAGAACTGCGTCAAGAATATTTACACGCATTTCGTTCCTCCTTTAAGAATCAGTTGCACTCTATGAAAGTCGTCGACCCTGAAGGACAAGACGTTACACCAGAAAAATTAAAAGAAGAACAAGAAAATCAAAAAAAACATTAAATAAATAGCGATTTTTGTCTCGAAAGTTTGTTAAAATAGGAACGTATTTGTGACATTATAGAACATGGAATTCGTGAAGGGAGAATGTAAAATATGAGTCAAACGACAGAACAATTATCAATTAACACGATTAGAACATTAACCATTGATGCCGTAGAAAAAGCGAGCTCAGGTCACCCTGGTATGCCGATGGGGGCTGCTCCAATGGCGTACACATTATGGACGAAGGTGATGGATCATAACCCGAACCATTCATCTTGGTTTGATCGTGACCGTTTCGTTTTATCTGCTGGTCACGGGTCTATGCTATTATATTCATTGCTTCATTTATCAGGGTACGATGTCAGCTTAGATGATTTAAAATCGTTCCGCCAGTGGGGGTCTAACACACCTGGTCACCCTGAATTCGGTCATACAGACGGTGTTGAAGCAACAACAGGACCACTAGGACAAGGGTTAGCGATGGCAACAGGTAAGGCAATGGCTGAACGTTTCTTAGCAGCTAAATATAATACAGATGACCATCAAGTAGTCGATCACTATACGTATGCAATTTGTGGTGATGGTGACTTAATGGAAGGCGTATCACAAGAGTCAGCATCATTAGCTGCTCATTTACAATTAGGAAAATTAATTGTTATGTACGATTCAAATGACATTTCACTAGATGGCGATCTTAACCGCTCATTCTCAGAAAGTGTTGAAGACCGTTACAAAGCGTACGGGTGGCAAGTGATCCGCGTTGAAGATGGTAACGATACGGACGCGATTGAAAAAGCGCTCGAACAAGCAAAAGCAAATACGACGCAGCCGACAATGATTGAAGTGAAAACGATCATCGGTTACGGCGCACCGAATAAATCTGGTAAAGCTGATGCTCACGGGGCACCACTTGGTGAAGATGAACTGAAATTAGCAAAAGAATATTACGGTTGGGATTACGAAGAAGCATTCTTCATTCCGGACGACGTGAAAGATGATTTCAAAGTGAACGTTCAAGACCGCGGAGCTAAAGCAGAAGAGAAGTGGAATGAATTACTCGCATCATACAAAGAAGCGCACCCAGAACTGGCGAAAGACTTTGAACGTGCGATCAACGGTGATTTACCTGCTGGTTGGAATGCTGATCTACCGTCATATAATGAAGAGTCTAAAGCACTTGCGACGCGTGCAGCATCAGGCGAAGTATTAAATGGTTTAGCATCCAATATTCCGAACTTAATTGGCGGTAGCGCAGACTTAGCTGGTTCGAACAAAACAACGCTAAAAGGTGAAGACGACTTTAAACCAGCTGATTATAGTGGACGTAACATTTGGTTTGGTGTACGCGAATTCGCGATGGCTTCAGCACTTAACGGTATGGTATTACATGGCGGTGTTGAAGTATTCGGTGGTACATTCTTCGTCTTCAGTGATTATTTACGTCCGGCACTACGTTTATCAGCGCTAATGGGCGCTCCGGTAACGTATGTGTTAACTCACGATTCTGTTGCAGTCGGTGAAGACGGTCCAACACACGAGCCGATCGAACAGTTACCATCATTACGTGCGATGCCTCACCTTGACTTAATTCGTCCAGCAGATGCTAATGAGACGAAAGCAGCTTGGGAGTTATCATTAGAAGCAACGGATCACCCAACAGCACTTGTGTTAACTCGTCAAGGTTTACCGGTATTGCCACAAACAGATGAAATCGCTCGTGATGGTGTGAGCAAAGGGGCTTACGTCTTAAAAGAAGCAGAAAAAGAACAGCCAGACTTACTGTTATTAGCAACAGGTTCTGAAGTTCAATTAGTGCACAAAGCAAGTGAACAGTTGAAAGAAGAAGGCATCGACGCACAAGTGGTCAGTATGCCGTCATGGTATCGTTTCGAGCAACAATCTGACGACTACAAAGAATCAGTCCTACCGTCAACTGTCACACAACGTTTAGCTGTCGAAATGGCGTCACCATTCGGTTGGGAACGTTATGTCGGCATCGAAGGCGATGTTCTTGGTATCGACACATTTGGCGCGTCAGCTCCAGGTGGCGAAGTCATTGAAAACTACGGTTTCACGGTTGATAATGTTGTGAAGCGGGCGAAAGCATTGTTAGACAAGTAACCCCATTGTTCGATTACATTTTTATGTGATTGCATCGAAAATACGACAAAGAATATGTTGGAATATTGATACACTGATCCGTAAAAGGAGGATTTATGATGTATCAATATTCCTTATATTTTTTTGAACCGGATTATGCGTATCATTTTTATTATAAAGTGGATGTGTTATATCGATTTATTAAAGAACAATTACACGAACCTCAAACAGATACATCTAAACGACAAGCGGATCATATTTTAGTTAAGCCAGATTGTCACTTAGTCATCGATCAGTTATTAACAGAAGAAATGGACAAGTCTTATTTAGAATTGGCTAATGATCAATTTGAATTAAAGAATTCGGATGGCAACATCACAGTCCAACAACATGGCTATGCCTTAACAGTGTTTGCGCCGTCATTACTTGAAGCAGATGCTATTGTGTTCGAAGCTATTAAACGGTGTTATCGCTATACGTTTGTCGTTAATTTTCAAACAGAAGAATGTGGTTGGGTCCTGCCTTTAACGAATCGATCATTCGAATTAAATTGAAATTATAGAAAAAATGGTGTACCCTAATATAGGCTATTGTCATAATAGGCTTGTTTTACTATACTGTATAAAGACAACGAGATAGGAGGAAAATGAAGCAATGGATATACTATGGGTTGTATTAATTGCTTTTGCAACATTGGTGCTAGGCCTTCTTGCTGGCTTTTTCATTGCACGTAAAACAATGATGAGCTATTTGAAAAAGAACCCGCCAATCAATGAGCAAATGTTACGTACGATGATGATGCAGATGGGGCAAAAACCATCGCAGAAGAAAATTAATCAAATGATGAAGTCCATGTCTCAACAAATGGACAATGATGATAAGAAGAAGAAAAAAGACAAGTAACGTCAATGAGGAGTAGGTGATCATGCCTGCTCCTTTTATTATGAGTTTTCATAAATCCGTCAATGAATAAGTCGTCTGTAAAGCGATAAGTTTGATACGATGGTAATATATTGTTAAAGAAGGAACCAGATTGGGGCGTATAGAGATGACAGATTTAAATATATTCCTCGCATTCGGGGCAGGAGTGCTGACGTTTATATCACCTTGTGTACTCCCGCTATATCCTGTCTTTTTATCCTATGTGACAGGAATGAGTGTCGAGGAATTAAAAAATGATAAAGCCATGTTACGCAAACGTAGTATGTTACATACATTGTTTTTCTTGATTGGCTTTTCATCGATATTTATCATGTTAGGGTTCACCGCTTCGTTTATCGGGGGGACACTTTATGCTTATAGTGACTTAATTCGTCAAGTCGGCGCTATTTTAATTATCTTTTTCGGTTTAGTCATGATCGGATTTTTTAATTTCAATTTCTTAATGAAAGAGCGAAAATTCACGTTTAAAAACCGGCCAGTTGGCTATTTAGGAACATTGTTGATTGGCGCTGCTTTTTCCATGAGCTGGACGCCGTGTACAGGCCCGATTTTAGCGGCTATTTTATCCTTAGCGGCTACAAACCCTGAATCAGGTGTCATTATGATGGCGTCATATTCACTCGGTTTCTCTATTCCGTTTTTCATCATGTCATTCTTTATTGGTAAAATGGACTGGATTAAACGTCACGCTCAAAAAGTGATGACGATCGGTGGTTATATCTTAATCGTGCTAGGCTTTGTGTTGTTCTTTGATTGGCTTAAAATCATTACGTCCTACTTAGCTAATTTATTCGGATTTCAGGGCTTTTAATGATTGAATGCTTATCATAAATCACATATAATGAACATAAATTGATATCGTTAAAAGGAGCAACAATTCAATATGGTGAATCAAAATGATCTAATCTTAAAAACAATGACGCAAATAATTGCTTTCATCTTACTCGGCTTTTCAATTTATTTATTTTTCGCTGGGCATAATGCACCTGGTGGAGGATTTATTGGTGGACTGATGGCCGCAGCAGCCATTATTTTAATGTACATGACATATGGTTACGACAAAATGTCCAAGGTGTTCCCGGTAAATTTTACAACCGTATTCATCATAGGATTAGGTATTGCCGCATTATATGGTGTTGGTGGTTTGTTTTTCGGTGAACCGTTCTTAACACAAAATGCAGCGTATTTTCAGTTACCGATTTTAGGTAAAACGCACTTGTCGACAGCCCTTATTTTTGACTTAGGCGTTTATTTAGCCGTTATCGGCGTATCAATGACGATTATATTGACGATTGCAACGGATTCAATGGATTCTTCAGAAGAGGTTGATATGTAATGTTTTCGGTTTTAGACCAGCCCATTGTTGCCACAACGGTCACCATCGTAGCCATTATTATGGCAAGTGGTATGATTGTTGTGCGCCAACGGGCATCACGAAAACCAGCTACAGCCAAAAAAATTATTTTACCACCGTTATTTATGAGTACAGGCGCGCTTATGTTCCTGTTTCCTTATTTTCAAATTGAGTGGTTGCTCGTCCTTGAAGCGATGGCGGTTGGTTTATTGTTTTCAGTAGTCTTGATTTTGACATCGAATTTCGAGATTCATGATCAACATATATACTTAAAACCATCAAAAGCATTAGGTATCGTTTTAATAGGATTATTAATTATTCGGATCGCTTGGAAACTAGCGATTGGGGAATCGATATCTGTAGGTGAAACGAGTGCGATGTTTTACTTACTTGCTTTTGCGATGCTTGTCACGTGGCGAATTGGTATGTTAGTTAAATTCATGAAGTTAAAATCCACATTATAATAAAAGCGGAAGTTAAGGAGTCTTTATCTCCATTAACTTCCGCTTTTATAATCTCGTTCTAATAAGTGTTCATAAGGTGAAAAATCAATGTTTTTTTCTTCTAATCGTTTAATCAAAAACTTATGGTCGCGTTTCGGTGTAGCTAGAATATAGCCTTCAATCAACAAATCTAATGTAATTGATTTTGCCCGTCGTTCTAATGCTAGTTGGCCTATTTTTGCACCGATTTTTTGTTTAGCAACATCGCGAAATAAATCAGGTACAGGTTCGACGAGTTCATTGAGTAACGCTTTTTTATCTTCGCTCCAAAGGTCGATTGTTTCACTAACGTAATATTCTTCCCAATCTATAATGGATTTGCCATCTTCTTTCGGTAGTTTCTTTAAAAACTTTCGAAACATAAAATAACCGCCGACTGCGAGTAAACCGAGCATAATGAATGACCATAGAATTAAGAGAATCCCTACTGTAGTTGACATATTCCTCACTCGTTTCACTTAAAACATTGGCGGGACTGTGTGGGAATCGAACCCACCGGAGACGACACGCGCCTCCCGGATGGTTTTGAAGACCACGACAAGCACCAGCATTGTAACCAGCCCCATTTAATCCATTTTAAATTATACAATTTGTAAACAACGGACGCAACTTAAACAATTAACAGACAATGATTGATAAAATCTATTTTTTTAGTATAATTGTTCTTAATATAGAATTACTTATTCAAAATTTTAGACATTTCACAAATTATTCGATAAAATATGATTTGTTGTCATTTATTGCTAACATCTTTCATAGTTTATAGTATATTCATCAGGTTGGGGAGGAAATGAACATGATGCATGAACCTTTATCATATTTAGATACGGACGATTTATCACAACGTTCTGAGTGGAATCATCTGATAGAAGCTGCGCATTCATGGCGAGATCGGCATTCAATGACGATCAAAGTCATTTTCGATGAGGATTTTCGCATTTTATTCGTTAGCGAATCCGTTCAAGATGTATTCGGTTATCAACCTAGTGACCTTGTTAATGAATCGATCTTATCATATATCCATCCAGAAAATCGTCAATGGGTCAAACAAAGTATACATTCCTTGCCATATGATGAAAAAGTGGTTGATGAATTTCGTGTGTTGAATTCAAACGGTGATTATATCGATTGCCAAGCGAATTCAGGTAAAATTATAAATCCGGTCACAGATCAGCCATATAATGTCACGGTTATTCAAGATGTGATGGAACATAAGCAAGCCCAACAAATGCTTATAAGCTCAGAAAAATTAGCGACAGCTGGACAGTTAGCAGCCAGCATTGCACACGAAATACGTAACCCGATTACATCGTTAAAAGGCTTTCTCCAACTTCTTGAAACAGGCATTGAAGGAAAAGAGGACTACCTTAAAATTATGAAAGATGAAATTGATAAAATAGAAGCTATTTCAAAAGAGATGCTATATATATCCAAACCGTCACCTAATCAATTTGAAGAAGATGATATTGTATCGGTTTTAGAAGACGTCTGTATGCTCATGCGTTCGCAAGCTAGAATGAATGATATTGACTTGGTGCTTGAATCTGATATGGAAGCGTTTGATTTATATTGTGATCCACAACAGCTAAAACAAGTGTTTGTCAATTTAATAAAAAATGCGATTGAAGCGATGGAAGAGCCTGGGTCGATCACAATCCGAGTAACAAATGAGGATGACTTATATGTTGATGTCATCGATGAAGGGCCTGGTGTTCCAGACAGTTTAAAAGCAAAATTAGGTCAACCTTTCTTTACGACGAAAGATAAAGGAACAGGTCTTGGTTTAATGGTGACATTAGATATTTTAGAAAGTCACCGCGCGTCATTAACGATTCATGACCATGAACCACAAGGCAGTATTTTTCGTTTACAATTCAGACAATCATAGATGGTGATGAAAACAATATGCAAACGAAACAGTATACAATTGGAATGGCAGGCCACATCGATCATGGCAAAACAGCTTTAACCCAAGCTCTTACAGGTGTGGATACCGATCGTTTAAAAGAAGAAAAAGATAGAAAAATATCAATCGAGTTAGGGTATGCACCGCTTTATCAAGATGATGATATGGGACTGTCGATTATAGACGTGCCTGGACATGAACGATTTATCCGACAAATGATTGCTGGTGTGTCAGGGGTTGATATTACATTATTAGTCATAGCAGCTGATGATGGTGTTATGCCACAGACAATTGAACATTTAGAAATATTACATTTTCTAAATGTTGATAACCCAATAATTGTATTGACTAAAGTCGATCTAGTCGATGATGAATGGTTGACGTTAGTCGTTAGTGAATTGGAAGAATATACGAGAGGTACCGTTTTTAATCATGCGCCGATCTATTATGTCGATTCAGTTAGTAGAACTGGTATTGATAGGTTATATGCTGATTTAATGGCGACGTTGGCGGATCTGAAACCGAGGGAGTCGACTGGTTATTTTCGGATGCCTATCGATCAAGCCTTTCACGTACACGGTATCGGGACTGTTGTGCGAGGAACCATTATCGGAGGACATATACATGAAAATGATCGAGTGATTCTTCAGCCTAAGAATCGTTATATTGACATTAAAAGCATTCAACAATTTGGGCAACATGTTAGTGAATCGTCGATTGGTCATCGAACAGCTTTAGCAATTAAAGGGGTAGGTACTGACGAAATAAAACGCGGTGATGTGTTAACGAGCAATGTTAATCAACCAAGCTCTAAACGGATCGATATTGAGCTGAATATTTCTCGTTATATACAACGACCAGTAAAACAACGGTCGCCTATTAAACTACATACTGGAACGAGTGAAGTGTACGGTCGTATTGTGCTGTTTGACCGAAACGAAATATCAGCAACGACTGAGACAGTTTATGCACAATTAGAACTTGATGACGCTGTTTACACACTTCGTCATGATTTATTTATATTACGGCGCGCGACACCTGCGGAAACAATCGGGGGCGGTCGTGTCATTCAGTCCGCAACCAAAAAGCATCGCTTTGGACAAGCCACGGTGAAACAATTACAACAAGAGGCGCAACAAACATTAGAAGAAAGAATAATTGATTATTTGACGAATGATGACCCATTTATCTCGATGGAAGTGTTATGCACTAAACTAAATGTCAATGAATCAGAATTAGTGCCTGTGCTTCAAAAACTACTTCAGCAAAATGATATTCGTGAAATAAATAATCGGTACGTTTCAGACCAATGGATGGAGCGGCAATTTGCAAACTGCCAGACGATGCTCAGTTCTTTTCATGAGACATATCCGCTTCTTAATGGGATGGATAAGTCCACATTAGTTGATAAGGTAGAAGCATCTAAAAGCGTGAGTAAAAGAGTGGTCGACCATTGGATTGAAAAGGGTCAATTCATCCAACACGATCATGTTATTGCATTACCATCATTCCGTCCGTTTATCCCTGATCAAATTCAGCCCTATGTAGACAGTGGACTTGCGACATTAGAACATGATGGTCTCATGGTGAATGAATGGTCTCATTATTTCCTTCAGTTAACAGATAAAGAAATGGAAGACTTGAAACATTTTCTAGTTGAGCGAGGACAGGTTGTAGCATTAAATGATACGATGATTATTGACCGGCACGTGTTTGACCGTACGGTAACAGACTTTAAGCAACACCATCCTAAGAGCTTTACGCTACATGATGCAAAACAATTTTTGCAATTATCGAGAAAATATTTAATCCCTTTTCTTGAAACATGTGATCGTTTGCGTTTAACTGAGCGTGAAGGTGATCAACGATATTGGGTATAAAAAAACGATGGCTTCTTAATCGAGGCCATCGTTTTTTATAATGAATAAAGCATCCACATATTAATTAATGTAAATATGCGGCGTGCGATGACCTTTAACGTCACCAATAATAGTAGCCATATGATCATCATAACGGTTTAATGCATCCACATAGTCGGCAGCTTCGTCTTGATTTAAGGCGATTAATAACCCACCAGATGTGACAGCGTCCGCTAATAACAAACGATTTTCTTCTAAATGAGAAGCAATCGTCACATCGTTAGATAACCAAGACCAATTGGCTTTAGACCCACCTGGGACGGCTCCTTGTTTCAATAAAGATTGAACACCACTTATAACAGGGATGGATGCCATTTCTAACGACAGTTGAACTTGACTGTTAGCAGCCATTTCGTATGCATGACCTATTAAACCAAATCCGGTTACATCAGTCACTGCACTAGGGTGGTATGATTTTAATGTATCTGCAGCAAGCTTATTAAGTTGCGACATCCACTTAATCGTCTCTGCTTGCAAAGCGTCATCCGCTAACCCTTTTTTAATGGCTGTTGTCGCAATCCCTGTTCCGATCGGTTTGGTGAGAATGAGTTGATCTCCAGGTTGCGCACCGCTGTTTAACCAAATGTTGTCGGGATGAGCAAAGCCAGTCACAGCTAATCCAAACTTTGGTTCAGCATCATCAATCGAGTGGCCACCGATAATCGATCCGCCTGTTTCAGCCATTTTATCTTCTGCACCTTGTAAAATTTCGGTCAATATATCAGGTCCATATTGCTGAACAGAGAAGCCGACAATGTTTAATGCCGTTTTGACGTCAGCCCCCATCGCATAAATATCGCTGACAGCATTCGCAACAGCGATTTGTCCGAATTGGTACGGGTCATCAACAATTGGGGTGAAATAATCGACTGATTGCACCATGGCTAAATCGTCTTGAACGTAATAGACACCTGCATCATCCGCTCCGTTTTGGCTATATAAAACATGATCGTCGTTCGATTTTGATTCAACTTGACTCAACACGTGAGTCAGCTCGCTTGGCGCGAGTTTACAGCCTCAACCAGCTTTCGTCGACAGTGCTGTTAATCGAACAATGTCATCACGGTTCCGACTCATTAAATCACCTCCTATGTTAAGGGTATTACAATGTAACATAAAAGGCCATTATTCTAATGCTAGTTGTTGCAAAAACGTTGTATTTTTACTAATCTTATAGACAAACAATGGGGAGGGACCAATATGAGTTATCGTGTATCAATCGAATTTTGTATGCAATGAAACTATGCACCAAAAGCTGCGAGTTTCGCAGATGAATTGTTTACTGAATTTCGTCACGAGATTTCAGAAATGCGCTTGATTCCATCTTCTGGTGGTGCTTTTGAAGTTACCGTCAATAGTGAGAAGGTTTATTCTAAACTAGAAACGGGCGAATTCCCTAAGCTAGAAACGGTTAAACAAAAAATGATTTAATGTTACCTCCATTAGCTATACGGTTAATGGAGGTTAGCATTGTATAAACACGTGATAAAAGAGGCGAGATCATGAACCTATTAAGAGCAATACCAGCTATTAATCGACTCATACACGATAAACGCATACAAGAGACTATTAATCGTTATCATATACCAATGATGACGGTAAAAGATGTTTTTAGACGTGTGACTGATGAGATGAGGGACGTTATTTTACGCGATGAGGCCCCTTCTAACTGGACCGTTGATACAATGTTTGACGAGACAATACAGCGAGGTTTACATGAATTAGTTGATGAGCAAAGACAACGGTTGCAACCCGTTATAAACGGAACGGGGACGGTGATACATACTAATTTAGGCCGATCAAAACTCGCTCATTCAGCCGTTGAACGCGTTCGCATGGTAACCGACTCTTATTCAACACTAGAATATGACTTAACGTATGGGGCGAGAGGGTCGCGTCATGATTTAGTTGAAGAGCGAATAAAAGCATTAACTGGAGCAGAAGCGGCCATAGTCGTTAACAATAATGCTGCAGCTGTGTATATGGTGTTATCTGCCTTTGCTAAGGGATATGAAGTCATTGTATCGCGCGGTGAATTAATTGAAATTGGCGGTAGCTTTCGTGTATCTCGGATTATGGAGGAAAGCGGAGCAAAATTACGAGAAGTAGGAACGACGAATAAAACACATGCTTCAGATTACGAATCCGCTATTCAAGATGATACAGCTATGATCATGAAAGTTCATACAAGTAATTTTACCATGCAAGGTTTTACCGCATCTGTTGATCGGGAAACGGTAAGTCAACTTGCAAAGACGCAGTCTGTTATATCATATGAAGATCTCGGAAGTGGATCATTAATTGATTTATCACAATATGGAATAAGCCAAGAGCCAAGCGTAAATCAAGTTATTCATTCAGGAGTTGACATTGTATCATTCAGCGTTGACAAACTATTAGGTGGTCCCCAAGCTGGCATTATTGCTGGTAAAAAGAAATATATCGATCAATTAAAACGACATCAACTGGCCCGCGTTCTTCGTGTAGATAAAATGACTTATGCTGCCTTAGATGAAACGTTACGCTTGATGCAGACCGATGAGTGGCACCAAATTCCGACATTGCACACGATTTTCAAAGATGAGTTCACGATTGAAGAAGCGGTTAACACGGTCATAACAAAACTACCTCATTTAATTGATTTATCAGTTGCGATAGAGAAAACTAATAGCCAAGTTGGTGGAGGTACATTACCGGATGTAACGCTTCCTTCATATAGTTTAGCGGTTCAATCTCATTCATTATCGTCTGAACGCTTAGCTGAACGTTTGCGCAAAAACACGCCAGCGATTATCGCAAGAGTTGAGAATGATACGGTATGGCTGGACTTTAGAACCATTGACGATCATGAACACGCCATGATAATTGACGTGTTAGCCGACATTGATCAATCTATTAATTTCACATCATAGAAAAATTTTAATTTTATCGTTTTACTTCTATATCGTTTTAATATAAAATGAATACGTGCAGAAATAATGAGTTTTCTGTAGAAAACGGCTAATTATTTGATGAAATGAAATGCTACATACGTTAAGGGGGTAAGTAACATGGTAGAAAGTCATGCTGCGAAAGCGAAAAAGCAGTTTGAACTGAATGGTAAGACGTATAACTATTACCATCTCAAAGCACTTGAGGAACAAGGCTTCGGCAAAGTATCGAAATTACCTTATTCTATTCGTGTGCTTTTAGAATCGGTCCTACGTCAATACGACGGACATGTTATTAAGGATGAGCACGTAGAAAAGTTAGCTCAATGGGCTGATGGGGCTAAAGTGGATGTTCCATTCAAGCCATCACGTGTTATTTTGCAAGACTTTACAGGTGTGCCAGCGGTTGTAGACTTGGCATCTCTGCGTAAAGCAATGGTAGATATGGGCGGTAGTCCAGATCAAATCAACCCAGAGGTTCCGGTTGACCTCGTTATTGACCACTCTGTACAAGTTGACCGTTATGGTACGAGTGATGCACTTCGTAAGAATATGGAAATGGAATTTGACCGTAACAAAGAACGTTACGAATTCTTACACTGGGCACAAAAAGCATTCGATAACTACCGTGCTGTCCCACCAGCTACAGGTATCGTACACCAAGTTAACCTAGAGTATATTGCGAATGTTGTACACGAGCAACAACAAGATGATGGGTCATATGACACATTCCCAGATACACTTGTTGGTACGGACTCTCATACAACGATGATTAACGGTCTAGGCGTTCTTGGTTGGGGTGTCGGTGGTATCGAAGCTGAAGCGGGTATGCTTGGCCAACCTTCATACGTTCCAACGCCAGACGTTATCGGTGTGAAACTAACAGGTAGTTTCCCTGAAGCAACAACAGCAACTGACTTAGCATTAAAAGTTACGCAAGTATTGCGTGAGAAGAATGTTGTTGGTAAATTTGTTGAATTCTTCGGACCTGGCTTAAGTGAAATGCCACTTGCAGACCGTGCAACGATTTCTAACATGGCGCCAGAATATGGTGCAACATGTGGTTTCTTCCCAATTGACGAAGAAACGCTAGATTACATGCGCTTAACTGGTCGTTCTGAAGAGCATATCGAGATGGTGAAAGAATATGCGACGAATAACGATTTATTCTATACACCAGATCAAGACGATCCTGAATTCACGGATCTTGTTGAGATTAATCTATCAGAACTAGAACCAAACCTATCTGGACCAAAACGTCCACAAGACTTAATTCCGTTATCGCAAATGAAAGAATCATTTAACGAAGCGTTAACAGCACCAGCTGGTAACCACGGTTTTGGTTTAGACGAAAAAGATAAAGACAAAGAAGCTGTCGTGAAATTCAACGATGGTAGCGAAACAACAATGCAAACAGGCGCATTAGCAATCGCTGCGATCACGTCATGTACCAATACATCTAACCCACACGTTATGTTAGGTGCTGGTTTACTAGCGAAGAAAGCAGTCGAAAAAGGATTAGAAGTACCTGACTATGTTAAGACATCTCTAGCGCCTGGTTCAAAGGTTGTAACAAACTACCTTGAAAATTCAGGTCTTATGCCATATCTTGATAAACTAGGTTTCAACTTAGTTGGTTATGGTTGTACGACATGTATCGGTAACTCAGGGCCATTACTACCTGAAATCGAAGAAGCGATTGCGAACGAAGACTTAACTGTATCATCTGTTCTGTCTGGTAACCGTAACTTCGAAGGTCGTATTCACCCATTAGTTCGTGCTAACTACTTAGCATCACCACCACTTGTTGTGGCTTATGCGTTAGCAGGAACAGTTGATATCGATATTCTTAACGAACCAATTGGTCAAGATCAAGATGGTCATGATGTATTCTTCAAAGACGTATGGCCGTCATCAGACGAGATTAAGTCTGAAATTGAAAAAGTCGTCACACCTGAAATCTTCCGTAAAGAATACGAAGAAGTATTCAACTCAAACGAAGAGTGGAATAAGATTCAGACGACGGATGAGCCATTATATGAGTTTGATGAAAACTCAACATATATCCAAAACCCACCGTTCTTCGAAGAAATGTCGAAGGAAGCGAAAGAAGTTAAACCACTTGAAAGCTTACGTGTGATTGGTAAGTTCGGTGATTCTGTCACAACAGACCACATTTCACCAGCTGGTGCAATTCCAAAAGATATGCCTGCTGGACAATACTTGATCGAAAAAGGCGTTTCACCACGTAACTTCAACTCCTATGGTTCTCGTCGTGGTAACCATGAGGTGATGATGCGCGGTACATTTGCTAACATCCGTATTCGTAATGAAATCGGTGGAGGCAAAGAAGGTGGCTTTACAACGTACTGGCCAACAGGCGATGTTATGCCAATTTATGATGCTGCGATGAAGTATAAAGAAGATGGCACTGGCTTATGTGTAATTGCTGGCCATGATTATGGTATGGGAAGCTCTCGTGACTGGGCAGCAAAAGGTACTGATTTATTAGGTATCGAAACTGTTATTGCCCAAAGTTTTGAACGTATTCACCGTTCTAACCTTGTCATGATGGGTGTGCTTCCATTACAGTTCCAAGATGGTGACAGTATTGAATCATTAGGTTTAACAGGTGAAGAGCACTTTGATGTTCAAGTCACGGAAGACGTTAAACCACATGATCTTGTTAAAGTAACGGCGACAAGCCCTGAAGGCGAGAAGAAAGAATTCGACGTCGTTGCACGTTTCGATAGTGACGTTGAAGTCGATTACTACCGTCACGGTGGTATTCTCCCAATGGTTCTTCGTCAAAAATTACAAAACGTATAATGATACGATGAAATCCCTGCCGAATACCGGCAGGGATTTTTTATGCTTGTTTCGTATCAATGGTTTCACGTTCCCAGTGACGATGTTTGGATAGTGCTGTTAAAAATGTTTGGGAGAATGAGGATAAATCGTTCGTTCGAGCTGTGATGATGCCAAGATCTTCGAATAATTGATCAGTAGCTTGTTCGGGTGCTGTTTGGAATGACTCAGGTAAATTATTGGCTAATAAACCAACCCCTTCTTGACTCGCTCCGATTGTTTTAGCATGAACGAATATCTCTTTCACAAACGTATTAGCTTCATAATGATTTAACAATTGGTCGATATGTTGCTGTCCACCTGGTATAAACAAACCGTCGTACATGACAGGGTGGGTTGTTGCATAATTTTGATGAACCATAACAGGTTCTTGATTCGCGCTTTTAACCTCACCTAATGTTTGATGAATCACCTCAACGTGAACACCGTTTTGCATCATCTCATTCATAAATTGATCAACTTCATGATACTCAAACCCTTCGCCTAATAGAATCGCAACTTTACGCGTTTTGGGTGAATATGTCGTATTTGCTTGGCTTAAGGCTTGAGAAGGTGTTGGATTTGCTCCGTCATGAACTGGTTCAGGTTCTTTGACCCCGACGCCTCTCGCTATTTGTTTAGCGAGCGTATGACTAACGTGATTAAACATTTCGACAACTTGTTGTTTGATAGATGGGTCTTTAACATTCCCGACTTCAAAATGAAACGCCTTGTACAAGTGACGTTTTTCATGATCAGATAAACTGTTATAAAATAATGTTGCTTGAGAATAGTGATCTTGAAAACTGACACTTTGGCGACGGACTTTAGCACCGTCAACATGTTCTGGGTGATGCTCAAAACCACCTTCACCCGAAGATGACGGCTGTGGATTGTTATGTTGTAACCCATTAGGACTATACGCTACTTTTCCTTGATTAATCGTCATTCTATGAAAACCGTCTCGTTGATTGTTATGCACAGGTGTGATTGGCCGATTAATCGGTATTTCGTGAAAGTTTGGACCGCCTAATCTTAACAGTTGAGTATCTAAATAAGAAAATAAACGGCCTTGTAATAATGGATCATTGGTAAAATCAATACCAGGAACAACATTTCCGATATGAAAAGCAACTTGTTCGGTTTCGGCAAAAAAATTATCTTGATTACGATTGAGGGTCATTTTCCCGACGACTCGGACAGGGACTTGTTCTTCAGGCCATAATTTCGTCGGATCTAAAATATCGAAATCAAAATCGAATTGCTCATTTTCTTTTATGACTTGTATGCCGAGTTCGAATTCGGGATATTCTCCGTTATTAATCGCATCCCACAAGTCTTGTCTATGAAAATCAGGATTCGTCCCAGCCAATTTCTGTGCTTCATCCCACGTTAATGAATGAACGCCTAATGTCGGTTTCCAATGAAATTTCACAAAATGCGTTTGACCGTCTGCATTAACTAGACGAAACGTGTGGACTCCAAAACCTTCCATCATCCGAAAACTCCGTGGAATACCTCGATCAGATAATAGCCACATGATCATATGAGCTGATTCGCGATTTTGTACGACCCAGTCCCAAAATGTGTCGTGCGCTGCTGATGCTTGGGGAACCTCATTATCTGGTTCTGGTTTAATCGCATGAACGACATCAGGGAATTTAATCGCATCTTGTATGAAGAAGATGGGCATATTGTTACCGACTAAATCAAAGTTGCCATCTTCAGTATAAAATTTTGTCGCAAATCCACGTACATCTCGCACCGTGTCAGCTGACCCGCGTGATCCAACGACTGTTGAAAACCGGACGAACACGGGTGTTTTTTGATTGGGGTCTTGCAAGAATGACGCACTCGTTAAATCGTTAAGTGATTCATAAACTTGAAATTCGCCGTGAACGCCAAACCCGCGTGCATGAACAATCCGTTCAGGAATCCGTTCATGGTCAAAATGTGTTATTTTTTCACGTAAATGAAAATCCTCCATTAAAGTTGGACCACGTTCGCCTGCAGTTAGGGACTTTGATGTATCAGTCACCTTTGTTCCTTGATCCGTCGTTAGCGGCTCGCTTTCATTGTGGTTATGAAAGCCTTTTAATTGTTGTTCTTTTGGATTTGGTTCTTTGTGATCACTCATTCGTTTAACCTCCTTAATAAATCCTCGACTAGTTTGCCATGTAAAGGAAGTATTTATTCGGATTCTTTGTCACTTAATCGTAATTCATGACACGAGAAAAGCTGGTCATCATTTGATATGATAGGTGATGGAGGAGTGACAGCTATGAATGATATTATTCAAGTAGGACCACTCAATATTTACATACCTTATTTGTTTTATATTGGCGCAATTTTGTTATCGACGTTCATTGGTGCCTTAGTTTATCGTCGTATGCACGATGGCTCTATTTCCAAAAAACCAGCAGATATTGTTATAGAATATTGGTTTGTCTTTTTAATCGTTTGGAAGTTGTCTTACTTTCTAAAACATCCATCTGACCTCGTGAACAATCCGTTAACTATTATATATTTTGACGGAGGACTTATCGGTATTATATTAGGTTTCATAGCATTAGGATTGTATTGGGTGAGACAGAACAAACGGTTTGATACCCCGTATTTATGGCAAGCGATGTGGTCGGTTGTAGCGATCGTCATCTTACTGATCGCGCAACAAGGTGTGACATTCATTTACGGCGTGACACTATCAGCAATCATAGAAATACTCAGTTATATCGTCATTTTATATCAATATGCGTTTCGTCCGAATACACTCAAACTAACGCTGATCATTAGCATCGTTCGTTGGACAGCCATTGTCTGGTCAGCTTTCCGACTATGGGCTGGTTCCGATTCATTGATGTTGATTGAAATCTTGATCGCATTAACAATCGCCGTCGCAACATATATTAGTGAATGGGTCATGGAACGTCGAACAAAGGGAGGTTATCAATAATGACATTAGCAAAGCGAATAATAGGATTGACCATTATCGGTGTATTAGTCGGAGTTCTCGTGTACAATACATGGTTATCTGATTCATCTGCAGAAAATGATGTGTCAGACGATGCTGTATTTGTTCAACCAGAAGGGGTTGATATAGACACTGACAGTATTGAAGTTGGAGATCAAGCCCCTAACTTTCAACTTGAAACATTAGACGGTAAACAAGTTGAATTAGCCGATTATCGCGGTCAAAAAGTATTTATCAATTTTTGGGCAACCTGGTGTCCGCCATGTCGTGCTGAAATGCCACATATGCAAGATATAACTGAAGAATATGGCGATGATGTTGTTATTTTAGGCGTCAATGCGACATCACAAGAGTCAGATGTTAGTAAGGTTTCAGATTTTGTGAATGAGTATGGCCTTGAATTTCCTATTTTGATGGACGAGACAGGGGAAGTAAATGTGCGTTACCAAGCGCTCAGTTTACCGACAACTTACTTTGTGAATACAGAGGGTGTTGTTCAAATCCCTAGACATGTCGGTCCGTTATCATATGACGATATGGTCGACAAAATTAATGAATTAGATTAATGTATATAGCTTATGGATTGTGGTCATCCTATATAACAAAAAGGAGTCGATCACTATGCGTAAGCGAGACCACTTAACATTTCAAAATTTAATACGAGTCGAAAAAGAAAAGATCATGAATAACCCAGTTGAGCTGGAGAAGATTTATGATAAGTTGGACAAGAGGCTTACGATCTCACCTTCAAAACAAAACCGTGTATAAGGTAATCGCATTGGGATATGCTAACGGTTGAAACAGTTTTGAAGGAGGAGATGTTATGAGTAAGCACGCAAAAAAGCCGAATCCTGATGAGCGCCAGGATAACATGAAGAAAATTCAAAAGAACTTAAACAATACATTAGACAATATGCAAGAGGCTGAATTATCAATGGAAACGGCATCTGATTTTCAAGAAGAAGAAATAAAAAAGAAAAACGCCAGACGACGGGAAGCCATTGATGGCATGCGTCATGAACTACGTGACGAGCATAAACATCAAAAACGTCAGTCGAAATAAGATGACAAAAGACTAGCCAGCGCTAGTCTTTTTATTTTAAAATAATAATAAGCGACGTAAAAAGGAGAGAAACGACATGGTTACGAATGAAACAGACGTCAAAGTACGTTATCAAGAAACAGACCAAATGGGTGTTGTATATCATGCGAACTATTTAGTTTGGTTTGAAATCGGACGGACGAATTTGATCGAGCAGCTCGGTTTTAAATATGCGGATATGGAAAAGGACGGCATTGTATCACCCGTTGTCGACATTAATGCTCAATACAAACGACCCTTAACGTATAGTGAGACGGCAACGGTCAAAACGTCGATCCAGTTTTATGATGGTTTTCGAATTGTTTATGGCTATGAAGTTTACCGTGAAAGTGGAGAATTAGCTGTCACAGGGACGTCTTCACACGTTTGTGTTAAGAAAGAGAATTTTCGACCTATCTCGATTCGTAAGCATTATCCTGAGTGGCATGAGGCGTATATGAAAGCATTGGGTGAGCACGATGGCGTTCGGGATTAAACGAGATGAACTGAAGGCGTGGAAGAGACAAGTTAATGCTGGTCAAATTGCTTTTTTAACTCATTATTGGCTCGATGATCGTTTTCCAGATCATAAAACAGTGACGAAAGCTGGCTGTTGTGATTTAGATACATTAATAGCGTGGGGACAACAATATGGCCTAAAACCGGAATGGATTCACACTGACGAACAATATCCGCATTTTGATTTAATTGGCCAATTTGAAGAAGATATCTTAAAAGCAGAAGGAAAGTTAGATCAATTAAAACGATTTCGTGATGTATAGTATATAGTGGCTCTAAGTCAAATGTTGGGGTATCCAGATGAGGCACTTCTTATATATATTCTTATATATGCCATCTATCATTGTATATCTTTATATTGTTGATACAGTAATACGTTTAGGGACATCCGACCGAATTGCTAAGTTGGTGTCAGGTGAGGAGCGTAGGTGGTGACGCCTGGTCGACTAAAAGCGGTCACGTACTGTGACCAACGTCGACATTAGACCGTCCGGGTCGTCACGGGAACAGCACGCGTCTCGAGACCCCGCAGGCCCCGCTTTTGGGCCGAGAGATGCACCTGCGTCTTCTCGTAACGCTTCGAAGTGGGCTTCCTCGGTGCAAGTTGCAAGGTAGCTTATTCGGTGATGTAGCCTGGCTCGAGCCGTGCCCCTGCATAGAAAACACTGCGAAAAACGAACGAAGTGAAGATTGAGCAGATGTTGCACTTGTGCCTTATGGGTGCAAGCATCCACCGTAAGCGGATCACCTGACACCAACAGCCATCATGCACAATCTTCCTTATTTTGTCCCATTACCTCAACAAATATTTAAGGGCCTATATAGTAAAAGCCGTGGTTTATTAACCACGGCTTTTGTCATCTTTTTCCGGGACGGGGTCGAATCCACCAGGGTGAAACGGGTGGCATTTTAAGATACGTTTAACTGATAAATAAAACCCTTTAAACACACCGAAGCGTTCAAACGCTGTTAAACTATAAGATGAACATGTCGGATGAAAACGACACGTCGGGCCTAACATTGGCGAAATAAAACGTTGATACAGTTTAATTATTCCAATCATGATCCGCTTCAATCAAAACCCTCTATTCTTCACGTTTATCATACGTAATCGAAGCTACGGCATCATGCAAATGAATCGATTCTTCATTGATACAGCGAACATAAAATTGTTGGATCGCTTCAACCTCATATAAATCGCTCGCGACAAGTCTTACCATATCTTCAACGAAACGCGGGTTTTCATAAGCTTGTTCAGTCACCATTTTTTCATCTGGACGTTTTAAAACAGGGTGAATTCGAGCACTTGCATTTGACTCAGCTGCTTCTAACAAAATAGTTTTCCAATCATACGTTTGATCATCGAAATCAGGATCTAATGTCACATCCATTTCAATATTACCACGTTGGTTGTGCGCACTGTATTCACTAATTTCTTTTGAACAAGGGCATAATGTGGTGATTTTACCACTAAGGCCAACGTGAATATCATAGCCTTCTGTTTCATGATAACGGACACGCATCCATGCATCTGCATGATTTAATCCTGCTTGCTCAGTATACGGAGCTTGACGTTCAAAAAACCATGGGAAAGACACGGTTAATTCTGCGTCTTTTTGTTCTAGTCTTTGTTGTAAATCGAAGACGAATGATTTTAATGTCGAAAAGTCAAGCACAAATCCATCTTGGTAATAAGACTGTAATTGCTCTGTGAAACGACTCATGTTCGTTCCTTTAGAATCTTGTGAGATAGACGAAGCGAAATAGAACTGCGCAATCGTCGTTTGTGTTAATGGAGTGTGTTGACTTTTGATCGTGACTGGATGTTTAACATTACTCACGCCGACAGCATCAAGTTCGAATAAAAAGTCTTTTTTCGTATTTTGTAAATCTTTCATTCCTTTTTTATCGACTGGTTTTGTTTTCGGTCCAGGTTCAACTGATCCAAATAATTTATGTCGTTCCGTTTTCGTCGGTAACTGTTTTTTAACTGTGTCGTTCATATCGAGATCTCCTTTCATTGCTTAAGAGAAGAGCATAGGCATATCCTGTATTATACTAGATAAAAATAGCAACATTCAATTTATTGAACTTGAACCCACTTAGGAACAACATCTAATTGATTAGTATATGTCTGCATATGTGTCATTGTATCATCAAAAATGGTGTCAGCATCTGGTAATGAACTGTTAGCAAGAGGGACAACAGAGACATTGTTTAATACATTTCCGTTTTGTTCAAATTCTACAAATGTCGGCATGAGCTGTATGTTTGTAACGGATGATGTCTCACTCGGTCGAATCAATCCTTTTGTTAGTTCTAATTGTAAAACACCACCAATCCGACGTTCTAGCCCCATTTGCCCCGATAGAAAATTACCTAACGAGTAAATGACGACAGATTCATGATGGTCTGTTTTGACTATGTCGACTGGCTGCAAGACGTGAGGGTGGTGCCCAAGGATAATATCTGCACCAGCTTCCGTTAATTTTTGAACTAATTGTCGTTGTTCTTCGGTTGGGAACGGCTCGTATTCGTTTCCGAAATGTAAACTGACAACTGTGAAATCGACCTCGTCTTTCATCTGTTGAATATCATCGACCATCGTACCATCACGCATATATTGAACTAAATAATCGTCTCCATCAGGCCTACGTAATCCATTCGTTCCGTATGTGTAGCCAGTAAAACCAACTGAAATACCGTTTTGTTCGATCACCCTAAGGGATTGTTGATCGTCATAACTACGATAAGCACCAACGTAATCAATCTCATGATCATTTAATAATTCAGTTGTTTGCATAACAGCTTCGCGACCATGATCTAACGTGTGGTTGTTAGCTATTGATACGATATCGACCGGAGCGGCACTTAAAGCATCCGCTACAGATGATGGCGCATTAAAACGTGGATACCCTGATAACCCAATCGTTTCACCAGCTAACATGGTCTCTTGATTCGCAAATGTTATATCTGCTTCTTGCAAATGAGGCATGACCGGCTCTAACATCGGTGTAAAAACATACTCACCTTGTTGTTCAGCCCCGCGGTAAACACGTTCGTGCATCAATATATCACCGACTGCATTTAATGTGATCGATGTTTGGGGGGAGTCTTTCTGTAGTCGGTTGCTGATGTTATGCAGATCACGCGCTGTTACTGTATCTATTTGTGAATTTTGCTGTTCTAAACCGTATATAAGCAATGTTATAAACACCATCAACGTCACAACGGTCCATATAATTAACTGTTTCAAATGATCACCTAATTAAAACCATGAGATTTTCGGTTCAGTTTTATTTTTAATTCGCTTAATATTATCCGTGTGACGATAAATGACGAGAAATGCTAGGACACATGTGACAATAATAAGTGGAACATCTTGCATAATAACAGCTGTCACAACAGCAACGAGCCCAACAAGCATCGACGCTAACGAAACATATTTAAATAATTTTAGAAAGACAAAAAATGAACCGACTAATATGGCAAATAGTAATGGACTAACGCCTAATAATACACCACCTGATGTGGCGACTGCTTTTCCGCCTCTGAATTTTGCGAAGACCGGAAAAATGTGTCCAATAACGGCAAACCCACCTACAATGAGTGGTTCAAGTGTTGGTGCAAAAATGACGACAAGGACAACAGGTATCGTCCCTTTTAATATATCTAAAACCGTGACGACTATGCCTGGTTTGACGCCTAATACACGAAATGCATTCGTCGCACCTAAATTACCACTGCCCTGCTCACGGATGTCGATATGATAAAATAATTTACCTAAGATAAGTGCGGATGGAAATGATCCAAATAAATAAGCGATGACACTGTATAATCCATAAAGCATTGAATCCCTCCTTCTTTACATGATGTAATACTATTTATTTTATCAAAAGTAAACTAGAGAAAGAAGATGATATTGTTCAAAACGAATAATTTGTAGAATGAGTCAAACGAAAGTTGAGAAATGTTGCTAAACACGCTATCCTAGAAATATGACTTTACATTTAGGGGCGATATCATGCAAAATCCGAATCAAGAGACGATGCGTCAAATTTTAGAACAAGCACAAACGATTGCAGTTGTTGGTCTATCGGATAAACCGGACCGTACTTCTCATCAAATAGCAAGCATTATGCAACAAAAAGGTTACCGCATTATCCCGGTAAATCCGACTGTTGATGAAGTGTTAGGTGAAAAAAGCTATGCGAGTCTTAAAGATATTGAAGAATCAATCGATATAATTAATGTGTTTCGCAAACCAGAACACTTAGTTGATGTAGCAGAAGATGCATTAGAAACAGATTGCCGCATTTTTTGGGCTCAACAAGGCATCGTCAATGAAGAGGCACATGATCTGTTAAAGGATCACGATTTTACAGTGATCATGGATTCTTGTATTAAAGTCGTTCATGCTGTAACAATCGGAAATTAACATGAATTATGAAATCTCTGCTTCAGAAGCAGGGATTTCTCGTGTTTTAACGAATATAACAAGACAGATACATGTTTATAGATTAGAAAGGGGTCAATCATTCGTGACGCAATCATTCGAACAATACAACGACGATTCAATTCAAGTACTCGAAGGCTTAGATGCTGTTCGAAAACGTCCCGGTATGTATATCGGTAGTACAGATCATCGCGGATTGCACCATCTCGTCTTCGAGATAGTCGATAACGCGGTTGATGAGGCATTAGCAGGACATGGTCAAACGATTCGAGTAACGATACATAAAGATAATTCCATCTCGGTCACTGACGAAGGTCGGGGGATGCCGACAGGAATGCATAAAATGGGACGCCCAACACCTGAAATCATTTTTACGGTCTTACACGCAGGCGGTAAATTTGGTCAAGGCGGATATAAGACGAGTGGTGGTCTACACGGTGTTGGGGCATCTGTTGTTAACGCATTGTCAGAATGGATGAAAGTGACGATCTGTCGTGACGGTAAACGGCATGAGATTGTATTTTCCAACGGCGGCAAGGTCGAAAAACCGTTAGCGGAAGTCGGAAACACGCGCAAATCAGGTACGACGATTCATTTCAAGCCGGATGAATCAATGTTTTCGACGACACAATATCAATTTGACACATTATCTGAGCGTTTACGCGAATCGGCCTTTTTATTAAAAGGTATTCAGCTCGTCCTAAAAGATGAACGTGATGATATAGAAGAAGCTTACGTCTATCCAGAAGGCCTACAGTCATTCGTTCACTATTTGAACGAGGAAAAAGACGCGTTACATGACGTAGTCTCGTTTGAAGGCGTGATGAAAGATATAGAAGTCGATTTTGCGATGCAGTTTAATGACGGGTATTCAGAGAATATTTTGTCGTTTGTTAACAATGTCCGTACAAAAGACGGCGGTACGCATGAATCAGGTGCTAAAACGGCCTTAACACGTGCGTTTAATGATTACGCTAGAAAAATGCAGTTGCTTAAAGAAAAAGATAAAAATTTAGACGGAAATGATATTCGCGAAGGGTTAACGGCGATTATTTCCGTTAGAATCCCAGAACAATTATTACAATTTGAGGGACAGACGAAAAGTAAACTCGGAACGCCAGAAGCGAGGAGTGCTGTTGATAGTATTATTGCGGAAAAATTAGCTTACTTTTTAGAAGAAAACCCGAACACGTCTAAAATGTTAATTAAAAAAGCGATTAAAGCACGCGATGCTCGTGAAGCGGCTCGCAAGGCACGTGAAGAAGCACGGAACGGGAAAAAACGTAAACGTCGCGATTCTATTTTAAGTGGTAAGCTAACACCTGCTCAGTCTAAAAACGCTGAAAAGAACGAACTTTTCTTAGTTGAGGGTGACTCAGCAGGTGGATCAGCTAAACAGGGACGTGACCGTCGTTTTCAAGCGATACTGCCACTTCGAGGGAAAGTCGTAAACACGGAAAAAGCGAAAATCGATGACATATTTAAAAACGAAGAAATTGCGACGATCATCCACACGATAAACGCAGGTGTTGGACCTGATTTTAATATTGATGATTCACAATACGACAAGATTATAATTATGACAGACGCCGACACGGATGGCGCGCACATTCAAGTGTTGTTGTTAACGTTTTTCTACCGCTATATGAAACCGTTAATTGAACAAGGTAAAGTGTATATTGCGCTGCCACCATTGTTTAAAGTGTCCAAAGGTAAAGGCAAGCAATATAAAGAAGCTTACGCCTGGGATGACGACGAAATGCAGCAATTGCTTAAAGAATATAAAAACGGTTATACAGTTCAACGTTATAAAGGTTTAGGTGAAATGGATGCTGCTCAATTGTGGGAGACAACAATGAATCCAGAATCACGGACATTAATTCGAGTCACAATTGATGATGTAGCACGTGCTGAGCGTCGAGTCGCGACGTTAATGGGAGATAAAGTGGAACCTAGACGTAAATGGATTGAATCAAACGTCGCATTTGGTATGGAAGAAGACGATACGATTTTAGATAATGACCGATTGCTTAATTAGGAGTGAAGAAGTTGGCTGAAGAAGCGAAGTATTTAGATTTACCACTAGAAGAAGTCATCGGTGACCGTTTTGGTCGCTATAGTAAATATATTATTCAAGACCGGGCCCTCCCTGATGTAAGAGATGGGTTAAAACCGGTGCAACGACGTATTTTATATGCGATGCACCAAGAGAAAAACACACACGATAAACCGTATCGTAAATCAGCAAAAACAGTCGGTACCGTGATTGGTAATTACCACCCACACGGGGATTCATCTGTTTACGAAGCCCTTGTTAGAATGAGTCAATCATGGAAAGTTAAAAAAGAATTAGTTGAGATGCACGGGAACAACGGAAGTGTTGACGGTGATCCTCCTGCGGCGATGCGTTACACTGAAGCAAGATTATCAGGAATCGCTTCAGAATTGATGCAGGATATCGACAAAGAAACAGTCGATTTTATCCCTAATTTTGATGATACAGATTATGAACCCATTGTTTTTCCGGCGAAATATCCTAACCTTCTAGTTAACGGTTCAACAGGTATTTCTTCGGGTTATGCAACAGATATACCGCCGCACAATCTAGCTGAAGTCATTGATGCTGTGATTTATAAAATCGAACGCCCTGAGGCCACCATTGATCAATTAATGAAGAAGGTACCAGGACCTGACTTCCCGACAGGTGGTATTATTCAAGGTAAAGATGGCATTCGCAAAGCGTACGAAACAGGTAAAGGTAAAATTGTTGTCCGTGGTCGCACAGACATCGAATCATTAAAAGGTGGACGCGAACAAATCGTCATCACGGAGTTGCCGTTTGACGTTAATAAAGCATCACTCGTTAAAAAAATGGACGAACTTAGGTTAGAACGAAAAATCGAAGGTATCACAGAAGTTCGTGATGAAACCGACCGAACAGGTTTGCGCATTGTTATTGAACTCAAGAAAGACATCGACAGTCAAAGCGTTCTTAATTATTTATTTAAAAACACTGACCTACAAGTGTCGTTTAATTTTAATATGGTGGCGATTTCTGATAAAACGCCGACAGTTATGACGCTACCAAGTATTATTGATGCTTATATTGAACACCAACGTGATGTCATTAAACGTCAGTCGCAATTCGACCTTCGTAAAGCACAAGACCGAGCCCATATTGTCGAGGGACTTATTTATGCTGTTTCAATTTTAGATGACGTGATTGCAACCATTCGCGGAGCTAACGATAAAAAAGATGCTAAGATTAAATTACAAGAACAATACGACTTTACTGAGAAACAAGCTGAAGCGATCGTCATGTTACAGCTATATCGTTTAACGAATACAGACGTAACCCAATTAGAAGAAGAAGCTGAGCAATTGCGCGAACGAATTGCTTATTTACAGTCTATTTTGGCGGACGAAACAAAGTTGTTAAATGTGATCAAAGATGATCTAAAACGGGTCAAGAAGACGTATAAAGCGGCGCGCCAAACAGATATTGAAGATGAAGTAGAAGATTTGCAAATCAATTTAGAAGTCATGGTGCCGTCTGAAGATATTGTTGTGTCATTGACTCAAGAAGGCTACATTAAGCGGACGAGTTTGAGATCATTTGGTGCATCACAAGTGGACGATTTACAAAAGAAAGACGAAGATTATTTAACCCATTTATTTGAACTGAATACGACGGATACTCTTTTGCTATTCACGAATAAAGGCCATTATTTATACATGCCAGTTCATGAACTGCCTGATATAAAATGGAAAGAGATGGGGCAACACATCGCCAACTTAATACCGATCGATTCGAGTGAGCGAGTTATTAAAGCGATACCAGTACGCGAATTTGATGACAATCACTATATCTTAACAGTGACGCGACAAGGCATGATTAAAAAATCTTCCTTAAAAGATTTTCAAGTGAGACGCCATCACCGCCCAATCGTTGGTATGAAGTTAAAAGGTGACGATGAAGTGATAAATGCACACCTAACGAATGGCCATAAAGAAATATTCGTTACATCACAATCTGGCTATGGGCTGTGGTATCACGAATCTGATGTTAATCCAGTCGGTGTCAAAACAGCGGGTGTCAAAGCGATGAATTTAAAAGATGGCGAATGGATTGTGAATGCTGATGTTTTCGATGAATTAACGAACCCTTATGTATTTGTCACCACACAGCGAGGTGCATGTAAACGGATGGCGATGAACCAATTCGAACAAGGTAGCCGAGCGCAGCGCGGACTCGTCATGTTAAAAGAACTTAAACAAAAACCGCATCGAATTGTTGGATTTCATATCATTGAAGATGATGAATCGGTTGTCATCGAAACCGAAAACGATGATACGCATACAGTCTTACCGATAGAATTCAAAGAACAAACGAGACAAAACAACGGCTCATTCGTCGTCGACACAGACCATCAAGGCGAAGTCACTAACACCTACATCCAACCACAATACACGAAATGGTTTCATGAACATGATGAATAAATGATCGTTATGGTAGTCCTTCAAAGGGCTACCATAAAATTTACCTTTGATATTTTTCTAAATTGTGATAAAATATTGACAAAAGGTAGGGAGATTATGTCACATTTAAAAGAAAAGATTATACAATCATCACTCGTATTATTCTCAGAAAAAGGATTTCACGGTGTTTCGGTTAAAGACATCGTAGAATATTGCGAGACATCTAAGGGTGGTTTCTATCACCACTTTAAGTCAAAAGACGAATTGCTTTTTGTCATACACGACCTATTTATATCGTATGTATTAAACGAAGCAAATCGTGCGAAGTTACAACACGACCGCCCGATGGATCAATTACACGCCATTTTATATTCCTTTGTCCGTGTATTTGACCTATACCAAGAACACATTATTGTATTTTATCAAGAAAACATGTACTTGAAACCTGAATATGAACAGCGCATTAAAGAAAAACGTGATCAATTCAAACAAGTTATTGTTCACATTATTCACGAAGGACAACAGTGCGGAGAGTTTCGTCAATCGTTACCTACGACCATTACAGGGATGTCTATCTTAGGCATGGTGAACTGGACATACATGTGGTACCAACGACATGGCGATATGTCAATTGATGATATTGCAACCGTTTACATCGATATCTTATTCCGAGGCGTTTTATCTGATCACGCATTAACCGAGTTTTTAAATATGAATCGTTAAGAAAGGCTTATCTTTTAAGCTTTTTATTTATAACAAAAACAGACCAACTAGTCGGTCTGATGAGGGGGAACTTGTATGGATTTTACGTTAACCGAAGAACAGGAAATGACGAGAAAGATGGTGCGCGATTTCGCTGAATCTAAAATTCAACCACGTGCCATCGATATTGATGTGAATGCTGAATTTCCTGAAGATCTTTTCAAAGAAATGGGTGAGCTCGGTTTACTCGGTATTCCTTATCCCGAGGAATACGGAGGTTCAGGCGGCGATACGATCACATACGCTCTGTCAGTTGAGGAGATCGGACGTGTATGTGGTAGTACAGGTCTCAGTTATGCAGCATCTGTGTCATTAGGTTCGTCACCGATTTATCAATTCGGGACTGAAGAGCAGAAGCAAAAATTCTTAGTTCCACTTGCGAAAGGAGAAGCGCTCGGATCCTTCGGGCTAACAGAACCGAACGCTGGTTCAGATGCAGGTGGAACGAAGACGACAGCAAAAGCTGATGGTGACGATTTCATTATTAATGGTGAAAAATGTTATATAACGAATGCTTCGTACGCTAAACAAATAATTGTAACCGCTGTCACAGGCAAAGACGACCGTGGTAAAAATATTATTTCAGCGATTGTTGTCCCGACGGATAGCGAAGGATTAACGATTACTGACAATTACGACAAAATGGGGGTACGTGGATCTAATACGGCTGAAATTGTGTTAGAAGATGTCCGCGTTCCACAAGAGAATCTTTTAGGCGATCCTGAAAAAGGTTTCAAACAGTTTTTACAAACATTAGATGGTGGACGCATTTCAATCGGTGCTTTAGGTCTCGGTATTGCCCAAGCATCATTAGACCGGGCACTAGCTTATGCGAAAGAACGTCAACAATTTGGTGAACCAATTTCATCATTTCAAGCGATACAATTTAAACTAGCAGATATGGCAACAGAAATCGAACTAGCCCGGAATATGGTACTAAAAGCAGCCTGGTTAAAAGACCAAGGTAAGCCATTTTCAAAGGAAGCTGCGATGGCCAAATTAACCGCAACGGAAACAGCATTTAGAGCAGCTAACCAAGCGATTCAAATCCACGGTGGTTATGGTTACATGCGTGAATACGAAGTGGAACGTTATTTACGCGATGCGAAACTGCTTGAAATTGGAGAAGGTACTTCAGAAATCCAACGTTTAGTCATTGCGCGTCAATTAGGTTGCTAATAAATTTAAGGGAGGATGTCCTATGTCGCTTACAACTTTAACAATCGGTCAATTAATTGAACAGCAGGCGAACAACTTCCCAGATTATGAAGCTGCCGTTTATCCTGAAAAAGAAATTCGGTGGTCGTATAAACAATTTAATGAAGAGGTCGATCGCGTAGCTAAAGGATTTATGGCTCTTGGCATTGAGAAAGGTGACCATGTTGCGATTTGGTCTGATAACAAACCAGAATGGCTCGCATCGCAATTCGCTACAGGTAAAATGGGCGCTGTTTTAGTCACCGTTAATACAAGTTACCAAGCGCAAGAGTTAGACTATTTATTAAAGCAGTCCGAATCGTCAACACTCATTCTAGCCGAATCATTTAAAGGTACATCTTATATTGATATTGTGAAAGAATTGATTCCAGATTTAGCCGAACAAGAGAAAGGGAATATTCAATCAGGTCGGTTCCCACATTTAAAGAATATTATCGTTCTAAGTGACGAGCGTTATGCTGGCTGCTATACATGGGATGATGTGGTCGAAGCAAGTCACCAGGTTTCTGACGACGCTTTGACGAAACAATTAGCATCATTGGATGCAAACGATGTTATTAATATGCAGTACACATCAGGGACAACTGGTTTTCCAAAAGGTGTGATGCTGTCACATTACAATATTGTCAATAATGGAAAGCAAATCGCGGAAAGCATGAACTTATCTGAACAAGATAGATTATGTATCCCCGTACCGTTTTTCCATTGCTTTGGTTGTGTATTAGGCACTCTTGCTGCTGTATCCAAAGCGGCAACCATGGTCGTTGTGGAACAGTTCGAACCGGAAAAAGTGTTACAAGCTGTTTCGGACGAAAACTGCACAGCCCTTCACGGTGTGCCGACGATGTTTATTGCGGAACTCAACCACCCGAATTTCAATGATTATGATTTGTCTCATTTACGCACAGGTATCATGGCCGGTTCAAACTGTCCGATTGATGTCATGAATGACGTTATGGAGAAAATGGGAGCTTCCGAAATTACGATCACTTACGGACAAACTGAATCGTCACCAGCGATTACTCAAACGACTACAGATGATCCGATTGAAAGAAAAGTGAGTACGGTAGGAAAACCTCATCCAAATGTCGAAGTAAAAATAGTAGAGCCTGGTACGAATCGCGAAGTAGGACCAAATGAACCTGGTGAGTTGTGTACGAGAGGCTATCACGTGATGCAAGGTTATTATAATAATGAAGAAGAAACGCGTAACACGATCGATCCAGATGGCTGGTTACACACCGGAGACATTGCTGAAATCGATGAAGAAGGTTACGTGAAAATAACCGGTCGTATTAAAGATATGGTGATCCGTGGTGGAGAAAATATTTATCCGCGTGAAATTGAAGAATTTTTAATTCAACACGACGACGTCCTTGATGTTCAAGTAGTCGGTGTTCCTGATGCCAAATACGGAGAAGAATTGATAGCATGGACAATTGTTAAAGACGATTCAACGTTAACTGAAGAAGAATTGAAAAATTACTGCCGGGGTCACATCGCTTATCATAAAGTGCCACGCTACATTCAATTTACAGACGAATATCCAATGACAGCGAGTGGTAAGGTTCAAAAGTTCAAACTTCGAAAACAGGCTGAGAATTTATTAGCAAACGAATAAAGTGAAGGTGATGACATGCAACACGAACAAATTCCTGAAACTTACCAGTTAGAACAGTTTATTGCAACACATGACCAAGTAGAAGATGCGAAAGTGGTCGTCGTTCCTGACGCAGACCATGGCGAATTAATGATTGCTTGGGTCATTCCAAATGACGAACTGATCACAGAACAGTCAGTCAAAGCGTTTTGTGACCAATCTGATGAGCATACCAAACCCGATCATGTCTTATTTACAGATGAATTCCCAACAACACCAAGCGGAAAGATACAAAAAATTCGCTTGAAAGAAGTAGCTCAAGAACAACTTGGTTTATCTTTTGACTAATAGGGAGTGATTATCATGTTTAACAAAATCTTAATAGCTAATCGTGGCGAAATTGCCTTAAGAATTATTAAAACATGCCAAAAGTTAGGTGTTAAATCGGTAGCTGTTTATTCTGAAGCCGATGCTGATGCGCCGTTTGTTAGCGAAGCTGATGAAGCCTATTTGCTTGGTGGACCTAAAGTTAATGAAAGCTATCTGAATATTGATAGAATTGTAGAGGTTGCTCAAGAGGCAAACGTGGAAGCCATTCATCCAGGCTATGGATTATTAAGTGAAAATACAGATTTCGCCAAACGAATTGAAGATGTTGGTATCACATTTATCGGGCCATCATCAGAAGCGATTAACCAAATGGGGAGTAAACTAACGGCACGACGAACAATGGAGCAAGCAGGTGTCCCAATTATACCTGGCACGAATGATCCCATTGCGACAGTCGAAGAAGCGCAATCATTTGCTGAGAACATCGGTTATCCGGTGATGGTTAAAGCAGCCCATGGCGGTGGCGGAATCGGTATGCAGATTGTTTACGATGAAGCCGAATTAGCGAAAGCGTTTGAAAGTAACGCACGTCGGGCCGAACAATTCTTTGGCAATGGCACGATGTTTATCGAAAAAGTGATTGAAGATGCTCACCATGTTGAAATTCAAGTGCTAGCTGACAAACACGGGCATACGATTCATTTAAATGATCGTGAATGTTCAATTCAACGACGCCATCAAAAAGTGATTGAAGAAGCGCCTTCTCCATTAATTAGCCAATCGACGCGGGATGAAATGGGGCAAGCAGCTATCCGGGCAGCAGAAGCGATTCATTACGTTAATGCTGGGACAATCGAGTTTTTAGTCGATGAAGATGAAAACTTTTATTTTCTCGAAATGAATACGAGATTACAAGTTGAACACCCGATTACTGAACTTGTAACAGGCGTGGATTTAGTGGAACAACAGTTAAATATCGCTTATGGTCACGAATTATCGATTAAACAATCAGATGTATCGCTAAAAGGCCATGCTATTGAAGCTCGTATTTACGCTGAAGACCCTAAAACATTTTTCCCTTCCCCAGGGCAATTAACAGCATTCGAACCACCTGAGGGTGAAGGCATTCGTAATGATGTTGGGGTTCATAGTAGTTATCAAGTGACGCCTTATTATGATCCAATGTTAGCGAAATTAGTCGTATATGACGAGACACGTGATGAAGCAATAGCAAAGTTAGATCAGGCCTTAACGCAGTATAAAGTAGAAGGGATTAAAACAAACATTCCATTCTTAATGGATGTTGCAAGAGCTAAAGCGTTCCAACAAGGAGATACGCGCACATCCTTTATCAATGAATTTATGGTTAAACAATAGGAGGTTTTCATAATGGCAGAAGTAAAAGCAAGCATGGCAGGAAACGTATGGAAATTAATGGTGTCAGAAGGGGACTCTGTTGATGCGAGTCAAGATGTCGTCATTTTAGAGTCGATGAAAATGGAGATTCCGATCGCTGCTGAAGTGAGCGGTACAGTGAAAGAATTGAAAGTGAAAGAAGAAGATTTCGTTAACGAAGGCGACGTTATTGCTGTTGTAGAATAATGACACCATAAAGGGGTTCGATTATGAACAATTTACCACAAGATGTCGTAATTAAAGAAGTAGGTCCACGTGACGGGTTACAAAACGAAAAAACATTAATTGATCTCGACTACAAAATCGACATGATTAATCAATTGTCCAATAGTGGTTTGTCATACATTGAAATCACGTCTTTTGTTCATCCGAAGTGGATTCCACAACTACAAGATGCCGTTGACGTTGCAAAAAAAATTGATCGTCGAGATGATGTCACTTATGCAGCGCTCGTGCCGAATATGAAAGGGTTAGAGCGTGCGTTAGAAGCTGATATCGATGAAGTATCGATTTTTATGTCAGCGAGTGAATCGCACAACCAAAACAATATTAATAAATCGATTGCAGACACTTATCCTGTATTGCAAGAAGTCGTCGATGAAGCGAAAGCGAGTGGTAAGTCTGTTCGTGGTTATATCTCTACGGTATTTGGTTGCCCATATGAAGGTGATGTCAGCGTCGATCAAGTGATGTCTGTTTGTGATCGGTTATTTTCAATGGGAATTGATGAACTGTCGATTGGTGACACAATTGGTGTTGCCAATCCTGTACAAGTTCATAACGTGTTATCGACGATGAAAGAGCGTTTTGACGAAAACCATCTCGCGCTTCATTTTCATGACACGCGCGGCATGGCATTAGCGAATACATTAGCCGCGCTGCAATTAGGATTTAAAACGTTTGATGGATCATTAGGTGGTTTAGGTGGTTGCCCTTATGCAAAGGGTGCTTCTGGAAACGTGGCTACGGATGATCTCGTTCATATGTTATCTAAAATGGGAGTTAACACAGGCGTTCAACTTGACGAGTTGTTAAAAGCGGGACAAACAATTGAATCGTTTTTAGACAAACCATTACCGAGTAAACAGATGGAATTAGCAAGAAGGATGTGAAAATCATGAGTACAGTCACTTGGGAAAAACAAAATGAGCACGTAGCAGTCTTAACATTAAATCGCCCAGAAGCAGCTAACGCATTTTCTAAACAATTAATAGCTGATTTCCATAAAGCGTTAAATGATATTGAGGAAGACGAGTCGATTCGTGCACTCATTATCACTGGAGAAGGTGATAAAGCTTTTTGCGCAGGTGCTGACCTAAAAGAAAGGCGATCGATGACGCAAGATGAAGTCGTCAAGACAGTACAATCGATTGGCGATTTAGTAAGTCGTGTCGGACATCTAAAGGTCCCAACGATTGCAGCTATTAATGGTGCAGCATTTGGCGGTGGATTAGAACTTACTTTAGCATGCGACATTCGCATAGCGAGTGATCACGCTAAAATGGGTCTAACCGAAACATCACTAGCTATAATTCCAGGCGCTGGTGGTACGCAGCGGTTAGCGAAATTAATCGGTTTAGCTAAGGCGAAATATTATATTTTAACGGCAAAGCGTATGACGAGTGACGAAGCAAAACACATCGGCTTGATTGAAGATCATGTCAGTAATGATGAACTATTAAATGAAGCAGTCGAACTAGCCAACTCCATAGCTTCTAACGGTCCAATAGGTGTTCAAGCTGCGAAACAAGCCATTGACGCAGGTTGTGAGCAAGATTTAGCGACTGGCTTACAAATCGAACGTCATCATTATATGAAAACGATTCCAACAGAGGATCGTTTAGAAGCGCTAGAAGCGTTCGGAGAGAAGCGAAAACCGCAATTTAAAGGGAAATAACGAGAGGGGATGATCCAGCATGGCTTTTGAAGAACAACATCAGGCAATTCGCGATCGTGTTGAAAAAGGCGGCGCGGAAAAATATCACGAAAAAAACGCAGAGAAAGGAAAAATGTTCGTCCGCGATCGACTCAACATGCTGTTAGACGATGATTTGAACGTAGAAGATGCATTTTTCGCCAACTGTGTCGATGAATCACTGCCTGCAGACGGTGTCGTCACGGGATTAGGTAAGTTAAACGGTGAAACAGTGGCTGTCATGGCAAATGACTCGACTGTCAAAGCCGGTTCATGGGGCGCACGAACAGTTGAAAAAATCATTCGCATTCAAGAAACAGCAATGAAGTTAGAAGTCCCGATGCTTTATTTAGTTGACTCAGCAGGCGCACGCATTACCGATCAAATCGAGATGTTCCCGAATCGTCGTGGAGCAGGGCGTATATTCCACAATCAAGTGAAGATGTCAGGTCGCGTACCACAAGTGTGCTTACTATTTGGTCCTTCAGCCGCAGGTGGTGCATACATACCAGCATTTTGCGATATCGTCGTTATGGTTGATGGTAATGCATCGATGTATTTAGGGTCACCGCGTATGGCAGAAAAAGTAATCGGCGAAAAGGTGTCACTTGAAGAAATGGGCGGGGCTAATATGCACTGCTCAGTATCAGGTGTTGGTGACGTGTTAGTGAAAAGCGAACAAGAAGCGATTGAATACGTGCAAAAGTATTTAACGTATTTCCCGCAAAACTTCAGAACCAAACCCGATGCCGAAGATCCGCTTGACCCAGCACAATATGAGAAGACGATTAGTGATTTAATTCCTGAAAATCAGAATGCTCCATTTGATATGTACGAGTTAATCAATCGTTTGATTGATAATGATAGTTTTTGTGAAATTAAACGTGAATTTGCTAAAGAATTGATTACAGGTTTGGCTCGGATTGATGGTAAATCAGTTGGTATTGTCGCCAACCAACCGAGACAAAAGGGTGGCGTATTATTCCACGATTCTGCGGATAAAGCCGCTAAATTCATCCAATTATGTGATGCATTTAATATCCCGCTCATTTTCTTAGCCGATATTCCTGGCTTCATGATAGGAACAAAAGTTGAGCGCGCTGGCATTATTCGTCACGGGGCTAAAATGATTTCTGCGATGAGTGAGGTGACGGTACCGAAGATTTGCGTCGTCGTCCGCAAAGCCTATGGTGCGGGACTATATGCGATGGCGGGACCAGCATTTGACCCAGATGTCACCATTGCGCTACCAACAGCGCAAATCGCTGTCATGGGGCCAGAAGCTGCGGTTAACGCCGTTTATGCGAATAAAATAGCGGAATTACCGGAAGAAGAGCGACCAGCCTTCATTAAAGAGAAACATGAAGAGTATAAGGAAAACATCGATATTTACCGTTTAGCTTCTGAAATGATCGTGGATGACATTGTTGAACCGAATCATTTACGAGGCGCACTAAAGCAGCGTCTAGATGTTTATCAGTCGAAAAACGTACAATTTACAGAACGTAAACACGGTGTTTATCCTGTTTAAAATTATAAGACAGCATAGCTTAGACCGAAAAGGTTAAGCTATGCTTTTTATTTATAGTAACAATATTATTATTATGTAAACCTATAGAGGTGCTTATATGGCTTATGATGCAATCGTTATTGGAGCAGGATTGGCAGGGCTTGTATCGACAGTCGAAATCGCGAAAAGCGGTAAATCGGTTTTGTTATTAGATCAAGAGCCCGAAGCATCTTTCGGCGGCCAAGCATGGTGGTCATTTGGAGGTCTTTTTCTCATCGATTCTCCAGAGCAACGGAAAATGGGAATTAACGATTCATACGAACTCGCAAGACAAGATTGGTTCGGTTCTGCCGCATTTGATGATCACAACAATGATTATTGGGGGGGGAACAATGGGCTGAAGCTTACCTTCATTTTGCAGCTCATGACAAACGCGAATGGTTAAAGAGTTTAGGGGTTAAGTTCTTTCCTGTCGTTGGTTGGGCATAACGTGGCGGCTATTTAGCTGATGGACACGGTAATTCTGTTCCCCGTTTTCATATTGTTTGGGGAACTGGACCAGGCATATTAGATCCTTTTGAACAACTCGTTTCAGACTATATTCAACAAGGGTTCGTGACTTATAAACCGTGCCATCAAGTCAGTACACTAATAGAAAACGAAGATAGCATTGAAGGTGTTAAAGGGAACATGTTAGTTGATGATGAAAGTGAGCGAGGTGAAAAAAGTAGTCGGGAAGTAGAGGGGACGTTTCATTATGAAGCTGAGCATATCGTCATAGCGACAGGCGGCATTGGAGCAAACTTTGAACTCATTCGAAAAAATTGGCCAACACGATTAGGGGAACCACCGAAGCATATGATTTCTGGTGTACCCGATCACGTCGATGGCCAGATGATTCAAACTGCTGAAGAAAGTGGCGCAAACGTCGTCAATAAAGATCAGATGTGGCACTATACTGAAGGAATCAAAAATTACAGTCCAGTCTGGTCCGACCACGGGATTTGGATATTACCTGGTCCATCATCACTGTGGCTCGATGCAAAAGGAAACCGATTGCTACCACCGAACTTCCCGGGGTTTGATACGCTCGGAACGTTAGAAACCATTATGAAGACAGGGTATGATTACTCGTGGTTTATTTTAACGCAGAGTATTATCGAAAAAGAGTTCGCCCTATCTGGATCAGAACAAAATCCTGATTTAACCGGAAAAAGTATCAAACAAGTGTTAAAAAGAGTGTTGCCTGGTGCTCCTAAGCGAGTCGAAGCGTTTAAAAAACAAGGTGAGGATTTCGTTGTCGCAGATAACCTGTCTGAGTTAATCCGAGGTATGAATGACTTAAGTAGAGGACCAATATTAGACGAGGAACATATTCGTTCACAGATAGAAGCACGCGACCGTGAGTTGGATAATAAATTTACGAAAGACTTACAAATTACGGCTTTACGCGGTTCACGTTTTTACAAGGGCGATCAACTTATTCGAACAGCAAAACCTCACAAACTACTTGAAGCCAAACAGGGACCTTTAATTGCAGTCCGGTTAAATATCTTAAGTCGTAAAACACTAGGTGGTTTGCAAACAAATTTATCAGGGCAAGTATTAAATCAAGAAGGTAAGCCAATAAAAGGATTATATGCGGCAGGAGAAGCATCAGGGTTTGGAGGCGGTGGCATCCATGGGTATCGTGCGCTTGAAGGGACATTTTTAGGTGGCTGTTTATTTACGGGGTGTGTTGTAGGTCAAATGATTGCAAATAGTTAATTATAAATTTATTATGTAAACTTATTTTATAAACGTAGGAGCTTGGTAGGTAAGTGAACCTCCAAGCTCCCGTTTTGTCTTAACCATTTTTACCGATCTGTCTAATCTCATCTACAACGTGAGGATTTTCTAGGGCTGATAAGTCACCTGCATCTTCATTTAAATAAGCGGCTTTAATTGCACGCCGCATGACTTTAGCATTTCGCGTCTTCGGCAAGTCACTGATGATATGGCACGTTCTAGGGGCAATCGCTTTGCCTAGTCGTTCGATAGCATGGTTGATGAGTTCCTGTTTCAAACCATCAACATCATCATGTTCGGCTTTCGTAACGACAAAAGCTACCGGTTTTTCACCTTTAACGTCATCAGGAATACCGATTACACCAGCTTCGACAACATCGTCATGTTCCACAAAAATAGATTCGAGTTCCGCTGGGCCTAATCGTTTACCGGCGACGTTTAATGTATCATCCGAACGCCCTGTGATCGTATAAAAGCCTTCGTCATCATGGATAACCCAATCACCATGAACCCACGTATCTTTAAAACGATTCCAGTACGTGTTTTCGTATCGTTCATTCTCTTTATAAAAACCATTCGTCATGCCGACCCATGGCTGTTTGAGGACTAGTTCACCGACTTCGTTTTCGACACGCTCACCATCCGTATCATAGACATCAACATCCATACCTGGTAAGGCTGCATTGAAGCCAACTGGTGCAATAGGTTTTACGAGGACGTTGCCGAATATACCGCCTGAGATCTCTGTACCACCTGAATAATTATAAATCGGAATGCGACGACCACAGACTTTTTCGAAAAGCCACATCCAAGGCTCCTCATTCCACGGTTCACCTGTTGAACCGATCAATTTAAGCGACGATAAATCGTGTTTTGTGACGTAGGATTCGTCTAATGTCATCAGTGTGCGTATCAGTGTCGGCGCAATACCTAAATGAGTCACATGATGTCTTTCAACAATATCCCAAATCCGATCGGGCTCAGGGAATGTCGGCGTTCCTTCGAACATCAAGATCGTTGCACCGTTCAATAGCCCCCCGTAAACGAGGAAAGGACCCATCATCCAGCCCATATCCGTAAACCAAAATAGCGTATCGCCAGCGGAAACATCCATCGTGATACCAGCATCAAAAGCCGATTTAATCGGAAAGCCGTTATGTGTATGTAAAGCGCCTTTAGGTTTACCCGTCGTACCTGACGTGTAAATAATCATATATGGATCATGACCATTTGTTTTGACGGATTCGAATGATGCGTTTGTTGATTTCAAGTCGTTCCAACGTACATCTTTCTTATGATCCCATATCACATCATTTTGAGCATGTTCAACGACAAATACCTTTTCAACGGACGGTGCTTCTTGAACCGCTTGCTGCGCGTCATCTTTTAAATTAACGGTTTTGCCACCACGGTGAAAACCATCGACCGTGATTAAATATTTTGCTTCAGCTGCATTCATTCTCGTAGCGACAGCTTCTGATTTATAACCAGAAAAAGCAGGGGAGAAAATCGCACCAATTTTCGATATAGCAAGCATGGCGATCGTCGTCTCTGGAATCATCGGCATATAAATCGTGAAGATATCACCGCGTTTAGCACCTTGATCTAATAGACCATTAGCTACACGATTCACTTCTTCATCTAATTGTTTGAATGTAAAAATGCGCGTATCACCAGCATCGCTTTCCCATACAAGGGCGTTTTGATCTTGAAAGTTTGGGTCGTTAGCCCATTTTTCAACCGCATTATAAGCGACATTCATTTCACCGTTCACGAACCATTCTGGATACATCGCACCTTGAGAGAGATCAAGAGTTTGGTCGTAATCTTTAAACCACTCGATGCCAAGTTCTTGTTCAGCTTCATGCCAGAACGTGGCGATATCACTGACGGAATACTGATGAAACTCATCGTAATCATGAAATCCTAACCGTTCCATCATTTGATAGAGTCGTGTCTGTTTTAAATCGCTTTCATTTGGAAACCAAACAGCCTGTGTCATTATGTTCACTCCATTTCTACAATATTACTAATAGTTACAATCATTCTAAAATAATTATAACTTACATGTATTGATGTGAGAAGGTATGTAAGTAAAGCGGTTTCATAAATGGTTGGTGTCCATAATAGAAGTAAAACGAATAGTTCATTAAGAGGGGAGGAAGTCATATCATGACATTGTATTTTACAAAACAGGACTACATATTTAAGCGCGAACAGATTTTACAAGTTAATTAACAAATATTTTATAATAGGGTTATAGCATAGTGTTTATGATTTGCAGCGTTATTGGATTGATGACTATATTGATCGGTCCGAAGCAGACAATGACAAATGAATAAATTAAATAAGGTAAAAACGACCGTATAACGTTACGATATAACATGATATAAACGTATAGAGAACTCGAAAATAGCGGTAAAAAGCCGATTATGGCGGGAATCACCGTCATTTTAACTGGTCATATAACTTGGTATAATCAATGTTATGTAAACCTGAAGAAATTAAATTTAAGTCGATTCTGAACCTACATCGGTATTTATACAAACATCTGGCGCTGATTATTAGTTTCAGCGCCAGATAAATTATTAAAAATCGTATTGGTCCTCTTTCGCTTGTTTGATTTGTTGATACGTTTCCGTTAGGACCATTGTATCCTCAACTAAACGATCTAATCGTGCTAAAACATCATCGTTGATAATTTGTTTCTCATAAAAATCGCTTTCTTCAATAAACACATAAGTTTGGACAATTTGAGCTTTCATGTAACCTAATATCGATTTTAGTTGTTGTTCTAAAATCAAGTAATGTTTCGCTGATCCAGCTGTTGCAAGCATACTGACAACTTTATCGCGAAACGCATCAACTGGCAGCAAATCAAAAATATTTTTCAATGTTGCTGGTATTGACGCTTGGAAAATCGGTGTTCCAATGATGATTGCATCAGCTTGCATGATCGTTTCTGTCACGTATTTTGTATCACCACTATAGTCTAAATAGTTTCGACCATCACTAAATTGAATGTCATAATCAGCTAAATCTAATAGTGTAATGTAAACATCTGGATATTGCTTCTGTAATGATTCAACAGTTGAGTCAATCGCTGTGCGTGTTTTTGATCCGACAATCGAGCCGGATAAAGCAACAACATTCATCCTCTTCCCTCCTTCTCTACTCTTTCGTATATTTCTTAATCGCTGGTAATATTTCAGTTCCAATTAAATCAATATTACGTTTCAATTTATCAAACGGCATCCCACCGAAGTCCATTTGGGCAATATACCGTTGATGACCATACAATTCATGCTGATGTAAAATCTTTTCAATAATTTGCTGCGGGCTTCCGATATTCATAACGTTTTGCGGATCGACGCCTTGTGCGAAGTTTTGCTTCGGAAAGCCTTGACCATTCGTTTTCTTCATTCCTTCATTAATATGAGGGTATAAGTCTTTTAATGCTTGTTGTGACGTGTCAGCTGCATAGAAAAAGCCAGCTGTAGCAATCGGAAGTTGACTCGGGTCATGGCCGGCTTGCTTAGCTGCATCGCGGTACGCATCAACTGTTCGCTTAAACACGGCAGTCGGTCCACCTAAGTGAGCCATAAACATTGGTACGCCCGCATATCCTGCTTTAATTGCACTTGAAGGCGATCCTCCAACAGCCCGCCAAATAGGTAATGAACCGTTCTTAGGGCGCGGCAAAACACGGGCTTGATTAAGCGGTGCGCGGTGCTTACCTTGCCACGTCACTTCTTCTTGCTCATTAATCAAATTGAGTAACTCAAATTTCTCTTCGTATAATTCTTCATAATCGCGTAACGGATAACCTAACAGTTCAAAATTGCCGACACGTGAGGCACGACCGGCAACAATTTCAGCGCGTCCGTCACTAATTAAATCTATCGTTGCAAAATCTTCATACACACGGACAGGGTCCAATGTACTAATAATCGTTGAAGAACTTGCGATTTTAATAGTCTCCGTTGCCTGGGCAATCGCGCTTAATACAACGGAATGAGCTTGTGTTGCAAAATAATCTTGGTGACTTTCACCAACGCTAAAGAAATCTAATCCAGCTTGCTCAGCTAATTGTGATAATTCGATGATTTCATTTAATCTTTGTTGGGCAGAAATCCGTTCACCTGAATGTGGATCTGGCAAATGGTCACCTAATGTATACAGTCCAAATTCCATGCCTTGTTCTGGTTTTATACGATATTGTTCCATTATCTAAGACTTCCCTTCTATTCCTTTTACTAGACTCGATAACCTCTATATTTAGCTCATTTTCAATGAAACTAGTTATTAAAACAATTAAAACGACGAACTTTCCATAGTATAGAGTATCCTGATTAGGAAATTAGAGCAACACATAGGAAGTGACGTAATATGGGCCAAAATCAAAATGGGACACCTGTTTGTGATTTACTCGCAACATTAAATCCCGGGACACCCGTTAATGAAGTGTTTGTAAACGGTGAATCAGAACCTGCTGATTACTTCGCTTCTGTCGATTTGAATACCAACTTAGCCTATTTTGTTCAAGAAGATGACGATCTATTAATTGCTGATTGCCATAAGATCGACATGATTGAAATTGAAACGTAAACCACGATTTCAAAGGGGGCCTTTATGGCTCCCTTTTTTTATAACATCTTAGGTGTATGTGCATATGATAATGTAATATCATGAACGGGAGCTATAAATTATGCGTAACAACTTATTTCTCAATTCAAGATTTAAACCACCACAACAACATGCCTATATGGAAAAACAGGTGAATCAACCTCAGCAAGACGCATCTACTGATCAACAACTCAAGCGTTTATTATTATTAACACGATCGGTTTACCAACAACTGTTTCAAATGAATGAGCTAATGATTCAATCTGAACATCACCAGCACCAACTGGATCAGCAACTTAGCCACCACCATCACAAACTTCATCATTTGGAATCACAAATCATGTCACAATTCCAAAACCAAATCCATTACTCATTAAATCATCGTGGTCAGTTGAGACAATTAACGGATTTAACTGAGCAATTAGTCAATGATGAGCAGATGAAGACTAATCAGCTTAAAAGCATCATGCATGAACAAGACGTCATGCATTTATTTCAAAAACATCACCATGATCAACAAACAGCATTTCTCCAAAATATCGAAAACTTAACAGAGTCATCTCAAACGCAACATCAAGAAGTAGTGACACTTTTTAATAAGATCATCAATTCATCTCATGCATCATGCATACGTGTCATTCAATCGCTTAATCCAGGCACACACCTCTCGTCAGTAGTGATTAACGGCGTACGTTATGATGTGCGTTTATTCGTCAATTATGATAATGAAACTAGGTTAATCACGATGGTTGATGATGACCGTCAGTTGCTCATTGCTGATAGTCATGAGATTGACGCTATTCAGCTATCCGTGAGCTAATCAGATCTTGCCATCAACGACGTCTTTCAAGATTTGATAAGATTGTTTTTGCTTATCACGGTCATACATGTAGGTTATTGCCATCAATTCATCAATATCATATCGTTCTTGGAAATCTGTTAGTTGTTGTTTAATGGACTCAGGGCTACCGATAAGTGATTGTTTTGACATGTTTTGAATCATTTGCCACTCGGCATCTCTAAAATGTGAAAGCACATCGTTATTCGGTGGACTGAGCGGATTGCTCGTACCGCGGACAACGTTTAAAAAGAATTGATCTAACGTTGTCTTTTGGAACTGAGCTTCGTCATCCGTTTCAGCTGCAATAACATTTAAGCAAACCATCATATAGGGTTCATCTAAGTAAGCTGATGGCTGGAAGTTACGACGATAAAGGTCAATCGCTGCATCCATTTGATGGGGTGCAAAATGGGCGGCAAATGCATACGGCAATCCTAAATTAGCAGCGAGTCTAGCTGAATCTGTTGACGACCCTAAAATGTACAGAGGAATGTCTGTACCGACACCAGGATGAGCTTTGACATATCCCTGTTGACTATCTGGTCCGAAATATTGGAGTAAATCTTTTATATCTGATGGAAAATCATGCACTGCATCGTGATTAGAACGTCTGATAGCACTCGCTGTTAATTGATCTGTTCCCGGCGCGCGACCTAAACCTAAATCCAATCGATCTGGGTATAATGTTGCCATCGTTCCGAATTGTTCTGCGACAATCAGTGGCGAATGGTTCGGTAGCATGACCCCACCTGAACCGACGCGAATTGATGATGTATGTTCTAGTGTATGCTTGATTAAGAGTGACGTAGCAGAACTGACAAGGGTTGGTGTATTGTGATGCTCAGCAATCCAATACCGTTCATAGCCCATGTCTTCTGTCGCTTGTGCTAAATCAACGAGATCATCAATTGCTTGTTTTTTATCTCCGCCTTCTCTTACGGGAGCTAAATTCAGGACGGATAGAGGTATATTTAAATTTGCCATAAAAGATGTTCCTTTCTTACGTTAATGTCATATATCATCCTATCAAGTTCTTCAACACAATGAAATTAATTTGTTTTTGTGCGATAACAATTTCAATACAAAAAAAGATGCTGCCTATTCATAGACAGCACCGTTATCATATTATTTTACTTTAAATTGATTAGCTGCTTCTTGTAGTTCTTCAGCCATATGCGATAGTGCATCTGTAGCTGATGTCACTTCTTCTACACTTGCTGACTGTTCCTCCGCTGCACTAGCGACTTCTTCGGCTAGGCCAGATGCTTTTTCAGTTTGTTCGGAAACAGCTTCCATTGATTGAACGAGTTTACCACTGCGTTCATCAATTTGTTGAATCGAATCCGATACTTCTTTCATACGGTTGGACACTTCGGTGACGGCTTGTGCAATATCATCGAATGATTCGCCGGCTTTGTGTACGAGTTCCTTACCTTGGTCAACGTTTTCAACACCGTTTTCCATTGAATCGACAGCTTGTTTCGTTTGATTTTGAATTTCATTAATAATCGTTGAAATTTGACTCGTTGATTCAGTCGATTGTTCAGCTAGTTTACGAACTTCATCGGCCACAACGGCAAAACCTTTACCATGTTCTCCCGCACGCGCTGCTTCAATGGCAGCATTTAACGCGAGTAAGTTCGTTTGTTCAGAAATGTCATTAATGATATCAAGAATTTTTTCGACTTCTTTCGAGCGTTCATTTAAGTTTTGAATAATATCACGTGTTGATGATGTATTGCTACTAATTTGATCCATTTGTTGAACCGCTTGTTGGACTACTTGCTCACCGTCAGCCGCTTGTTTCGACGTTTCTGAGGAAGACTCGTTCACACGCTCAGCGCGCGATGAGATCTCTTCAATATCATTAGAAATTTCGTTTACATAACCCGTTGATTCTTGTACTTGATTGAACTGGTTTTCGTTTCCTTCTGATACTTGTTGGATCGAATGGGCAATCTGTTCTGCAGCCTTCGATGTTTCGTCGGCGTTTGCATTTAACTGCTGCGAAGATGCCGCCACTTGTTCAGATGACTCAATAACAGTACGGATTAAACCATTCATCTGGTCAATCATCTGGTTATATTGCTCAGCTAAACGACCGAATTCATCTTCATTTTTCACTTCAATTGGTTGTGTTAAATCACCGTCAGCTACATTTTTCAAACCGTCTTCGAGTTGATTCATTTGCTTACTCATGTAACGAACGAATAAATACACGACGATTCCACCGATAATCACCGCGATCGCTCCGATGATTAGCATTGCTTGAACCGTATCATTCCGCACGAGTGACGCTAATTTTGACATTTGGAAGTCAATCGCTGTTACAGCAATCACTTCACCATTTTCGTTTGTCACCGTTTTAGCTAATGTAATAATCGATTCGTTTGTCGCCGCATCGATATATGGTTCAGTCCAAATGACGTCACCTTGTTGTTCCATCGCTGATTGATACCAGCCGCGTTCAGTTGCATTATAACCTGTTAAATCTGAATCAGGTATGTTATTTAAATAAAGTGAGCCATCAGGTGTCCCCATATATAAGTTTAATATGTAGTCGTACCCCTGGCTACGTTCTTCAAAATATGATTGATAATAGTCCGTCATAGCAGGATCATTTGTTGAAGGCATATTGTCATATGTCGTACTCGCACTTGGAATATCCATCGATTCGAAATTCAATTCGTCCGATTCAGATATGTTTGTTAGCAATTGCTCGTACTCTTCAAATATTTCTGTAGCCTCACTTGTTTCTTGTTCGATCACGCTTTTTGGAATGATTGTATTTTCCAAAAACAACGTTTGGCTATAAGACACATACCCGATAATGACAAGCGGTATGATTAATAGCGCCAGCATAATAAACGTTAATTTAAACTTGATTGACTTCATGCGTTACATCCCCCTTATTCATGTCGATGAATATGCTATGAATTTTATCAATTTTTCGACACGTTTGTAAACCTAATTCAAAAGAATTATTTCCCGGGCAAGCGCAGAAATTATATAAATCAAACAATTTAAGACAAAATTATTATTATTTCTTGTTATTTACTTGTCGGTTCTCTTAATCATTCGACAATACCTGCACAGATGTCATAGGAAATAAAAGTGAATAATTATGGAGTTCATATGCATACTATTGTCGAAAGGTGTGTTGATATTGGAACAGAACAAATTTGAAGACATATTACTTAATGTCAAAGAAAAGACACATGCTCTCGAAACGAAATTACCTCATTTAACAAAGCATTACTACTCATTCACTGAATCAGCCTTTAAGCCCGATGAATTAGATGCCAAAACAAAGCAGTTAATGGCATTAAGTATTGCCGTTTACACACATGATCGTTATTGCATCGTCTATCATGCCAAAGGCGCAGTAGATCAAAAAGCGACAGAGCAAGAAGTATTAGAAGCGATAGGTGTTGCGGTTGGTTTAGGCGGGGGTGCTGCATGGAGTCAAGCTGTCACGTTCGCTCATGATGCTTACCTTCATTTTGTAAGCAAATAATGAAAGCCTTCGTGTTAACTATGAACACGAAGGCTTTTATGTATTACGCTCTCGAGACATCTTGGAAGTCTATTTCTTTATGTGACCCATCACAAAACGGTTTATTTTTTGACGCGCCACAACGACAAAGTGAAAATGCAGGCTTCGTCTGATATTCGTTACCCTCTGCATCTAACAACGTGACGTCTCCTTTTACGAGAATTGATCCATTATCTCGCACTTGAATAATCGGCTTTCCTTCACTCATATCATCCCTCCTTTATATCATATATTATCGTATCATGTTTTATTCAAAATCAAAAGCTATTAAGTTTACATAATATTATTATAGTAATCTATCGCATGCTTGTTTTACTTATGCTTTGTATAGTAAGATTTTAATCAAATACTGAAAGGGGGGCAGCCCCATTTTCACATCTAAAATTTTAAAACGAATGATACTCGTTTTACTGTCCTTGGGAGTGCTTTATAGTTTATTAAATGTCGTAACATTTCATTCTATTGAATCAAAAGCATTTTTTGACTTGGATCGCCCTATGGTCATCGCCCACCAAGGTGGTGAACATTTAAGACCATCGTCAACCATGGCAGCGTTTAAACATGCGGATGAACTCGGGGTTGACGCACTTGAAACGGATTTACATATGAGTCGAGATGGTTATTTGATTAATATTCATGACCCTACTGTTGATCGTACGACTAATGGGACAGGTAACGTATCGGATTTAACGTTAAGCGAATTGAAATCGCTTGATGCTGGTTATTATTTTGAAGGACCGAATGGTCAATTTCCATATCGTGGTGAAGGGCTTGAGTTGATCACACTGGAAGAATTGTTTCAATCGTTTCCTGACCAGCGTTTCGTGCTTGAAATAAAAGATTCTAATCCGTCACCGCTCATTGACGACATGATTGACCGATTAATCCAATTAATTGGAGACTATAACATGCAGCACCAAGTGTTAATTGGATCGTTTGACCACGATACGATCAAACAATTTCAACGAGCGGATCCATATGATGTGGCGACTTCGGGTGGTCGAGATAATATTCGGAACTTTGTTATCACACATAAATTTCACTTACGTAATTTATATAATCCAACGATCGATTCCATCCTCATCCCACCAAGTGAAAGCGGCTTTGATTTAACGACATCATCTATTATAAAAGGGTCTGATCGGTTAAACTTAAAATTATTTTATTGGACAATCAATGATCAAGATGAAATGCGCGAACTACTAATGTCAGGTGCAGATGGCATTATTACGGATCAACCTGATTTATTACTCGATGTTTTAAAGGAGTTAAAACAAAACGAAAGAGTGGCCCCGTAAGTTGCCACTCTTTCATTTACTCATAGGACTCAAAAAACTGTTTGCTTAGTTGAACAGCGAGCCCACTTCCACCGCGATCTTGCACACCTTCTATAAGTAAACTTAACACCATATCGCGTTTGCTTTGATCATAACTCACGAATAATCCGTTTTGCTTGCCGTTTTCTACTTCTTGATCTGCTTTTAATTCTACCGTCCCCGTTTTCCCTGCCATCGTTTTATTATCAATGTTAATATCAGAGGCTGATCCATTCACCACTACTTGTCGAAGTGCATCTTGAATCGTTTGATTTTGTTTATCTGTTACAATATCATTTTTCCAAACTGACTGTTCGTCATTTAATAATAACGTTGGCTCCATGTATTGGCCGTCATTCGCAACGCCTGCATAAATCGTCGCTAAATGTGTGTTGGTCATTAATAATTCACCTTGTCCGAACGCAGTATCAGCAAGCTGCCCTTCTGATGATATCGAACCGCTATTCGACACTTGTGATTCAGGCAATGGGTACGTAAACGGGAGCGATTCACCAAACCCTAATTGATTTAAACCAGTAACGAAAGCATCTCGGCCAATATCTAATCCTAATCGTGCAAAATAAATATTATCTGAATAGGTCATAGCTGTTTCATAGTCAACATTAGTAACATTTCCATTAACACGTGTGACGTAATAGTCACCCCAACTCGAATCTTGTTGCCATCTTAATCCTTCGATTGTCTCGACTTCCTCTGGGTTTAATTCTCCCTGTTGGAATCCGACCAAACTCGTTAATACTTTCATCGTCGAACCTGGTGCATATGTTGCAGCAAAGCGATTTAACGTTGGCTGGCCTTCACGCGTTACCAATTCATCGTATTGAGAGCTTGTCATCCCCATAACAAATCGATTAGGATCAAATGCTGGAAAACTTAATAAACTTAACACTTCACCGGTCTTCGGATCCATTATCGTCGCTGTTCCGGCTTCATTTTCAACGATCCCGTATAATGTTTCTTGAAGATTCATGTCGATCGTCGTTTCGATTGTTTGACCGTCTTGAGCTTTCTGTTCCACGACGCTTTGGGTTGATCCATTATGTTTTTCGATAACAATGGCAACGCCGTCTTTTGCACGCAATTGATCTTCAAACAACTGCTCAAGTCCGCGTTTACCAATGACATCTGATGAGTCATATCCTTTATCTTGATGTTCTTCTAGCTCACTCGCTGTAATCGGTCCTATATAACCCGTTAGATGAGCAGCAGCTTTACCATATGGATAAACGCGATCCATTTTCACTCGAGTCGTCACGCCTTCTAGTTGCGTAATAGTTGCCACTGTGTCTTGTTGGTCAATACTAATTTGCGTAATTGGCACGAAAAAGTTCGGCTCCACCCAACTTTGATTGAGTTTGTTTTGAATATAGCTTGATGAAACGCGTAAATTGGCACTTAATTGATCAAGTGTCGCTTCCTCAAATTGATTAGGTGTAATGCCTATTTCATATACTTCACCAATAGTCGCTAACGCGTTGCCGTTTCGATCAAGAATATCACCTCGTCTACCTGACGTACGTTCTATTGCCACCTTTTCACCTTGTTCTAAATTCGGCAAAATGAGGCTTGGTTTCCATTGAATCAACCATTTTTCTTGCTCTAACGGCTCTCCGTTTTTATTCGTTGTCACCTTTTCCATTATAACGTCAGTTTCGTATTCAATTGTTCCAGCTAATGTGTCGAATGAAATCTGGAGTGGCATGGTATAACGGTCCGTTTCATCAATCGACTCTTTCAAAGAAGCGATATTGTCATCCGAGTCGGTCATGTCTACTGATAACGATTTTACTTCTAAATCATTGTATAGGTTGCGATAACGATCAACATAATCCGCTTTAGCGAATGTTTCCTTCGTCGCTTCTGTTAAATCGGTTTGATACATTTGATCAAAGGCGTTTTCTTCCCATAGCGCAATATAGTCAGCCATTTCATCGTGCGGTAATACGATAGGTTCTTCATCATTAGAACAACCAGCTACTACGATCAACATGACTACGAACAACAATAATTTTTTCATCGTGTTCCTCCAATTATGTGTGTATCTCTTTCTATTTTAGCAAAAATTTGCGAAATTAGCTTATATTCGATTGAACTATTTGAAAATAGGGTAATAATAATAGTGAGGTGATAATATGTTATGGACGATAATATTAATCATTTTAGCGATTTGGTTAATTGGTCTAGTGCTAGAAGTAGCTGGTGGTCTTATTCATTTATTACTCGTCATTGCTGGCATTATTTTTGTCTATCAATTGATCACTGGTAAGCGAAGTTTGTAGCTGTCAATCGAATGATTGGCAGCTTTTTTACGTCAAACGTCCTCACTTCCATTCAAAACAGAATATTGTTAAAATGAACGAATGAATGAAGGAGTGATCAATATGTCAGAGCAATATGCAAAAGCGACATTTGCAGGTGGCTGTTTTTGGTGTATGGTAAAACCGTTTGATCAGTGGGACGGTGTCGATAGTGTTATTTCAGGTTACACAGGCGGCCATATTGACCATCCAACGTACGAACAAGTGAAATCAGGTGAAAGCGGACATTATGAGTCTGTTCAAATTACCTATGACCCGAGCAAAATTGATTATGAAACGATTCTAGATTTGTATTGGAAACAAATTGACCCGACAGATCCAGACGGACAATTCCATGATCGTGGTCCGCAATATCGTACAGCTATCTTTTATCATAATGAGACACAAAAAACATTAGCTAAAGCGAGCCGTGCAGACCTCGAGTCATCTGGCAAGTTTAATAAACCTATTGTGACCGAGATTAAACCAGCAGAACGGTTCTACCCAGCGGAAGACTATCATCAACAGTTCTATGAAAAAAATCCAGAGGAATACGCTGAAGACCGTGCTAAATCAGGACGAGACCAATTTATTCAACAGCACTGGGCATAAAAAATCGCCACCTAGCTAAGGGTGGCGATTTTTTATGTTATAGATAGTGGTTAAACCAATCGATAATGTGTTCTAGTCGTTCAATACGTAAGTTTGGTTTACCTGTGCGTGATAAGTTATGGTCTGACTCAGGAAAACGGACAAATTCCGTTTCTTTCCGTTGATACTTAAGGGCAATATACAATTGTTCTGCTTGTTCCATCGGGCAACGGAAATCATGTTCATTGTGAATGATTTTAAGTGGTGTTTCGATTTGATCAACGTACGCAATTGGCGAATGCTTCCACATTGTTTCAATATCATTAAATGATGCTTGAATCTGCCAATCAGTAAAGTAATACCCGATATCACTCACACCTCTGAAACTTGTCCAATTCGAAATACTTCGCTGCGTCACGGCAGCTTTAAACCGATTGGTATGACCGACGATCCAGTTCGTCATAAAACCGCCGTAACTACCACCTGTCACACCTAAACGATTGTCATCGATCCACGGATATTGTGACAGAACATAATCAACACCTGCCATAATATCTTTATAATCGCCGTTACCATAATCACCACGTACAGCATTGACAAACTCTTGGCCGTAACTATGGCTGCCTCTTGGATTAACGTATAACACTGCATAACCTTGGGCTGCGAAATACTGCATCTCATGGAAAAATGTATTGCCATACATCGCATGAGGTCCACCATGAATGTTAACGATCATTGGATATTGTTTCGTTGCATCAAAATGGACAGGTTTCATTAACCAACCATGAACCGTCCAGTCATCAAAGCTTTGATACTGAATGGGTTCAGGCTCGACTAAAATGGTCTTATCATGTAAGTCTTGATGAACGTTAGATTTTAATCTTAATGTGCCTTCTGTTAAAGATAATTCATATAACTCGCTTGGACTCGTTGGGTGACTAACCGTGACTAGTGCTGTTTGCTTGTCAGGATCAATATCGTAACCAACGATATGTAATCGTTCGTTAATAGCCGGGTAAATCGAGCCATCTATATGCCCGTAATACAATAAGACACTTCCTTGATGCGAAACTGGGAAATAGAATGATTCATTACTAGCCCATATTGCAGGTCTTAACACAGGTTGCTGTTGAGTGTCGGCTGCTACAAAGTCACCAACTGGCGCATCAAAATGTTCTGTTAAACAAGCTGTAACGCCCGATTGTAGATGGTAAGCATATAAATCTGCTTGTGTCGCATTTTCATAAATACGACCCATATGAGCAAATAATAAATGCTCGCCATTTGGTGATACAGTAAAACCAGATGGCGACCCTTCTTCTGTAAATAGAAGGTGCTCTGTTTTAGCTTTTAAGTTGTATAGATAGGCTTCTGAGTTAAAATTAAAGTCCTCGTCATCCGAATGATCCGTCGTATAGACGATTTGTGATTGATTTACCCACGTTTGAAAAACAAAGTTTTGCTCAGCTTGTTTCACCGTTTCAATGGCTTTCGTATTCAAATCAAGTAATTTAATCACTTGATACTTCCGTTTCAGAAGGCCAGCGCCATCGGCTTTATACTTCATACGATTAATCACAGTCGGTTTCGGCCATTCATCTTTAGTTTCTTTCTCATCTTTCTCATCATCTGACTCGTGCAAGTCTTCTGCTTTAATCGATGTTTGTAACATGATGGACTGGCCATCTGGTGAGAACTCTGCCCGTGAAACTCCTTCTTTTTCGTCGGTTAATCGTTTCGCTTCACCGCCATAACGCGACATCCAATACACTTGTTGTTTCTCGTTACGATCAGAAATAAATATAATCGAATCACCATTTGGTGACCAGCGCGGGTTATTAACCCGAGCGTCACCAAATGTCCATTGGTTCATGACATCATGTTCAACATCGTAATGAAATAAGTTGGATTCGTACTGATTGTTGTCTTTATTTAATTCCGTTTGAATAAATAATGCTTCCTTATAGTCAGGTGAGTATCTAGGATTCGTTAGTGATGCTAATTGGAATAGATCGTCTACTTTGATTGGTTGTTTCGTTGCCATAATTCGCCTCCATTTGTTTACTAAAGTTTATATTGTGCAATATAAGCTTGCAGATCTTCAGCTATAATTTTTGCTGTAATTTTTGTTGTAATTGTCGAATTTGCTCAGCTTGAACCTCATCATGATACAGTTTTCGTTTGGATTCAATCATCTGTTCAATACGTTCGACAAATTGTGTCGTTTCTTCACGAACAATATGATTTAATTGGTGACTATAATGCTTTTGAAATATCTCAACAAATTGAGCCTGGACGACTTTCAAATAGTCGCTAACATTGGATTCGATTTGATCAAATAAAGTTTGAACACCTTTTTGCACAAAAAATTGTTTCTGATCTTTATAATAGGTCGTCATTTGACTGACATCCAAGTGATCAAAGATGGTTTCAAACTCACCTGATGATGCATCAGGAAGAGCTTGTTCTCCAATATATAATGCGTCGAAGTTTGTTTCACGTAGAACCCATTGATTGAAATCGTTAACCATTGTTTCAAGAACATCTTGAAAATGACGGTCTAGAATTAGGTTGGTTGAGTTAAATTCGTTTTCTAGTCGTCGTTCAATTGATATGCCTAACTCTTTTAACGCCTGTTTTAATTGATGTTGGCCCCGTTTTCCTTTATCACTGATCGTTGCTGGATTAACCGCTTCTTTCATCATATCCATCAATTGAATCTGTACACGTTCTTGCAAATAGTGTAATAGCTCTGTGATTTGTTGATTCATTTGTTGATGGTAAATGGCAAGATCTAATGATGAGCGTTTGGTTTGTAAGTTTGCTAATTGGTCTTGATATTGCTTAATTAACGCATCTTGCTCTGATTGATGTTGCATTAATTCGTTCACCGTTTGATCAACAAACGAAGCCAGTTGATCTAAGTCATGTTGTAATGTATGAGCGACCATCATTTTAGCATCTGTTTCAATAAACGTATTAAATCGTTCAAAAAACGCTTTCGCCTGTTTGTCAGACTGCTTCTTCTCAGGTTGTTCATTTAACTGTTTACTAGACAACGCGAAAATTTGTGGCTTGTGAATACCGTTTTGTTGTAATTGTTGCTGTAAATATTGTTGCACATCGATCAGTTCATCGTGATCAGCTGCTAAGTCTGCTGCGTTTAAGACGAAAAACATTTTATCGAGTGAAAATGCCGATTTAACACGTCCAAGTTGCGATAAAAACTCTCGATCTGCTCGTGCAAACGCGTGATTATAGTAGTTCACGTAAACAATGACATCTGAATGGCGAACATAATGCATCGACACGTTCGTATGACGAGCATGAATGGAATCAGCACCAGGTGTATCGACTAACGTCACGCCTTGATTCGTTAAATCACACGCATAATAAATAACAATTTCCTCTACATAACACGACAATGTCTCATCGGTGACATATGGTTTGAATTGAATTAAATCAAGTGTGATCGATTCATTTAATAGGGCTTCACTATGTTGTCGTCCCTTCGCAAAAGCATCAAGAAATGACCAGTCTGTCTTAGAAAGTACACGTTCTAAATAATCTTGTTGTTTATTGATAAATGAATACATTTGATCTAGTGACTTAAATTGTTTATCCGTTGCAGGCTCAAGCAATTGCTTCACTTGGTGTATTAACGTATCCGAAGACTTAAAACGTACGACAACATTACCATGTTCATAGTCATGATTTGGTGGTGCAATCTTATTAATCGCAGCGGTCGTCGGATTTGGTGACACAGGTAATAAAGCGTCCCCGATCCAAGCATTAGCAAAAGATGATTTTCCAGCACTAAATGCACCAAATAGAGCCACCGTATACTCTTGGTGATCGAGTTGGGCTAATGTACCATTAATCTTCGCATATGTATCTTGTAATAATGGGATAGCCTCGATGTCATTTAGCACATCCAACGCTTGTGTGCGTACTGTTTCAATATCAATTTGCGTTTCGTCATCATCACTTACATCCACTATTGCATCGTCTGTTCCTTCTATTTCGTCTGAAATAATGGCATCAACAGGAATTAATTGTCGTTCTTGTTCAATTTTAAGTACCGCTTCATCTAACGCCTCTGATGGTTGATCCGATTGAAATGTCTGTCGTTTTAGTTGACCGATAAATTGTTTCTTTTCAATCGTTTCTCGGTTTGTTTGCTGAGCTTCTTCCCACTTTGCTTCAATGTCTTGCAGAGCTCTATTCAACGATTCGCGTTTTTCTTCAGATGCTTCAGAAATATTATCGAACAATTGTTTTAACAGCGGTGTTATATCTTGTTTAACATTTTGTGTGATTCGATGTTGCAACGTCTCGGTGTATTGCAAGATATACTCTTTCGTTACTTCTGCTGATGGATTAATCGCATCACGTACCATCTGTTCGTCAATTTCGTAGTCATATTGCTGAATAGCTTGCTTTAAATCAGGATGACTTAACGATTGTTGGTCGTAAATGTTAACTAAATGGCGACGAATATGCCAATTAATTTCCGTTGTTATACGTTTTTGTAAATTCTCTAAAAATATGTTTAATCGGCGTTGTTTTTCTTCAGCTGTTTTTTTCTTCGCAAACAACCCACCCACTTTAAACTTTGGCTGGACTGATTCAAGATATTCCCGTGCATTCTCTCGAATATCCGCTGTCATTAAATAAGCTTCATTTGTCATTTTGCCAATGGCTTGTTTATGGTCCGTTATAAACGATGACTCATCTAATGTCAGCATTTGAAGTTGATGCTTCAGGTTGTGATACTGGTCTTCATATGACTTTTCATCTTCAGAATTAATGTCACGATCTTCATCTGTAAATTGAAGATTCGCTAGTCGTTCGATTAGTCGTTCAGTTTCACCAACCATTCGTTTCGGAAGCCGTTTATAAACGTCCTCTGTTAATGCCATCATATAATCAGTTAATGATTGCAATTGGTTATAATCATGTTCATCGTCAACTAATGACGTGGTGAAAATCGTCTCTGGTTGGAGTTCCCAATTAGCACAACTATCGCGTAAGGCTTGTAAATAGTCATCCATCTGCATTTCCTCATCGTTATGCTTATCAACTTGGTTGACAACGATCATATACGGAACGCCTTTCGATTCTAATTCAGCTAAAAATTGAAAGTTAACTTCTGATTGGACATGGTTATAATCGACGACATAAACAAAATAATCAATTAAATGGACGCGCGATAATGTACGCTCGAATTCTGCGTCATCAGCTGAATCTATGCCAGGTGTATCCATTAGCGTTGTACCGTTTAAAAATGGTAAGTCCGTTTTTATCGTTAGTGATTGAACATCATCACCGTTTTTCGACAACCGTTGTACTTCACCCATTTGAATGGAATCACTCGTTGCATAGCGATTGTCACCTAAATGATAGGTCACATGGTCATCACCGTGCTTAATTTCGACGATATTAGCGCTAGTTGGAATAGGGCTAGAAGGTAAAATATCGCGATTTAAGATATGGTTAATCATCGACGATTTTCCGGCAGAGAAATGACCCGTAAAACCAATAACTGTGTCTTGTTGCTGCCATTTTTGATAGATGTCAACGATCATTTGTTTTTCGGTTTCGTATCCGTGTTGTGTCGCAACGTGAAATAATGCATCTAAGTTAAGTTTCGTTTCGGTACCAATAGCCATACGAAAACGCCTCATCTTCCTTTGTTAGTTTCTAGTTGGAACGATTCATCAAACACTGCACGATGACGTCCAGTTGCTTTCGCTTGTTGAACGCACCGGTCAACGCGACGTAATAATTCATTTCTATCATCACGTTCCATTAATGTTGCAACCCCATAACTGACAGTAACCTGCTCACCTTTAAGGGGTTCCAACATTTGCACATGTTCATGAATATAATTATTCCATTTTTCAATTTGTTGTTCGATATGTGATCTGTTTTGATTAAATAATATGATGATAAATTCATCACCATTGTAGCGAAAACTGTAACCATCTTGAGGTTCAATCCAAAAATCTAACGTTGAACCAATGATCGCTAAAACTCGGTCTCCCCATTCATAACCGTAACGGTCATTAAGTGATTGAAAGTGATCAATATTTAATTTAATCACTGTTAATGGTTTCCGTTGTTGGACGAACTTCATTAACGTGTTTTGGAATGTCCGATGATTATACAAGCCCGACACATAATCTTTCATTGCTTCTTCCTTATAATCAATATGATCAATCGAGCCAGCTTCTTTACGAATCGTCATCGAGCTCGCTAACATACCGATTAAGAAAATAAATATCATTTGCACCAAAAAGGATAGCGTCGAAAACGCATTGAGACCCTGACTATCAAAAACGACATAAGCATACGCTGCCATAGCAACTACCGTCATTGCCATAGACACTTTCACGGTCCAAATTAACGTTATATGTAGTAACCAAATAAACAAAAGCGGTGACAATAAATGAGGCTCACTTGCTGTTATCAACATAATCGTGAGATAGAACAATAAGTCTAAACTTAACCCGACTTGCATCATGATTCGTTTCGCTTTCGAATACGTCGGTAACCATTTCAAACTAACATGTGTTATGAAACTGTAAGCTGTAACGACACCAACGATCGACCAAAAAATAGTTCCGTTAACGATTAAACTAATTTCATCGAAAGTCATCATATAAATAATGATTAAACCGACAATAATTAACCAACGTGCAAACGCAAAAACGTGTTCAATGTGTTCGTCCTTTTTATTAAACATATGTGTCAAACTCCTGTATTCAATTTGTTAAATATGAAAAAAGAGGCTGGATACGTGATCCAGCCTCTTTTTCAATGTATCCGCTAACCTTGGAAAAATTTACGATTAATTTCGATGTATTCCCGTTCTTCTTGTGGAAGCTCATCTTCATGATAAATCGCTTCGACCGGGCAAACGGCTTCACATGCTCCGCAATCGATACAAATATCTGGATCTATATAGAACATGTCTTTACCTTCTTCAATACAATCAACTGGACATACATCCACACACTCTGCTGCCTTTTCATCTTTACATGGGGATGAAATTACGAATGCCAAGATAAATCCTCCTTTAAATAGTTGAATATAGTATCATCATATCATTATTTTTTTTAAATAACTATGATTATGTCGAAATTCTATTCCACATTATAATGAGTTTTCACGATTTGTGCAAATTTTCACCGTGTTTAGCATATAGTTCAGCAAGAGGTGAGTCTTATGAAAGCAAGAGAATCGATTCATGATCAAGCCTGGTATACACATGTTATATTACATGACGATTTACGAACGCTTCAAACTATAGTACCGCAAATACAACTCAATACGATTGGCTATTCAGTTTTAGGAAAGCCTATAACTGAAGTAGTACTTGGACGCGGTGAAACTATAATCCATATGAATGGTTCTATGCACGCTCACGAATCAATTACGACAAACGTATTAATGCGATTTATAGCAGATTATATAGATGCTCTAATAGCCAACAGCAAGCTTAATGGCATTCATATGGATCATGTGTATGATCACTATACATTTTCACTTGTCCCTCTCGTGAACCCAGATGGTGTCGACCTAATGAATGAAGGGGTACCGAAATCTCCAGATATTCGTGACGCTGTTTTAAATATAAACAATCAATCACACCAATTTGACGGATGGAAGGCGAATATTCGTGGCGTTGACCTTAACAATCAATTCCCGGCTAATTGGGCAATTGAACAACGTCGTAAACCGAAACAACCTGCGCCAAGAGATTTCCCTGGCTATACCCCATTAACCGAACCGGAAGCCATCGCCATGTACCATTTGGCTCGTCTAAAACCATTCGATCGTGTTCTTGCCTTTCATACACAAGGTGAAGTCATTTATTGGGGTTATGAAGGACTCGAACCAGAACGATCCCACCCGATGGTCCAACAATATGCTAAAGCAAGCGGTTATCAACCAGTACGATACGTTGATAGTCATGCCGGTTATAAAGATTGGTTTATTCAAGCATTTCAACGGCCTGGTTTTACAGTCGAATTAGGCCGAGGTGTTAACCCACTTCCGATTACAGACTTAGACACCATCTATCCGGATGCTCTAAACATTATTATAGCTAATGTGAAATTAGACAATTAAGGGGCAACCTTATTCGATTGCCCCTAACTGCCCATCTATTCTTCTTGAAAATAATCTTTGTAAAAACCAGCCATTTTATCGGTATCATCAATTACAAAATAAAATTCTTCTGATTCATTTTTGACATCATATACTTTACCTTCAGTTAGCACATTCTCAACGGTAAATTTAGCTGCGTTTGTATGCACACATTTAATTTGTTTAATGGGTTGATTATCGTTCCATGTTTTATGAATCATATTCAATCGCTCCTCACTATCATTTAGCTGTTTTCAAATAATACTTTATATTTGCCATACCCTTGTTCGTCTAACTGATCTTTCGGGATAAATTTTAAGGCAGCCGAATTAATACAGTAACGCATGCCCCCAGCTTCCTGTGGGCCATCATCAAAGACATGCCCTAGATGGCTGTCGGCATATTGACTACGCACTTCCACGCGTCGCATACCAAGTGACGTATCGAGTTCTTCTTCTAGCGGCGCGATCGGTTTTGTGAAGCTTGGCCAACCGCAACCAGCGTCATATTTATCTAACGACGAAAACAGTGGCTCACCACTTACAACATCGACATAAATTCCCGCTTCCTCATGGTCCCAATATTCATTTTGAAACGGTGGTTCTGTCACGTCTTCTTGTGTTACCTTATACTGCATGTCAGTTAACTGTTCGCGTAAATTAGCGAAGGTGTTTTCATTTGCCCAGTGTTCTTTAATAAAACCTTGTCGCCCTGACCCTTTCTTATACATTTTATAATGAAAAGGATGCTTTTTGTAGTAGTCTTGGTGATTTTCTTCTGCTAGGTAAAATGGTTTTGCTTCACGAATTTCAACAACAATGGGTTTGTTGAACTTACCGCTCGCTTCAAGTGTTTCTTTTGATTGTTCAGCCAATTGTTTCTGTTCGTCATCGTGATAAAAAATGGCAGGCTTGTACGATTCACCACGATCATTAAATTGACCACCTGCATCAGTTGGATCAATTTGCTGCCAATACAAATCAAGTAGCGCTTTATAAGAAAATACGGCAGGATCATACGTAATTTGAACAGCTTCTAAATGACCTGTTGTTTCAGAACAAACTTCTTCGTAAGTTGGATTCTCCGTATGACCACCTGTATATCCTGATACAATTGATTCGATCCCTGGCCTACGATCAAATGGTTCAACCATACACCAAAAGCAGCCCCCTGCAAACGTTGCTTTCTTTAGTTGTTTTGTCATTGTCATCCCCCTTTTTAAAATGGTTAAATATATAATTTTGGATGCGGTAAACCGTCAAAGGATTCATCTCGTTGTTTTTGATTTTTAATCGGTGTTCGTGAGCTTTTGTTTAAATGATTCTTATCATCTGTCTGCTCATTATATTCTACCTTATCTTCTTCTAACATTAATTTTATCATATCGACCATGAATGGTGCATGCTTTAATAACGGCCGGTATTGTTTCCAAAGTGGTAATAGTTGTTCGATTAGGGCCAACCCTTTTTGAATCATATGAATCGTATCATGAATCGTCATCGTCTGTTTTGGGTAATAAGGACTGGTTGGTTTATAACTGGATTGTCGTCCGATATAGTCCCAAATTGATTTCCGCTTTGTTAGATAACGTTCAATTGGTAACATCCCGCTTCACTCCTTATATCAACTACTATAATGTACGGGATAATGCCTTTGTTTGTATAGGCTATTGTGACAAACACCAATTAATAGGTGTTTGTCGGTGTTCATTAAGGGCTAGATTCACTTGGCTAAACACTCGGCTACCAATGAACCCTCGGTACGCCGACAACGGACTAGGGTGTGGTGTATGAATAACCGTATGCCGAGAGTGAATCAATGCTGCTTTTTGGTAAGCTTGTTTTCCTAACAGCATAAAGACAACATGATCGTGCTTATCACTAATGATTCGTATCACTTGATCGGTAAAAGCTTGCCACCCAATAGAGCGATGACTGTTAGCCTCATTATGTCGGACTGTTAAAGACGTATTTAATAACATGACACCTTGCTTTGCCCACTCCGTTAAGTCACCGTGAGGGAGTGAGCAGCCTACGTCTTCACTTAACTCCTTGCTCATATTTCTTAGTGAAGGTGGTAACGCTACCCCGCGCGTAACAGAAAAGCTAAGACCATTCGCTTGTTGTGGTTGATGATATGGGTCTTGACCTAATAATACCACTTTAACATGATTAAATGGCGTTAATTCAAATGCTTTAAAAACGTCTTCCTTAGGCGGATAAACGACTGATTGTTCATATTGTTCATTGACATACTGCATGATGTCTTTAAAGTATGGTTTCTCAATTTCATGAGCTAAATAGTTTTCCCAATCATCGGGTAATATCATTTACGACATCCTTTCTATTTCCCGGGTAAGCGCAAAAAACGACCTATTACGGCATATATCACTTATTGTCATACGTGCGACTGCCCATACACTCTTATCCCCCTATGCATACATTAACAATGAATACGCTTAAGGAGGCATGGCATATGGGTAAAGGATATGACAATAACGGGTTTACGCTCATTGTGGTTCTTTTCATTTTACTAATCATTGTCGGTAGCGCATACGTTTGTTAATGAGATCACTTATAATGAAAGGCTTCACCGACTAACGGTGAAGCCTTTCGTTATGATCCATGTTCTTCATATTCTTGCCATAATCGATCAAATACTTGAACGGCACCTGGAAATGGACTATTCATTTCAAAGTGTTGACTGATTTCGTCATAATCGACCGATTGTTTAGGGAAATCGTGATCATGAAACATCGCTTCAGCAAGCTGTCGCCGTTCATCGTCTTTTTGTTGTATGCCTCGATAGGGCATAGCAAAATGATAAAATGATCGCATGTCCTCACCTGCTTTTAATCGTCTTCTTCTATTGATTTTTGTAGGGCGACTAATTTTTTCATACGTCGCTTATACACGAATCCTGACATAATGATTGCTAATTCATATAGTACAATTAATGGTGCTGCTACAATTAATTGCAATATAAAATCAGGTGGTGATAACATCGTGCCAAGTATCACTAAAATCAAATAAGCGTATTTACGCGTTTTTTTCATAAATTGTGGTGAAATAACACCTAAACTCGTTAAGAACATTGCTACTAATGGTACTTCGAAGAAAAATGCAAACGGAACTGTAATTTGCATAATGAAGCGGAAATACTTATTGACCGTAAACATTTCATTAACGATACCATCACTAAGCCCGAGCAGGAAATTCAATACTAAATCTTTTATAATAAAATAACCAAAACCGAGACCAAGGGCAAACAATATGAATATCGATGGTACATACAATAAACTCACTCGTGCTTCATGCTTCGTTAACCCTGGTTTAATAAAGAGCCAAAGCTGAAAGGCTAAAAATGGAATCGTGACTAATAAGCCGACGATTGTGCCAATAATAACATACACCCAAATAATATCGAATGGGCTTAATACAGACAGCTGAAACGGCACATCATTTGCGACATATAAATACACTTCTTGCCGAAAATAAAATCCGACACCAAATGATAACGCAAAGACGATAAAACTCCAGAAGAAACGCCGTCTTAATTCACCTAAATGGCCTGTCCAATCCATTTCTTGCTGATTTGATTGTTCCTCTTTTGCCAACTGTTTCACCTCTTACATACACCCGTATCGATACTCTAATACGCCATAAAAGAAGATGTAAGGAAGTCCTTACACCTTAAATTGAATCGTTTATTGATTGTTGGAATCAGAATTGTGTTGCTTTGAATTCGACGTATTAGATGATTGTTGATCATCAGACATTAAATCATTTGTCGCCTTTTTGAATTCTTTTAATGATGATCCAAATGCTTTACCGATCTCCGGTAATTTCGATGGGCCAAAAACAAGCAATAATACTAATACAATTAAGATTAATCCCGGTAACCCAATACTACCGATGCCCATAATATCACTCCATTTTATAATTATTGACGATCAATTCGTCGATCCGAGTCGTTTTGATCATCTTGTGTTAGTTCACGTGTTGATTGTTTAAACTCTTTTAATGATTGACCAAGCGATTGACCTAATTCAGGTAATTTCTTTGGTCCAAATATTATGAGAAGGATGATTAAGATTAAAATCAATCCTGGAACACCAATCGTCATAAACACACCTACCTATCTCATGCTTTCATTGATTACATTGTCGCTTATTTCGTCCAATATTGCAAACATAATCATGCCAATGTTACAAAATGTTCACTTATTGACGCTTATAAACGTTAAACGTGTGTGGGTGACGGTTTTTGTCGTCAACGTTGCCTTTTTCCTGCTTGATCAACGACCACTTTGACCAATCAATTGACGGGAAAAACGTATCCCCTTCAAAATCGCCATCAATCAAGGTTATATACAAATAATCTACGAACGTTAAGGCATGTTCAAATAGTGTTGCCCCGCCAATGATAAACACATCCTCATCAGACGATGTGACATCTGTTAATGCATCCCAATCATGAATAACCGTACAACCTTCTTGTTCATAACCGTGTTGGCGCGTCAAAATAATATTATGTCTATTCGGAAGCGGTTTACCGATTGAATCGAACGTTTTACGACCCATGACGATCGCAGCATTCGATGTCACGGATTTAAAGTATTTTAAATCATTAGGCAAGTGCCATGGCATCGCTTGGTTATAACCAATCACATGGTTGTGATCCATAGCAACAATTAGTGAATATGTCATCGTCTCCCTCCTTATACGGCAACAGGTGCTTTGATACTTGGATGTGGATCATACCCAGTAAGTGACAAGTCATGAATATCAAAATCAAAAATTGATGTTTTGTCTTTATTTAGTTGAAGCTTAGGGGGATCGACCAAATGACGTTCAAGTTGCGTATTAACTTGTTCAAAATGATTGTGATAAATGTGAGCGTCCCCTAACGTATGAATGAATTCTCCTACATCTAAGCCACATTCATGCGCAATTAAATGGGTTAATAGCGCATAACTTGCAATGTTAAACGGAATACCTAAAAAGATATCGCCACTCCGTTGATACAACTGACACGATAATTTACCATCTTCAACATAAAACTGAAACAGTGTATGACAAGGCGGTAATGCCATCGTCGGAATGTCTTCTGGATTCCATGCCGAAACAATCAATCGTCTCGAATTAGGGTTTGTTTTAATATCATGAATGACTTGTTTAAGCTGATCAATCGTCTCACCTTGTGTACTTTGCCAATGACGCCATTGTTTACCGTACACGTCACCTAAGTGACCGAATTTCTCCGCAAATGTATCATCTTCTAATATGTATTGTTTAAATAAAGCCATTTGTTCTTGATAAACAGCGTTGAAATTGGCATCTTGTTGCGCTCTAATGCCAAAGTTGTCCATATTAGGCCCGTTATACTCATCACTTTCAACCCAATTTTTAAACGCCCATTCATTCCAAATATTGTTGTTGTGTTGTAATAAATAACGAATATTCGTATCTCCTTTTATAAACCACAACAATTCGCTAGCAATCAATTTAAACGGTACCCGTTTGGTCGTTAATAACGGAAAACCTTGTTGCAAATCAAATCGCATTTGATAGCCAAAAATCGACCTAGTGCCAACTCCAGTACGATCATGACGGTCATGACCGTCGTTTAATACGTGCTGACATAAATCTAAATACGCTTGTTCATTCATCATTTATCTCATCCTTTCCACGTGGTTTGTTACACGATTGTAATGTATAGAGGACCTTTTTTTTCATATAGTCATAATAGAGCATGTGAAAGGTGTGATTGACATGGTGCAAACAACACCAACTAAAAAAATGTTAGTCAGTGCGATTGCCGGAAATTTAGCGATTAGCTCACCAATTGCGTTTTATACACCTATCGATTATGAAGCTTCTGCTGCAGTTCAATCTACACCATTAGTCTACGGCGACCATGGTGAATCGGTCTTAATGCTGCACAGAAAACTTAAGCGCGTTCAATATTATCCAAAGGAGCCTACACCTCATTACAATGCATTAACAGAACATGCCATCAAACGATTCCAGCAAGATTATCAATTGGTCGAAAATGGTGAATTAGATCAAGAAACCGCTGAAATGTTGGAACACATTGTTTACGACCATTATATCACAACGATAAATCATATCGGAGAGAAGATAAAGTATGGTGAACAGTCCGATAATGTCGGTCAAGTGCAAGCGTCGTTAAAAGCAATCGGCTTATTTGACTATGAAGTTGATCGTATTGCAGGGCCAAAAACAAAGCAAGCATTAAAACGGTATCAACAATTGCATAAGGAAACGTTAGATTTATCGGCATTGTCTCCCCCTGAACGATCTACATCACCAACTCAAAATGTCCAACTCGTGTCGAAACAGGAAGTCAAAAGCCAATCATCCTCTAAAGCATCAACGTCCACTCAAAACGGTTCTGTTATCGGCGTAGCTCGTTCGTTGATAGGGACACCGTATCGCTGGGGTGGTACTTCCAGAAACGGTTTTGATTGTAGCGGTTTTTTACAATATGTCTATCAACAAAATGGCCAACATTTGCCGCGTACAGTCAATGATATGTGGAACGTGACATCTCCAGTTAACAACCCAAGCGTCGGAGATCTCGTCTTTTTTGAAACGTATCAACCAGGACCATCACATGCAGGTGTCTATATAGGCAATGGTCAGTTTATTCATGCTGGTACATCAACGGGTGTAACGATCAGTTCATTATCAGATTCGTATTGGCAACAACGTTATTTAGGAGCAAGAGTGGTCCATTAATCTGAAAATAAATCCATCTGTTTCGGGTTTAATCCGTCATAATCGATACTAAGTAGTCGTTGGAATCGTTTGGCATTGTCATACGCATGGCCACCTGAATTATTATTAAATAGGATCGTTATTTGTTGGGCTTCGTTTTGTAACTGTTGAATGACCGACGTCCATTCCATTAGTTCTTCATCAGAATAATTGTATAAAAATCGGACGTCTCGCCAATTGTCTTGTCCACTTGCGTTCCAGCCGTACTTGTTCCGCCCGTGAAATCGAACTAATGACTGGTTCGAATTGGTTACTTCTGGAACAAGTGGAACGGATGACTGACCAATTTGCGGCTCATCACAAATGGTATGTATCCAGTTATGATTGTTCAAAAACGTTAATGTATCTTGTTTAACTTGTTGGTCATACCACGTACGATTGCGAAATTCAATGGCTAACGGGTAGTCACTAAATTGTTCTCGAATAAAGGTGAGACGTCTAACATGATCACGGTTCAGATCAAACCACGGCGGGAATTGGAATAACAAACAATTGAGTTTGTTCGCTTGCATTAACGGTTCAATTTGTTCCTGATAAGCTTGAAACATCGTTTTTATCTCTTGTCGTGTGCGAAATTGACGATCATGGCCAGTAAATGCTTGGTAGGCTTTCACCACGAATGAAAATGATTCGGGCGTTTGATCGGCCCATGATTGCATACGAGATGGGCTCATAATACTGTAAAATGCACTATCTAACTCGACAACGGGAAAATGAGCGGCATATGCCGCTAATTGATGGCGTGACCCCGCTTCATGTTGATGAATATCATCGTGATCTCCCCAACCCGTTAGACCAATTAAAATACTCATTGGAAACCATCCTTTCATCTGAATCGGAGTTACGTCTTGACGAACACCTTAAAATCGATTATACTAAAAGTGCAATTGAGACGTGAAGAATCATAAACAAATCGGGTAACTTCTATAGAAGTGAAAGATGCAGTTGTGATCCTTCATTTCTATAGGAGTTACCCTTTTTTAGCTTCATGGATCTCTATTGTGAATAATCCATCGCGCATTTAGATGGTAAGTTTTTAGGAGGCTTTTTAAAATGCAAAACGGTACAGTAAAATGGTTTAACGCAGAGAAAGGTTATGGTTTCATCCAAGTAGAAGGTGGCGACGACGTATTCGTACACTACTCTGCAATTAATCAAGATGGTTTCAAAACATTAGACGAAGGTCAAGACGTTGAATTCGAAATTGTCGAAGGCGACCGTGGCCCACAAGCAGCTAACGTTAACAAAAAATAAATGAAACGTCATATATTTTCGGCAATCATTCTACGGAATGATTGCCGTTTTTTCGTTTAGACAGGTTCATCACCTGTTGCAACGACATTTTGATTATTAGAAATCCAATCGCTAAAACTGCCGACATATAATTGTACATGATCAAATCCGGCTTCCCATAACGCTATAACGTTCGAAGCTGCCGTTACACCCGACCCGCAATACACGACGATCTTATCAACATCAGTTAAATCGCTAAAATGTTGTTGCAATGCCTGTTGATCTTTAAAGTACCCTTGATCAAACAATAACATCCAATCGAACGAACGAGCCGATGGGATATGTCCTGCTTTCAAGTCAATGGGTTCGTGATCGCCGATATAACGCTCGTAACTTCTTGAATCAATTAAGGCGACGCGATCATCTTGAATATAACGTTGAACATCGTCTTGTGTAGCGATCATACGATCATTTAACGACCAAGATTGTAGGTTTTTAACGGCATCTTGACTTGGGGGTTCTGATGTTAAATGAAAACCAGCTTCTTCCCATGCAGCAAATCCACCATTTAAAATAAATACATCCTCATGCCCGATCGCTTTTAACATCCAAGCAAATCGTGAAGCAAATGCATGTTGATTGTCATAAGCAATAACAGTTGTCTTATCTGTTATGCCTTTTGACAATAATAGTTGCTTGAATTGTTCCATATCAGGTAGCGGGTGACGTCCACCTGTTGAGTAAACCTCTCCACTTAAATCGCGTTCCAAATCCATATAAACCGCATTAGGCAAATGTGCTTCATCATACCATTTCCGACCTTGATCAGGCTGTTTTAAGTCAAAACGACAGTCTACAAATACAACATCTTCATTTTGACTTTTTCGCTTGGCTTCTTCCACAGAAATAATCATCGTATCCCCTCCCTTTTACTTCTTATCATACAAGGTTAACGCTTCATTTTCTAATGGAATTCGTTTAGACATAAAAAATAAATGGCCCATCGGAAACAAAATAGCTGTGACATATGCCTCGAACAACAATGGAATGACGATCAATTCAGCTAACACAATCCAATAATTCGGGTGATCTATATAACGAAAAAGCCCTCGCTTAATCCTATCAGCAGATGTTGGATTGACAACCACTTTCGTATTCCAGTGACGTCCTAATGTCATTAAGACATGAAAGCGCAAAAGCTGTAACACAATAAAAACAGTCAGCCAAATATCAGAGGTGTTGGCTGACCATTGATGAGCGATAAACGATTCAACGATAAGACTTGCTAAAAAACCTGTGTGCAATAACACCACGAAAGTGTAATACGGATCATCAACCGTGATTCCCCCGCGTTTTTGTTGAAAACGTTCGTTTAATTTCGCCCAAACGACCTCGAACAGTCTTAATACGATTAAGAAAACGACAACAATTAGATATACCATCCTTATTCAACCTCCAACAACACAAGCTCTGATGCAAAGCCTGGTCCAAGTGCTGTGAGTATTCCTTGTTGTGACTGTTTTAACGTATTAACCATTGCCCTTAATACAAATAAGACCGTCGCTGATGACATATTACCGTATTGACGTAGTACTTCTCTTGCATGATTGATCGACGAGTCAAACGAGGTTATGCGTTGAATTTCATCTAATATTTTTCGGCCTCCAGGATGAATCATCGCAAAATCTAATTGATCTACCGACGTATGTTGTGCAGATAAGCAATCTGTTACATGTTGCTGCCAAAACGATGATACGATTGATGGAATACGACGAGAAAACACAACATGAAAACCATTATCCTCTATATTCCATCCCATAATATCCATTGAATCTGGTAATATGTTGGAATCTGTAGCGCGAATTTTTAGTTTTGGTGACGGTATTCTATTTAATTGGAGGTGTTCATCTCCCATAAGTAATACAGCTGCTGCACCATCACTAAAAATAGCAGACCCAACAATATCTTTAATCGTTATATTTTGAGGATGAAAGGCTGTTGAAGCGAGTTCGCAACACACGAGCAACACCGCTTGATCAGGATGTGCTGTTAAATAGTCATACGCTCTTGATAATCCTGCAGCACCACCAGCACATCCAAGTCCAAACAATGGCATGCGCTTAAGACTTGGTGAGAGATGAAGTCGATTCATAAGATTAACATCTAATGATGGCGTCAACACACCTGTACTCGTGACGGTGATGATAGCATTTAAATTTAAATCGTCCCAGCCTGCCAAACAATGTTCGACAGCTTTCACCGCTAACACCACCCCTTCTGACTCAAATAACGTCTGACGGTCTTTAAAACCATGGTCTTCTGTTAACCATTCCCGGTCAGCTGCAAAATAACGATGATCAATTCCTGACTCATCAAACACACTTAAGTACTTGGTTAATGAATCACTCACAAATGGACGAATAAACTGTTTTGCTTCAGGTTGACTCAATGTATACTGCGGTAAACTTGTCCCGATCGAAGCGATAGTAGACACCATAACACCTACTTTTTTAGTTATAGTGTCTCCCGATTAGTCAATCGTATGTAGATTAAAAACGAAAAAACGCCACTTAAACATTAAGTGACGTTTCCAACATTTATTTTTGTCCGAAGAATTGATAGTAATCTGTTTTAATAAAGCCGTTAAATAATTTCCTTTTTTTCGATGCTTGGACGCCGTAGTGTTTTTCGAAATTTTCATGCGACGTTAACATATAGACGCTCCATTTCGGAAAGTCTTTCATAATACCACCCAACGCACGGTAAATGGATTCTACTTCATCGCGGTCACTCATCCGTTCACCATATGGTGGATTACCTACGACATACCCCACATCAGACTTCGGTTTAAAATCTTTCACGTTCATCTGCTTCCACTCAATTAAATCAGCTAGTCCAGCTTCCATCGCGTTATTCGTTGCCATTTCAATGGCTCTATGGTCAATGTCAGACCCTGTAATAGCGAGTGGTTGATCATAATTAGCTAAATCTTCTGCTTCTTCCATCGCATCATCCCAAATTGAAGCGGGCAGGAAATCCCACTCTTCTGCTGCAAATTCACGGTTAAATCCTGGTGCAATATTTTGACCAATTAAGGCAGCTTCAATCGGAATTGTCCCAGAACCTGTGAACGGATCCACAAACGGTTTATCAGGTGTCCAATTCGTCAATTTAATGAGTGATGCTGCTAACGTCTCTTTCAGTGGCGCTTCCCCTTGCTCATGACGATAGCCTCGTTTATGTAACCCTGCTCCTGTTGTATCGATTGAAAGAGTCACGTGATCTTTTAATATCGCGACTTCAATTTTATATCTCACACCCGATTCACTTAAACGTGAATGAATATGGTATTGATCTTGCATTCGCGACACAATCGATTTTTTGACAATTGATTGGCAATCTGGAACAGAATAAAGTTTAGATTTATGTGATTTACCAACAACGTGAATAAAAGCATCTTCAGGCAACCAATCTTCCCATGGCAACGCCTTAGTTTGTTCGAATAATTCATCAAAACTATAAGCGTTAAATGACCCGATATGTAACTTGATGCGATCAGCAGTTCTTAACCATAAATTTGTCCTTGCAATGCCAGCAAAATCGGATTTGAAGATAACTTTACCGTTTTCAGTTTGTAAATCATGATAACCTAAGTCTTGGAGTTCTTGTTTTACTAATCCTTCTAAACCCATTGCCGCTGTTGCAATAAGTGTTAATGGTTGTGTCACGATATGTCATTCCTTTCACGTTCATTACTTAACTTATGTCATAAATAAAGGCATAAGTAGGGTGACCGATTAATATCTTGTAAGCCATGTTCTGTCCTATCGTACTGCAAACGGTGGTCAACCTCGTACTCCAGGCGTAATCATCTATCTACAAGCAATTGCTTGTCTTCTTGCTAAGTTGAGTTCCTCGCAAGAAGTGCCCCTACCATTGTTTGGGTTGCTCACTCGTGGGGTTTACCGCGTTCCACCTTGATTGTTTCCAATCAAGCTCGTCTCTGTGGCACGTTAAAGGGATTGTAGCCCTATCCTCTGACGTAGGCTACGTCCCTGCCGTAAGTGACCGAATCGGTAACTCCCTTGACTTATGATTTCGTCAAGCACGAACACTACTAGCATCTCAGCCAGTGTGAGCATGGACTTTCCTCTCAAGTGTTAACTTGAGCGATTACACCAATATTAATACACCCTACTTATGCCCGAACTTTAAATTATAGCATAACTTTGCACATTTAGCGAGATGATTCATTTTCCATACTCACTTATTCTGTACGCCCTCGTCCGAAAACCGCTTTTTCTAAATTAGATAAACGTTGCAACACATCAGCGTTTACTTGCGATCGACTTTGACTCGGTGCTGATTCATGTTGATTCGTTGAGCTTGACGCTTGTTTTAATCTTTCCATTTCTTCTTTCAATCGTTTTATTTCTTTTTCAAAATAATCATAATCTTGAATGACGACGTCTAAAAACTCATCTACTTCATCTTGATTATAGCCTCGCATGGACGTTTTGAATTCTTTGTCTAAAATACCTTGATTGGTTAAATGTGGTTTATTCATATACTAGTCATCCCCCTCAGTACTAACCTATTCTAATTGACTGGATTCTTGCATATCTAGCGCAATATCTTCTAAATCAAACGCATTAATTTGACTGATCTGATATGCCTCTTGCTCTTGATATTGTTCGGCCATTTGATAAAAAAATCGTGGCGTGCCACCATACTCCTCTTCATAAACGATTAAACAGCCGTCTGTTTTCTGTAACAACCAACGATCTCTCGTTTTATATTGTTCAGGGCTTTGATAGCTGGCTTGGCTTAACGGTTGAGAAAAATCTGCTTGAAGTAACATGGTTTGATATTTTTGTTGTTTCTCTTCATTCCATACCTGATCTTGCGATTGAAATGGTGGTATGACGGCTATTTTGATGGTATATTCTTCTTTTAACTGTTGCACAACATCAAAGGCCCACATTTCAACGCCTGGTTGGCCAGAGATAACAACCCATTCTAGTCCTTCCTCAATCAGAGGTTGTAACCGTCGTTTAATCGCTTCTTGAATAACGGGTATTTTGTCATCTTCTTCATTAAATATATTCAATTCGTGCGGTTTATAACCTGTAATCGCTATAGATTTCATAAGCCTAGTATATCAAAAAAAGTCAATGGAACAAATCTTTATCAACATAAAAATCCGAACTGACAACTCAGTTCGGATTTTAAGTATAAGTCTATATCGATTGTTTATGAGCTTTGCCCAGATTCTAAATCTTCTGGTGTGAAGGAAAAAGGTAGTAATTCCCCTACTGTTGTCTCTTTAATCTCTAAATCTTTGTTCGTAATATAAACGGGCATATTGGGATCAAAGAATTCGCTCATTACCTGACGACACGCACCACATGGTGGTACAGGGCGATCTGTGTTCGCAATAACAGCTAATGCATTAAAATCGCGTTCCCCTTCTGAAATCGCCTTGAAAATTGCAACACGTTCAGCACAACATGTAACAGGGTATGATGCGTTTTCAATATTACACCCTTGATACACGTCACCGTTTTTCGTTAATAACGCCGCACCAACTGGAAACTTCGAGTACGGAACAAACGCTTGACTTAACATTGCTTGTGCTGAATGGACTAATTGTTGTTTTTCCATTTTATCTCTCCTCTTTGATAAGCTACTCCAAATAATATGTCATGACCTTTATTGGTCTGTTACATGTGCATCATTTAAGATGAGATCTAAATTATACATGACAGACTGATACAGTTCCATAAACCGCTTTTTGCGTACGTCATGGAAATAACTATGAAGAATCATAATTTCTAAATTATCTTTCGTATTTTTAATTTGATTAGGGAATAACGGAATACGGTGCACAACAGCATTGGCATCATCTTCCCATTGTTCAATTTGCTCAAATTGCGATAACGATTCATCTTTTACTTGATAAAATTCATCGTAAATTTTTCGATTAAATTTATAACCATCTTCATAACGTTTTAAGCAATCTTCTAAAAGTTGAAATCTTAGTTGTTTTGTTAATTCGATGAACGAGTCCATAACGACCACCTTTCTTACTCTAATGTACCATGATTGAAAGCGTTTTTCTATTATTTGGTCGTATTTTTCTGATATCTTTCTGAAGCTATTTCCACTGCTAACTGATCTAATGATTCTTCCAAACGATCAAGTGATGCTAATAATGATGTTGTAGCCACATAAACCGTCTCTTCAATTTTTGCGTTCATCTGCATTCACCCCTCTCCTATGCTTGTTAATTCAAGAAAGGCACATTTAACTCCTTTGCATACGACGAACGCTGTTATACTTAGACAAAACTAGAAAAAGACTATCTTTTTTTGACAACGTTTTTGACTGTTGATGCGACCGCTCCGACTTCAAATAACACATGACGTTTTCGCATGAAATCACGATGAAATAATTGGATATTAGGTAACGAAGGTTCTTTAAACCATCGATTTTTGATCCTTGTTTGGTAAGACCAATCGGAGAACGACTCACTCAATTCGTGTTCAACCCTTTCATACACGTTCCGCAATGGTGGCGCTGAATGAGGTGGTCCATTAAGCATAAACTGTTCGTACTCCTCTCGACTCCCAGTGACTTGGACTTCATTTATAAAATCATGAAATAATGGATGTAAATAAGGATAATACAATAGTTGCGCTAATTGTTTACCGATTTTGATTCGGTTGTGTACGCGTTGAAATGGTGGAATAAATAAGCCATATAACTTTCCGCACAATGTTGGGATGACGACAGCATTTAAATGCAAAATGGATTGTAAATAATATGGCATGCGCTGAAATACTTTGCGTTGATAAGGGTTATGCTTCACAATAGGTTTTTGAATGAGTTGTTGTTCATTAATAATTTGCGCAATCATCAATCGATCTTGGTCACCTGTTTGATAAAAACGGTACCACTCTCGTTCCATAAATGTAGAGATACCGAAATATTTAAATAGAAAAAATAACGGTTTACCTTGCTGTTTTGATCGTTCATAAATTAGTAGCTGCGGGTAAGCATCTCGGAAAATAAACCAATTAATACTCTCATAAGTTAGAAATAAAGCTTTCCGTTGTGGGTCCGTTAATATCGTTTTAAAACTCGGTAGTTCTAAATCTGTCATATTCCACCCCGCATTACGTGAGACGATATGAGCTAATAGTGACCATTTAATTTCAGGATTTTGCTGAAAGTAATGATTATACGCCAACGTTCTCGCTATATTATCTCGATTATGTAAAAACGTTTGTTCGCGTATATCATGAATTAGTAATGAATTCATCCAATCATTCCTTTGGTATTAGAACTTATTCACAGTATATCCAAATCTTTTTCGTTTAAAATTTGGTATAATAAGTTTAAGGAGGCATTCGATTGAGGTATCCAAAAGGTAGTCGTCGCAAACCATCGTCAAACTCAATACAACCGAAACAGAATAAACATCAAACAAAAGATGCACACGCTAACCGAGGTATGACCCTCGAAAAAGATATTAATGAAACGAATCATTATTATCTAGAGTCCGAACAAGCTGTTATTCATAAGAAGCCGACGCCAGTTCAAGTTGTCAATGTCGATTACCCGAAACGAAGCGCGGCTGTTATAAAAGAAGCCTATTACCAAAAGCCTTCAACAACAGACTTTAACGGACTTTATCGCGGCTATCATATCGACTTTGAAGCGAAAGAAACGAAAAATAAACAATCAATTCCTTTAAGCAATATTCATGATCACCAAGTTGAGCACATGAAACGAATCGATAAGCACGGTGGCATTACGTTTTTCATTATTCGTTTTTCTAAAATGGAAACAACGTATTTATTACCGTTACAACCGTTTTTAAAAATGTGGGAAGCACAACAAAACGGTGGTCGCAAATCGATACCACACGACTATATTGCTGAGAATGGATATGTAATTCCATTTCGCTTGCAGGCCAAAGTCGATTATTTAAAAGTCGTTGATGACGTTTTTATTAACGGAGGAGAAATAACATGAGTGAAGATGTAAAAAGCCGAAAAGCTAATAAACAAAAGAAAAAACAAGGCAAAAAAATAAACTGGAAAAAAGTCTTTATAACCTTATTTATTATCGGATTTATCACGTTAATCGTTGGTGCTGGCGTCGTATACTCGTATATAAGTGACGCTCCAGAGATTAGTGAAGAAAAATTAGAAGTTCCAGCGAGTACGAGTGTGCTCGACCGGGAAGGCAACGAGATTGCTAATTTAGCGACTGAAAACCGTGAAGTCATTAATTACGACGATGTATCGACTGTATTAGAAGATGCTGTTATCGCAGCTGAGGACGCTCGATTCTATGAACACAACGGGATTGACTTACGTCGAATTGGCGCAGCAGTGATTGCTAACGTAACAGATGGATTCGGTTCTCAAGGAGCTAGTACGATTACACAACAAGTAATCGAGAACTTTCTACTTTCTAGTGAAAAACAAATAAAGCTTAAAGTTCAAGAACAATATTTAGCGATGAAATTAGAGCAAGATTATTCTAAAGAACAAATTTTAATGATGTATTTAAACAAAATTTATTATGGTAACGGAATCTATGGTGTCCAAAAAGCATCCGAAGTCTATTTCGGTAAAGAAGACTTGCACAATTTAACATTAGCTGAAGCGGCGATGCTTGCAGGTATCCCGAACAGACCGAATGCTTTTAACCCGATTGATAATCCTGAATTAGCAGAAGAACGCCGCAATACAGTGTTAAATTTAATGGTCCATCACGACAAAATTACCGAACAAGAAGCTGAGGAAGCGAAACAAGTCAAAGTTTCGAATATGGTCCAAGCCAATTACGAAACCGATTTACAATATCCTTCATTCGTCGAAACGGTTTACTCAGAAGCGGAATCGCTCATCGACAATGATAATTTAAATATTTATACAGCAGGGTTAACGATTCATACGACGTTAGATCAAGATGCGCAAAAGCAAGTCGAACATTTATTAGGTAGTGACAGCCCTGTTAATTTCCCTGAAAACCAAGACGCAGGAATCGTTGCTTTAGATACTCAAACCGGTCAAGTGTTAGCGATCGGTGGTGGTCGTAACAAAGAAGGCTTCCGAACCCATAACAATGCGACTGATATTGGCCGCGGTCCTGGTTCATCCATTAAGCCAATCGTGAGTTATGGTCCTGTTATTGATCAGAAACAATTCTCAACGTATCATCAGTATAATGACAGTCAATCTGAAGCTTACTACTCTTGGACCGAAAGTGGACAAGCATTTGAAAACTACGGTCGATATCACGGGTGGGTGACGATGCGCCAAGCGTTGTACGATTCATTAAATGTGCCAGCTGTTATTAACGTCCGCGAAAATCTGAACAAAGAACAAGCTGGTGAATTTGCTAGAAGCCTAGGCATTTCATCGATTGAAGGTGCTGTGACCGAATCGATGCCACTCGGTGGAGTTAACGATGTACAAACGAACCCATACGAGATGGCTGGAGCTTACGCCGCCTTTGGTAACGAAGGCATGTATAATGAACCGCATACGATTACGAAGATTGAATTTCCAGACGGTCGTACCGTTGAGCCTGACCGTGAGAGCGTCCCTGTCATGGAAGATTATACAGCGTATATGATTTCAGATATGTTAAAAGACGTTGTCAATCAAGGAACAGCTAGCAGTTTAAACCTAGGCAATCTACCTGTTGCAGCGAAAACAGGTACAACCAATAAAGATGTCGACGGTTGGATCACAGGTTATACGACAAATTTCAGTGTTTCCGTGTGGACCGGGTATGAAAATAATGATCCTAACGCTGATACTGGAGTGCGTTTCCCATTATTTGAAAACATGATGCAACACTTATCAGAAGGGGTTGAAACGTCTGACTTCGTTCAACCAGACTCCGTTGTCGAACGGGAAGTTGAAAAAGGAACGCGACCAGCTAAGCTTCCGAGCGATTATACACCTGAAAGCGAGATTATTACTGAACTATTCGTCGAAAGCAATTTACCGACTGAGACGTCAGACGAATATGAACGTATAGATCCAGTGGAGTCGCTCGATCTTATTTTCAATGAAGAAAACGAAAGCATCGATGCAACATGGTCGCACCCATCAGATGATGACTCCATTCGTTTCTCTCTTACAGTGACGTCATCTGGAGAAGAAGTTGTGTCCGAACAGGATTATGCTGATTTAGCTTATGTTTATAATGATATTGAACCTGGTCAGTCTTATACATTTGAAGTAACAGCTTACAATCCTGAAAATGAAGATAATGAGAGCGAACCAACATCAGCAACGATCGAAATTCCTGGAGAAGACTCTGATTTCTGGGAAGACTTCTTCGGTGATGATAGTGATAACGATGGTTCAGAAGATGATAATCAAAACGATTCAAATAACGATAATGACGATAATAATAATGACAACAATGACAACTCAAATAATAATGATGATGGAACAACCGACGATGAACAGAGCAATACTGATCAAGACAACACGTCGGATGACAGCAACCAACAAGATTCCACAGATGATCAATCAAGCGATTCATCAACGAATACAGACCAATCCGACGATTCAACAGAAACGGACGATCAACAAAACAATAACTAATACAAAAAGCAGGATGTCTCCTCAGTTTCGAGACATCCTGCTTTCTTATTTATGATTCTAATTTTTTCATTCGTTTTTGCCCTTCACGACAAACACTGAGTAATGGGCAATCTGGGCAGTTTGGAGTTTTCGCTTGGCAATGATAGCGGCCAAAGAAAATCATACGATGATGTGTTGCGCTCCACTCCTCTTCCGGCACTTTACGCATCAAGGTTTTTTCCACTTCTAAAACAGAATCTTTCCAACGGCAGATTCCTAAACGTTTAGAGACACGTTCAACATGTGTATCGACTGCAATAGCCGGTTGACCAAATGCGACTGACATAACAACGTTCGCTGTTTTCCGACCAACCCCTGCTAGGTTCACTAATGAATCGTAGTCACTCGGTACTTCTCCGTCGTATTTTTCGATTAAATCAGCACATAGTTTGCGAATATTTTTCGCTTTATTTCGATATAAGCCAATTCGTTTAATGTCATGTTGCAATTCTTCTAACGAGACGTTCACGTAATCTTCCGGCGTTTTATATTTGGCAAATAAATCGGGTGTGACTTTGTTGACTAAAGCATCTGTAGCCTGTGCGGATAAAACAACAGCGATAAGCAATTCTAATTCATTGTTATGATTCAATTCACAATCTGCATCAGGATACATGTCCTGTAGGGTATCCAACACAAAACGAATATCTTTTTTGGTTAACACCAGCCTCTCCTCCTCTACTCTTCTAACCAATTATAATAAACGGATGTATCTCGCTTTTCCTTCGGTGCTTGCTGTACTTGCTGTGATGCTGTTTCTTGTTTAACATCTTGAGTTGAGCGAATACCTTTTTTCTTCCATTCGTTTAGGATCCGGTCAATATAACGAAAGTTTAATTTCCCCATTAAAACAGCTTCACGTAGCGCAGCTTTAATAAGTGGCGGCTTGAATTGATCTTCATCTAACCAATGACTGACGGTATCAATTTCTATCGGCGATAACGTTCTAGCGAATTCTTGTTCAAATAGTTGAAATAATTTTCCTTCTTCTTCTTTTGTAGACGTCTCCTCTTGTTCATACAATCGGTTAAATAAAGGCGATAAGGAATACCATTCTTGGTCTTGGTTTGATTCGTCTTTTACTTGTTCAATATGTAACAGTGATTGATTGCGTAATTTTTTTAAGACATTAGATACTTCATTGGCATTCAATGTCATGGAGTGAGCAATCTGGTCAAAGGTCGGCAATAAAATGCCAGATTGTTGTAAATGTAATATATGCAAAACAACGACGAGATCAGTTTCATTTAATGAAAGTGATTGATAATCTGATAGCAGCTGACTTGGGATGCTGATTTGATTCGCTAATAGTTTTTGATACGAAAAAGGTATATCCAACGTGTTCACCCTTTCATGAACGGAATAGAAAAGATGACTCACCATATGAGTCATCTTTTATTGCTTATGGGTATAAACGGTTTAATAAGCGTGGGAATGGAATCGTTTCACGAATATGCTCGATACCTGTAATCCATGCGACCGTACGCTCTAAACCTAATCCGAAACCGGAGTGAGGCACTGAGCCATATTGGCGTAATTGTAAATACCATTCATAAGCAGGACCTTCTAAATCATGCTCTTTATAGCGTTGTGCCATTAGTTCGTAATCATCAATACGCTCAGAGCCTCCAATAATTTCACCATAGCCTTCTGGTGCAATTAAGTCAGCGCATAACGCGACATCTGGATTGTCTGGATCCGGCTTCATGTAGAACGCTTTAATCTCAAGTGGAAAATGCGTAATAAAGACTGGTTTATCAAATGATTCAGCGATCGCCGTCTCATGTGGTGCGCCAAAATCGTCGCCCCAATCAATATCATCAAACCCTTGATCTTTAAGCAATTGAATCGCATCCGTATACGTGATACGCGGGAATGGAGCTGTGATTTTTTCTAACTGTGTTTTATCTCGTTCTAATGTATCCAATTCAATTGAACAATTGTTTAAAACGGATTGCACGACAAACGCCACATATTCTTCTTGCATTTGTAAGCTTTCTTCATGATCCATGAATGCCATTTCTGGTTCAATCATCCAAAATTCGATTAAGTGGCGACGTGTTTTCGACTTTTCAGCTCGGAATGTTGGACCAAATGAAAATACTCGGCCTAATGCCATCGCAGCTGCTTCCATATACAACTGACCACTTTGTGATAAATAAGCGTCTTCATCAAAATATTTCGTATGGAAGAGTTCAGTCGTTCCTTCTGCAGAAGCCCCTGTTAAAATCGGTGGATCTACTTTCACAAACCCTTCTTGATTGAAGAATTCATACGTTGAACGAATGATTTCATTACGGATACGCATAATCGCGTGTTGTTTCTGACTACGTAACCATAAATGGCGATGGTCCATCAAAAATTCAGTGCCGTGTTCTTTCGGTGTGATGGGATAATCAACAGCTTCTTGAATCAACTCAAGGTCTGTCACTTGTAGTTCATAGCCAAGCGGACTACGGCTATCTTCAACAACCGTACCTGTTACATACAATGATGACTCTTGTGTGATGTTTTTAGACAGCTCAAACGCTTCTTCTGAGACTGCCGCTTTAGCGACGACCCCTTGAATAAAGCCAGACCCATCACGTAATTGTAAAAATGATATTTTACCGCTCGATCGTTTATTATGTAACCATGCACCGATCGTGACGGTTTCGTTAAGATGTTTGTGTACATTTGCTATAGTTGTTTTCACGATGCTTTCCTCCTATCGATACTTTTCGACAAATCGTTTTAATCGTGTCGCTGCTTCTTCGAGTTGATCTAATGACGTGGCATAAGATAATCTCACATTGTTCTCAGCTCCAAAACCGGAACCAGGTACAATTGCTAATTTTTCTTCTTCTAACAATCGCTTCACCCACTCATCGACTGAATCAAATGGTGATTGATCGACAATCTGACGGACATTCGGGAACAAATAGAACGCGCCATCTGGTTTGACACACGTTAAACCAGGTATGTCCAATAACCAATTATACAACGATTCCAGACGATGTTCAAAAGCTTGATTCATTTTGTGAACCTCAGTTTCATCATGCGTGTAAGCAGCAATTGCTGCATGTTGTGAGATTGACGTTGGATTTGATGTCGCATGCGATGCTAAGTTAGACATAGCTTGAATGATTTGTTTTTGACCAGCTGCATAACCAATGCGCCAACCTGTCATGGCATGTGATTTACTTACACCATTGATGACGACTGTTTGTTGTTGTAATTCTGGTGATAATTGTGCCATAGAGACATGCTTTTTATTACCATAAATTAATTTTTCGTAAATTTCGTCAGAGACAATCAATAAGTTATGTTTAAGTGCAACGTCACCTAAAGCCTTTAATTCGTCTTCAGTATACAACACACCAGTCGGATTACTAGGCGAATTAATGATAACAGCTTTCGTTACATCTGTAATCGATTCCTCTAATTGTTCTGGTGTCATTTTAAATTGATTGGATTCGTCAGTGTTAACGAAAACAGGTTGACCTTCAGCTAACTTAACTTGTTCAGGGTAGCTCACCCAATAGGGAGTCGGGATAATCACTTCATCCCCACGATTCAACAAAACTTGAAACAATGCATATAAAGCATGTTTTGCACCAGTTGTCACGACGATTTGTTCTTGTTCATAATCTAATTGTTGATCTCTTGAGAACTTATCGATAATAGCTTGCTTTAATTCAGGCAATCCGCCAGCAGGTGTATAAGTTGTTTTCCCTTCATCCATTGCTCGCTTCGCTGCTTCTAAAATATACGATGGCGTATTAAAATCTGGCTCACCTGCTCCTAAACCAACAACATCATGACCATCTGCTTTAAGTGCTTTTGCCTTTGATGTGATCGCTAATGTACTTGACGGTGTTAATGATTTCACTCGATCAGCAAGTTCCATATGTATCGCTCCTATTCTAATTTTGGCTAAAAGATATTGAGTCGTACACGTCGCCATCTTCCATTGTATATGTTCGATAAACGAGACGGTCATTCGACTCATACGTTAATTCCCAAACATAATCATCGTTTATAATACCAGGTGTTATATGTTCTAAATGGCAGTCTGAACATTCTTCTTGAAATTGATCTAACATAGCTGATTCAGATAATACGTCATTAGCTTTAATCCAATCAATGTCATCTGAGTTTAACGAATCTTGTTGTGGTACAAAGACAAAATATGAACCGTCATCCCCTTCGCCGCGAATAACCGTGTAAGCTTCTTCACCATGATACGTATAACGTTGATTCACTTCCTGTACCGGACTTAGCTCTAATGCGACGTCTTGATATGTTTGTTGTTGATTATCATGGTCACCTTCAATAGCATAATATAAAATCATCGAAACGACAATGGTTGCTATTGTGACGACTAAGACGATAAGTAAAGCCATTAAAAACCATTTTTGTTGAAACAACTCGCGCACTGACAATTGTTCATCTCCTCAACATTCACATAATTTCTTCACTTGTTTAAGTATAACAAGAATTTGATGATGTTTTGACCATTCCCCTAATCATTTTTCGGTAATTTTTCTAATCGAATCGAAAAGTCGTCAACGTCATTAAAAATGTGAATCGCTAAATTTTGTTTCAGTAAATACGTATCGATCCATAATGTTTGTAATAATTGGTGGATACTTGAATCATAATGATCTACATCTTGATTAATAATCGCTAATTGAGGGTTCAATTTGTCGATAACAGCCTCATCCATATCGTCATGTTTGACATATGATGGCGTGTAAAGGATATCGATATCTTCCAAAATGGGCGACTGCTCTGATTCAAACCAGTAAACAGATGTTTGATTGTTCGACACGATCATGTTTCCTTTTGACGGATCGACAGGATGATAATGAAAAAACATATCACGGTTTAGCGCAAAATGGACATCTTCATTTAACGTTAACTGATTAATCGAATCATTTAATTGATTAGCGCATGATGATGCCATCGTTTCTGTCATATAAATATGCTTAATGGGATGACGTTCAGTTAAGCGTCTTACATTTGAACAGCTGTTTGCTTCAGATGATGTCATAACAATGCTTTTTATAGGTGACACATCATTAATCTTCATTAGACGCTCTATAGCTTCATATTGGTCACGTTTCCCCGTATTAATTAGGATGGTTTCTTGATCATCTTGCAGCAACACAGTATCTCCGGCTGACGTCGGTGTGAAAAGCCACGGCTCTTCACTTATAGGGGAACTCGTTACACTTCCAATTAACCATAGCATCACTATCCATACGTTCATGTTTTACCAACACCTAACCGTTTAATTAAAACAACATCTAACGGTTAGCTTAAGTCAATGACCGTTCATTATGATAGCCATTTTTTTGCATCTGTTATGATCCTCTCTGGTTCACTGTGTAACATATGAACATCTGGCAAAGCATTTAAGAATGATGATCCATAACGCTTCGTATATAAACGTTGATCTAGCACGAGAAAAACAGCGCGATTCGATTCATGCCGGATCATACGTCCAAACGCTTGCCTAAAACGCTGGACCGCGATCGGCAGTGCTAAGTGATAAAAATCATTATATGATTGTTCTCCCATCGCTTGACGTTTCGCTTGCATCAGTGGGCTAGACGGCATTTCAAATGGCAACCTGACCATACATACTGTTTTAAACGAATCGTCGTTCACATCAAATCCTTCCCAAAATGAGTGCGTCCCGAGTAAGATAACATCATCGTTTGATTCAAACATTTTTTTCAGCTTATCTCGGCTACCCGTCGTCACACCTTGACCAATAACCGTGACATGTTCTAAGCGATTCGACCGTTTTAACTGCTTATAAACTAATCTCAACATATCAAATGATGTAAACAAGACGAGCATTTTGTGTTGAACACCGACGTAATACTGAATGATAAAATCCGATACTTGCGATGTATAAGATACGATATCCGACTTCGACACTTCTGCTAGGTGATTCGGTGTGTACATACGAACTTGCGATTGATAATGGAAAGGTGATTCCAGCACTAAACAATCTGTTTGTTGCGGTATCCCTGTTTGAGACATGAAGATGTGGAAATCGTGATTCATTTGTAATGTTGCGCTAGTTAGTATGACGGGCACTGTTGATTGAAAAAGTTGTTCGTGTAACCAATCTGCAACTGAAACAGGTTCAAGATGCAATGTTGCAGCATTTTTGGCCCCGAATTGATTCATTTCAATCCATTTAACATCACGACCATCATTAGCAAAATATTGAGCGAAGATTCCTTTGATACCAAAGAGCTGTTCAACTGCTTCGCGTCGCAACAATTCATACCAAGAATGATGAACAACTTGTTGCTCTATTTCATCAATCACTTGATCAATCATAGCGTTCAACTGAATGTATTGGTCGTTAATATCTCCTTGTAACACTAAATCCTCTGTTTCATCATCCAATATAAGTTGTGCTTTGCCGGTGTCTGTGACGAGATCGTCGTCATATAAGAATTCCACTGCTTGATAAATTGCTCTAAAAAAGCTGTCTGCTAATTGACGTGTTTGTTCTAACGTATCCCATGTTAATAGTGGTTCTAAATCTTGCAATAGATGAACAATATCGACATAATTCAATTGTCGAGCAAATTGATGTCGAGCCGTATTCTCTAATTGATGGGCTTCATCAATGATGATCGTATCAACATCAAGAAGGCGTTGTTGTTTTAACCGATCTTGTAATAAAAAAGCATGATTCACGACAACACAATCTGATTGTTTACTAACGTCTAGCGCTCGATGAAAGTATGAGCCCTCTTTTGATGTATGTGGATTGTCACAATTAATGTAGTGCCATATTTGCTGCCCATTTGTCGGTAAGTTTAACTCATCGACATCGCCTGTTTCTGTTTCCGTTAACCATACGAGTAACATCGTCGCTGTCAACACAGCATCATAGTTATGATGATCCGAAAAATGATCTATATATGTCATAAAACGATGATAATGAATGTAATGTCTCGGGCTCTTTATGAGCGTTACACGAGGAGGCAACTTTAAATCATCAACTAATTGGTGTGCTTCATGAACAAGTTGATGTTGTAATTGGATCGTGCTCGTACTAATCAATGTTCGCTTACCTTTTGAGGCTTCATATAAAGTAGGTAATAAATAAGCTTGTGTTTTACCCAATCCAGCACCAGCTTCAACAACGAAGTGAGCTGACTGATTAATATGGTCCCATATATGGTTTGCCATGTCGTACTGCTTTTCTCTTAGCGTATAAGGTAATCTTTGATTCATGTCGTTTAACCAATCAGAAAATGCCAATTCCACATCATCATGACGTACTTGACTAACATCATGATGATCGTCATGTTGATATGGCTGGTTGTATTTATAACGCTTTTGTTCAACTAAACGATCGAACCATTCTTCGATTTGGCTATGTAAAAACGGTATAAAACTCCGTAACATAGTCAACGTTCTAAACGGTAATTGGGCTAACTTCTCCCATTCATGAAGCCATAACTGACTCGTTACATAAGCGTCAGATAACGCGCGATGTGGCGAAAAATGCTCAATCCCTAAATAATCGGTGATATCAGACAACTTATAGCTTGGAGCTTTCGGGAAACAGAGACGAGCTAATTCAACTGTATCAATCGTTAAACAATCAATCGGTTGAAGACCAACTTGTTGGAACGATTCATTTAAGAAAGTAAAATCAAACGGCACGTTATGAGCGACAAAATAGCCTTGAGAAAACATATGACGTAAGTCAGGGGCTATTTCTTCAAAACTAGGAGCATCTCGTAGGTCCTCATTTGTGATACCCGTCAAATGCGTTATAAAAGGTGGTACCTTTGCTTTCGGTTTGACTTTCGTTTTATACTCATTAACAATCGTTTGACCTTCTAACACAATGATACCGATTTCGATAATTTCGGCGCCTTTACTAACGGTTTGACCTGTTGTTTCGAGATCGACAACGATAAAGCGTTCGCTCATTTTAACCCTCCTTTCAACAACGCAACACGGCTAATCAAAAAGAACCCCCTTCAGGATTAAGGGAGTTACAAAATCGACATTGGCGGTTCTTCTTTGATAAGTGATTCGATTTGATTGTCTTCATCCATAATCGCAATAGTCGGTTCATGATCTGCTAGCTCGTCTTCATTTAACGTTACGTACGATATGATAATAACAATATCGCCTGGCTGCACTCGTCTCGCTGCAGCCCCGTTCAAGCATATAACACCGCTTCCGGGCTCACCCGCGATGACATATGTTTCGAAACGTTCGCCGTTATTATTATTAACGATTTGAACTTTTTCATGTGGCAATAAATCGACTTGACTTAATAAGTCTGAGTCAATCGTAATACTTCCGACATAGTTTAGGTTAGCTTCTGTAACCGTCGCCCGGTGAATTTTACTGTTTAATATAGTTCGTTGCACGTGATTCACCTCCCGTATTTAAGGTCACCTGTTGATGTGATGATCACATTATCTATAAGTCTTGATTGTTGGAACTGAACAGCTACCGCTATAATTATATCATCATCATGCTTAATGTCATTAGTTAATTCAGGATAAGATAAACAATTAATGTAATCAATATCACCATTAATTTGATTTAAAACAGACTCAACTTTTTCAATAACAGCCATTCGCGTCCATTGGTTGTCTTCTGCAATCAATTGTTGTCCTTTCTCTAACGCTTCATTTATCTTTGGAGCCTCGAGTCGCTCTTGTGTCGTTAACCTCACATTACGACTACTCATTGCTAAACCATCAGCTTCTCTTACGGTCGGGACAGGCACAAGTTCAATGTCAAAGTTTAAATCGTCAATAAGCCCGTCCACAACAGCAACTTGTTGGGCATCTTTCAAGCCAAAATAAACGCGATGTGGTGAAATGATATTAAATAACTTTGTTAAAACCATTAACACGCCCTCAAAATGTCCCGGACGGGTTGCCCCGCACAATACATCGCCTCGTCTAATTAACCGCATATCGGTGGATAATGCATGTGGGTACATTTCATTGACATCAGGATAGAAAATATAGTCGACACCTTCTTCGGCCAATAACTTTTCATCCCGTTCAAAATCCCTCGGGTAAGACGTTAAATCACTGCTTTGATTAAATTGTAACGGATTAACGAACACGCTAACGACAACGATATCATTTTGTTGCCTAGATTTTTTTACGAGCGCTAAATGACCGTCATGCAAATACCCCATCGTTGGGACGAATCCAATAGAATAGCCTTGTGCATAGCAAGTCTTTTTAATTTCACGCATCGACTCAATTGTTTTTATGGTTTTCATGATCCTCCGTATAACCCCTTTAATACATCATCGTTCATTTTGTAAGCATGATCATCAGTTGGAAAGTTTTTCTCTTTGACATCAAGAACATATTGCGATACTGCTTCAACCGCAACCTCATCCAAATTCGCATAAGCTTGTACAAATTTAGGTAGTCGTGATACACCGTATTGTAATAAATCGTGATACACTAACACTTGGCCGTCGCATTGATTTCCTGCGCCAATTCCAATGGTCGGAATCGCCAATTCTTCTGTTAATTTAGTCGCTAATGGCGCTGGAACACATTCAAGCACAATAGCAATCGCGCCTGCATCTTCTAACGCTTTCGCATCCTCAATGAGTTGTTTCGCTTCAGCTTCAGAACGACCTTGAACTCGATAACCACCAAGAACATTAACCGTTTGAGGTGTTAAGCCAATATGTCCGACAACTGGAATACCTGCTTGTGTCAGTTTAGTGACTGTTGGAACTAACTCTTGTCCACCTTCGATTTTTAGTGCGTCTGGTTCAATTTCTTGGAACATGCGTTTAGCATCACGTAACGTGTCTTCGACGGAAATATTAAACGACATAAATGGCATATCAACAATCGTATGCGTGTTCGGCGCGCCACGACGAACGGCTTTTCCGTGATGAATCATATCATCAACAGTCACTTTAATGGTTGATGAGTAGCCTAGCATAACCATGCCAACCGAGTCACCGACTAAAATAAGGTCAGCTCCAGCTGATTCGCACACTTTGCTCGATGGAAAATCATAAGCCGTCACCATTGTGATCGGCGTTTCATCGTCTATTTTATTTTGTAACATCTTTTTAATCATGATACGACACCCTCGTTTTAATCATTTAATTATCGCCAAATGACTTCAGCGGAATATAATATATGTTGATTGCCTATAACATCTTCAACGATTAACGCACCGTCTTCATGGATACCGATCAGTTTAGCCGACCATTCTTCTTGGGTGCGAATCGTTAACCATTCTCCAATTTTATAAGCTAGTCGTTCCCAATCTTGTTTGATCGCCGCAAACCCTTCAGATATAAACCGATTATACTCTAATTCAAAATGGTTCGCCAATTGTCGGAACAAATCGTTTAACTGTACAGATTCATTTCTATATTGTTTGAGAGAGATGGCCTCGTGTTGAACGTCATCGTGAAAATCATTGCGATCGTGATTCACATTAATACCAGTGCCAAGCACAATATAATCAATTTGATCCTGTTCAGCCTGCATTTCTGTTAATATACCAGCGAATTTACGGTCACCAATATATAAATCATTTGGCCACTTTATAGCAACGGGTATCGCCATTCGTTCAAACAGTTTAGCATAAGCAACAGCCGCTACAAGTGTCAATTGCGTCGCATCTTTAGGCGTTAATTCTGTAGGACGTAGAATGACACTAAACCATAATCCTAAATCAGCCCTCGAATCCCAATAGCGCTTCATTCGCCCCTTGCCGGCTGTTTGTTCACCTGCCATAACCACAGTTCCATGCGGGTATCCTTCGCGTGCCATATCATGAGCACGATACTGTGTAGACGATACGGTTTTCAAATAGGTTAATTCTTGACCATACCATTCTGTTTGAAGACCCCAACGTAACGATTCTTCAGACAGATGATCGGGTACATTCACAATACGATAGCCTTTATTCGTAATCGCTTCAATTTGATAACCTGACTTCTCTAACTCTTTCATATGCTTCCAAATCGCAGAGCGCGATATGTTAAGTTGCTCGGATAATTCTTGTCCTGATATGTATTGGTCAGGTTGATGATATAACAGTTGAATTAATCGTTTTCTTGTTCCTTCCATTGTTTCACCCGTCTCTCTATCGCCTCATAATCGTTTGATAATTGTCCTGCTAATATGGCTCGTTCAATTGCTTGTAAATAACGACCAATCCACGGCCCTTTGCGCCAATCCGGAATTATACTTTGTAGCTGTTTACCATCAACTGCAATCTGTTGTTTCGATTGAATCGGCAACGCTTCATAGACTTCGTGTAATTGTTCTAACGAAACATCCGGCAAATCTAATGATTGAACGACTTGTTGAAAGGCTTCAAGGTTCACATCCCCTAGTGTATAGACCACAAAAGACGTTAAGCCATTCTCTTTGAATTTACTGACTGATTGGATTAGTTTTTTCGCTTGACGTTGAATGATATTAGAACACCGATACGATTTAATCCAATCGTTTAACGTTAAAGTGTTAGATAGACAAGCACATAACGCCATTACAGCTTCAGGATGACGAATAGGTCGTTTGATGTTCTTTGTGAGATGCTTGATCACATCACGTTCTTGATTTAATAACGGTAACGATTGATACATATCAGTTTTATTTAATACATCAAGAGCATGTGCAACACCGTAACCAGTAAATAATTTGAACCATTCCACTTGGATACGTTCGACAGCTATCTCTTGTAGTAAAGTGTGATATCGTTTAATAGCCGTTAGAACGTCATTGGTTACAGCAAAATTTAATTGACTCGAAAAACGAACCGCACGCAACATACGAAGTGCATCTTCATGAAATCGATCGTCTGCTCGGCCTACAGTTCGTATAACCCCATGTGTTAAATCATTTCGACCTTGAAAAGGGTCAATCACCTGACCATAACGATCCATGGCCATTGCATTAATCGTTAAATCACGTCTAGCCAAATCATCTTCTAACCGACTGACGAACGCAACATGATCTGGGCGCCGATAATCACGGTAATCACTCTCTACTCGATATGTCGTGACTTCATATTCATTGCCATTATGTAATACGAGGACAGTTCCATGGTCGATGCCGACTGGAACTGTTCGATCAAACAGCGACATCGTCACATCAGGCGTGGCATTCGTCGCAATGTCAACATCACCTATTGATTGACCTAGTAAATGATCTCTAACTGCACCACCGACAAAATACGCTTCGTACCCGTGTTGTTCAAATTGATCTATGACTGGTATAGCTTCTTGAAACGGTTGACTTAACATGGCTTCAATCCTTTTTTAAAACGTGTTCATATAAATCTTCATATTGTTTGACGATATGCTTCGTTTGAAAATCGTGTAATACTGTATTTTTAGCTTGTTCCGATTGTTGTTGCCAAAGTTGTTCATCTTGCAACAATTGAATCGCCTTTGATGAGACGCAAGCTAAATCGCCTAACGGGCAAATATAGCCATTAACGCCATCTTGTATTACTTCGGGAATACCACCAATATTTGTACCAATACACGGAACACCCTGACTCATCGCTTCTAATAAAACAAGACCAAAGCTTTCCTTTTCAGATAATAATAGTTTTAGATCACTTATTTTGATCAAATCTTGAATATTATCTTGTCGTCCTAAGAAAATAACGTTTTGATCCAAACCATAATCCAACACTTGTTGACGGACCTTACTATACTCTGGCCCATCGCCTACTAATAATAGTTTTGACTTAACATGTTGTGAAATATGATAAAAGGATTCAACAACTTGATCGACACGTTTTACTTTACGAAAGTTCGAAATATGAATTAAAACTTTTTCTTCAGGCTCAAGGCCTAAATCACGTTTAAGTTGTTCATCTGATTCGAATGATCGTTCATGAACATCGATGAAATTATGAATGACATCGATATGGGCTTGTGTTTGAAAGACATCCTCGGTTTGTTGTTTTAAGCTATGAGACACAGCTGTTACAGCATGGGACTCCTCAATTGCAAAACGAATCATTTTTTGTAGACTATCATCAATCCCTAAAACCGTAATATCCGTACCGTGAAGTGTTGTTACGACTTTCACATCACGGTTAGTCATTTGTTTGGCAAACAAGGCACATATAGCATGTGGAACTGCGTAATGCGCATGAATAATATCGAGTTCTTCACGGTCAACAACTTCAGCAATTTTGTTTGCTAGAGACAAATCATAAGGAGGATGCTTGAAAACAGGGTAATTTGCTACTTCGACTTCATGAAAATAAATATTCGGATACAAGCGTTTTAACCGAAACGGCATCGTCGTTGAAATGAAATGTACATCATATCCTTGTTCAGCTAAAAAGATCCCTAATTCCGTCGCGACAACACCTGAACCACCAATTGTGGGATAACATACAATACCAATACGCCTACTCATGATAAGCTCCTACTGAATCTTGTATGGACCGCCAATCTAACCAACCATTCGCTAGACCACGAACAATAATTTCAGCTGTCGCCGCATTTGTTGCGACAGGTATCCGATAAACATCACACAACCTTAATAACGCGGTAACATCTGGCTCGTGTGGCTGAGCTGTCAGCGGATCACGGAAAAAGATAATTAAATCCAAATCATCTGTGGCAATTTTAGCCCCAATTTGCTGATCACCACCTAAAGGTCCTGATTGTAAACGTTCGATCGATAAGCCGACTTCTTCAGTAATTCGTTTCCCTGTTGTCCCTGTCGCAAATAGTGTATGCTCTTTAAAAATAGGCTCGTACGCTGTTACAAAATTGATTAAATGTTGTTTTTTCTCGTCGTGCGCAATTAAAGCGATATTCAAGCTTGCTCACCTACTATTCCATTAAATTTTCTAATCCATAAACATAGTCATCCTGCTGCATGACTTGTTCGACAGCAAAATGGACCCCACTCATAAATGAATAACGATCTGTTGAACTGTGCGTAATTTTTAACGTTTGACCAGCCTGTCCAAACGTCACTTCTTGTTCTGCAATATATCCTGGCAAACGGACACTATGAATCTTAAACCCATCATAATCCGCTCCGCGAGCACCGTCAATTGTTTCTGTCTCATTCGGGTGACCTTGACTTTGAGATGGTCGAGATTCCTGAATCAATTGAGCGGTTTTCACTGCTGTACCAGACGGGGCATCAAGTTTTTGGTCATGATGCTTTTCAATAATCTCAACGTCAGAAAAATATTTAGCTGCCATTTGTGAAAAACGCATCATAAGCACAGCTCCCATTGCAAAGTTTGGTGCAATGACAACGCCTGTCTCGTAATCTGTACTCAATTGTTTGATCGTATTTAGCTGATCGTCTGTAAAACCAGACGTTCCGACAACAGGTCGCACTTGATGTAACAAAGCAAGTCGCGTATGTTCGTATCCAGCTTCTGGATTGGTTAAATCAATTAAAACGTCCGCGTTCACTTGATCGAATGCGTGATTTGGATTTGTATAAATCGGTGCATCTAAAGCAGGTAACCCTTCAATATCTTGAACTTTCATACCGTCGTATTTACGGTCCAAACAAGCAACTAAATGAAAGTGATCTGTTCTTTCGATTAATTTTAACGCTTCAGCCCCCATTTTGCCACGTGGGCCAGCTAACATAATATTGATTGTATGACTCATGATTCAGTCTCCTTTTTTGTCCATCTGTTTTGGTCCCGTGTTTCGATTTTAGACATACTCTGTTCGAAAGCCTCGCTTAAATCAAGGTTTAATGAATTCGCAAATGTCATGATAACAAATAGTAAATCGCCCAATTCTTCTTCTAATGCTTTATCAGACTCCGTTGACTTTTTAGGTTTCTCTCCATAAACATGATTGACTTCTCGAGCTAGTTCACCTAATTCTTCGGTAAGTCGAGCTGTCATGGATAACGGTGAAAAATACCCTTCTTCAAACTGACTAATAAACGCATGAACACGTTCTTGCATTTCCTTTGTTGTATATGATTGACTCAATTCTCTCACACCTTTATGTAATCTAACATTATGTTAGCTAATTACGCACGGTTTGACAAATCATTTATACTAATTTTCAGATTTACTTTTATGATGAGTGGTTGTTAGCGATTATCTTTTTGCCTATAATGTAGTCGTATGACTTGCTCAATGAGGGGGAATTGACTATGAACCAAACATCGATAAAACTTAAAAATATCGTGTTCATTTTACTTGGATCGGCTATATTTTCGTTCGGAATCGTTAATTTTAATATGCAAAACAATTTATCAGAAGGTGGCTTTACAGGCATCACGCTTCTGTTGTATTTTTTATTTTCATGGGATCCAGGAGTCATGAACCTCGTTTTAAATATACCCGTTTTTTTAATCGGATATAAATTTCTTGGGCGGAACACATTTATATATACCGTTATAGGCACAATAGCCGTTTCAGTCTTTTTATGGCTATTTCAAGCGAATCCAACGTTTGCTCTTCAAGATGACATGACACTAGCTGCTTTATTTGCCGGCACCTTTATTGGTGTTGGACTCGGCACCATCTTTCGCTTTGGTGGTACGACAGGTGGTGTAGACATCATTGCTAGGCTAGTTAATCAATATGTTGGCTGGAGCATGGGACGTACGATGTTTTTATTCGACGCACTCGTGATCATCGCTTCTGTCGTCTTTTACTTAAATGAGGTCGAAGGTATGTACACCTTAGTCGCCGTCTTTGTCGGTGCTCGGATCATTGATTTCATTCAAGAAGGTGCATATGCTGCTCGCGGAGCCACGATCATATCGAATCATAGCGAGTTATTAGCACAAGGCATTTCCAATGAAATGGAACGCGGTGTCACCATGCTTCACGCTACTGGCTATTACACGGGAACTGAACGCAATGTATTATATTGTGTCGTCGGTAAAAATGAAATCGTTAAACTCAAATCAATCATTCATAACATTGACCCACATGCCTTTGTGACCGTTTCAGCTGTTCATGATGTTCACGGTGAAGGATTTACCTTAGATGAAAACAAAAAGCCTATAGATTAATCAAACAAACCTCCGTTAACGCTTACTTCAAGCATTGACGGAGGTTTGTTTTTTTACAATTAATGATGATCTGAATGTGACTGCTTAACGTGTTGTTTATGCTTTGGATGATCGATGACGTTATAATTTAGTTTGGATGCTTGATGTAATCTTCTTGCCACATAATAAAGTGTTAATCCTATAATCATGATAAGTGTTAAAATAAATTGTATTAAATCGTGTTGAGTCACCTGTATACTATTAATCAGTAACAACAGAGAAAACTGACTTACCCCCATACGATAACCCCTTAAACTTACATTTACACTATCAATATGATAATTCGTACGACGTTGTTCGTTTAATACAGAATAAATAGACTAAAGTGATCGAGAGTAAGCTTAACCAAAACGTAAAATAACCGATATGCTGCTCATATTGCGCTAATGTTGGATACATCGGCATTTGACCATAAACATAATCAATAATGTCGTTATGGAGTGTCCATATTGAAGCCACAACGAGATGGCGCCATTCTATTTTATAAAATGGAGCGTACAACAATGCTTGAATAGCCATAGCACCATGAGACACGATGAGCATTAACGCCATAAAAGAAACAGGCTGGCCATTAAAGAAAGTTAAAATGTTCATCACCACAGCCCACGTTCCATATTTAAAAAGCGTCACCATGGCTAGTGCTTCAATATATGAAAAGTGTCTTCCTATCAAAAAACCAGCCAATACAATAACAAAAAATAAAGACGCGGTCGGACTATCAGGAACAAATGCAAGAAATATTGGGGGCGTCACTTCGAATTGAAGACGATACCAATAATAACCATAAATCGTACCTAAAAAGTTAATGATGAATAATAACATTAAAAACGTACGATCTAATAATAAATATTTTAACATCATTTTCTACTCCTAAACGTGAAAAATAAAGAGCTGACTTAAGTAAGCCAGCTCTCAAGCTTTTATTATTCTGAACTTCCTTCGCCTTCGCCTTCACTTTGAGCACTTTTCGTATTCTCAACGATGAAAGATGCAAGTTGTTCGAGTTCTTCATCTGAACCATCGAACTGACCTGCTGGCATATCACCAATACCGTTTACAGCGATATCTTTAATCGCATCCTTTTGCATTTGTGTTTCAGCTAATGAAGGACCTAAACCTGCGTTACCCGTCATATTCTCACCGTGACAGCTCATACAGTTGTTAGAATAAGCTTCATAACCAGGATGCTCTTGGTCAACTTCGTGTTCCACAGCATTTGCTACGGAGTATGCGTCACGCTTATCCCAATCTACAGCTGCTACAGAAACGTATGTTAACCATACAGTTGCAATAACACCCATCAACATCATACCGTTAGCAATTGGACGCTCTGATGGACGACGTCCTGGTCCATTATCTAAGAACGGCGCTAGTAATAATGCACCGAATGCAAGACCTGGAATTCCGATTGTACCGATAACGACATAGTCTGCCGAAGCGAACTCAAATTTTAATAACTCATATAAGAATAAGAAGTACCAGTCTGGTAGCGGAATGTAAGACGAGTTCGTCGGATCAGCTTCTAATTCTAATGGCGCTGGTGCAACAGCTGTCATACATAGAAAGCCGATTAAGAAAACCGCCCCAACGAGCCATTCTTTTAATAAGAAGTTTGGCCAAAACGCTTCCGTACGACCTGGATATTCGGAATAATCTTTTGGAATCGTATTGCGATAGGATTTGTCTTGGACACGCGAGTCTCCGACAAATTTCATGCCTTTCCCTTTATGCACAGTGTTCCCTCCTTTTTTTACACGTTTAATCTTATAATGGTCCTGAAATTCCTTGGCGACGAATCATAATAAAGTGTGCAGCTAGTAAACCAAACAATGCTGCTGGTAAAAAGAAGACGTGAATCGCAAAGAATCTTGTCAGGGTCTGTGCACCTACAATATCAGGGTCACCAGCTAGTAATGTTTTAATATCTGAACCAATCACTGGGACACTTTGTGCAATCTCTAAACCAACTTGTGTCGCGAAGAATGCTTTGTTATCCCATGGTAGTAAGTAACCTGTGAAGCCTAAGCCAAACATTACAAAGAATAATAAAACACCAACGACCCAGTTCAATTCACGTGGTTTCTTATAAGCACCTTGGAAGAAAACGCGCAACGTATGTAAGAATATCATAACGATAACTACACTAGCGCCCCAGTGGTGCATACCACGTACAATTTGTCCGTGTGCAACTTGTGACTGTAGGTACTCAACCGAAGCCCAAGCATTTTCAATATCTGGTACATAATACATCGTTAGGAACATACCTGACAACACTTGAATAACCGTCACAAAGAATGTCAAACCACCAAAACAATAAACAAAAGCTGAAAAATGGTGGGCTGGGTTTACGTGTTCAGGTACTTCGTGGTCCGCGATATCGCGCCAAATAGGCGTAATATCGAGACGCTCATCAACCCAATCATATATCTTCTGAAGCATCTATTACGCCCCTCCTCTCGGTTCCGCTTTACCTAAGTAAAGTTTACCTTCTTCTACGCGATAATTGTATGCAGGTAATGGTGCTGTTGGTGGTGTGTTCGCAATGTTTACACCATTACTATCATAACGTCCGTTGTGACAAGGGCAGAAGAATTCATTGTCATGATCCCCGCCTTCCCAACTAACGACACAACCTAGGTGTGTACAAATCGGAGATAACGCTAAAATTTCATCATTATCATCACGATAAATCCAAGCCGTTTTCTCAACATCAGATTCATACCAACCATCTTGTTGCTCAATCGTAAATGATTTACGTTGTGGTGTCTTCGTGATTTCATCAACATCCATGACATAAATAAAGTCACTTGACCCTTCAGCTTGTAATAATGGATCTACAGCCATACCGACCATTGGCGCAACCATAGCTGCCCCCATAAAGCCACCAACACCTGTTAACGTGTAGTTTAAAAACTGTCTACGAGAGACTTGGTTGTTTTTCTTTTCACTCATGTCTTTCCCCCCTCTACTCATTCTGACTACGTTCAGGGTATTCTACATATTTATTAGGACAATATCATAATAGCGTATCCCGTGAATTCGGTCAATAAAAACCGTGTCTAGAATTGCAAAATGTCACAAATTCTTTACAAGATTGTCATAACTATGACTGCCATTGATCTTGAATTAACGTTTGTAACTCATTTGCTTGTGATTGTAATATTTGTTGTGTTTCGACTTGGTTTAAATCACCTTCTGTTGGTGCCGGCAACCAAATAAGTTCAGCATTTAAATGACGTTGTTGTTTACGCCATTTGTTATCAAACGTGAACAACAAGGTGTGTTGAAAAGGTTGTTGTTCGTGCATTTGATCAATCATATTATTGAGACGCTCAGTTTCACTCTCTAGTGTGTTTTGTTTTGGATAATGATATACAGGTAGGAGTAGAACACGTCCTTTATATTGTTTTTCAATTTGTGACATTAATATATACATGGCTTCTGATTGAAACGCATATTTTTTTAATGACTCATCATCGTCAAATGCAAATGGGACGAGTGCCATTACTGCCGTATCAATATACTCTTTAGCTTGTACATACTGATCTATATCGTTATAAATCCATTTCAACCTAGTCATCCCCTATTGATTCATTTAGTTGCTGACGATTCAATAGCCAACTGTAGTGATAAAAAGCTTCATCATTACCGGCATCTAATGATTCGTCTATTTTCTGCTTCAATTGTGAAATATATTGTTCATCGGTTACATGTTGTAACAAGGCATCGACTACCTGATAATCGTCATCATGCATATAATAGTCATCGGGCATATATGGGTTATCTATTAAAACGTCACTGTATTCGATTGATTGTCGAAATCCCGGAAAGTTTAATTCAACATATAATGGTTCTTGAAGATTCATTCGAATATCGTGAAATGCTTTTTCAACTTCAGATGTTACAACATGCTCTTTATAATATCGAAACGGACGTTTTTCATCAGGTTGGACAGAAATCACCATACTCCGTGGGCATAAATGGGCATCGAAAACAAAATGAATATGATTTAATAACTCTTCGCGTTTTAACATATAGTCAAACAGCCAAACCATTTCACGTTTCGGTAATTCATAATGGTCTAGAAACCAATTTAAAAACACCTGTTTCTTAACCGGTGACACATACATATTTTCACCTCATTTATTCTTGAATTCTCGAAACAAAATCCTTTATTTCTTCATCATGAGGAATAATCTTAAGGTATTGGTTAAATTGTTTAATAGCTAAATTTGTTTCGCCTTCTTCAATTAAAAACATACCGTATTCTTTTAAGAAGTCTGGATCATCTGGATAAACGAGTGCTGCTTGTTCGTACATTGACTTCGCTTGATCAAATTCTTCTAATTCATTATAAATTTGTGCCGCTTGCCAATTAAGGACAACAGGATACCCTTCATACGCCATTAATTGTTCAACTAAGTCTTTCGCTTTCAAATACTCATCTTGTTCAAAATAAATTTGAAGCAATAGCTCTGCACCATCTTCGTAAGCAGGATCAATGGCTAATGATTCCTGAAGATAATGAACGGCGTCTTCTGTTTTCTGCAATTTAACGGCATACTGTGCTGCTAATAAATATAACTCATTATTGTGTTCATCTTTTTGGATACCTTGTACCGTTGTATCATACGCTTCTTGTACAGCACCCTCTTCATACAACGCTTGGGCAAGCATTGGATAAACACTTGTATACTCTGGATCTACATCAATTAACTGTCGCCAAACTTTCGTACAAATATCGTAACGATCTAATTGATATGCCGTATAGCCATATTTGAATAATTGGTCAGGCGTCTCTAACTCGATTTGTTCATAATAATGTAAGGCATCTTCCCAATTACCAGTTGATGACAACGATTCAGCTAAACGTTCTTTCACGTTCACAACACTAATCTCGTCATCGTATTTTTCGACCTTCTCGTAAAACGGAATCGACTTTAGATACTCCCCGTTAGAAAAAGCGAGCTCACCTAAAGCTAAATCAATAATCGGTTCGTCTGGGTCAATTGATTTCGCTTCATTTAGTTTTTTCTCAGCTACTTCATAAAGGCCTTGCGATTGATATAAATCAGCTAATTGTACAAGGGCTGGAATATACGCTTCATCTTCTTCATCAATGTCTTCTAATAAATCAATCACACGATCGTCTTCCCCTAAATCTGTGTAAATCTCAGCTAATAACAATTTTACATAGTGATCATCTGGGTAAAGAACGAGCATGTCTTCGTAAACATCTTTAGCATCGTTCATAAGGCCCCAATCTTGTAATAATTGGGCAATGTCAAGGCGTTCAGCATCATCCGCTTCATTGACGTAATCTTTAAGTAATTGTACGGCTTCGCGTATTTTTCCTTCATTTTTTAACTCTAGTGCTTCACTAATCGTTTCCATTCTATTATTCACCTTTCTACTTCACTCGTTCTGAATCCTGCAAAATTTGACTTAAATCTGCAAAAAAACTTGGATAGGATATGTTTATACACTCAATATTATCAATTTCTATCGGGTTTTCGCTAACAAAAGATGCTATAACACCTAACATCGCTAAACGATGGTCGTTATATGTTGTGACAGCGCCACCTTTTATCCTCGCTTGTCCTTTTATTGTCATTGCATCTTCATATTTCTCAGCTTGGACACCTATCGAATGTAAGAGTTCGACCGTAGCATGAATTCGATCGGTTTCTTTATATTTTAATTCACCGATTCCTGATAGCGTCATATCACTATCACATTGCGTTGCGACTAATGCTAATAATGGCACTTCATCGATCAAGCTAGGAATTTCATCATCTTTTAATACTGTCGGTTTCAATGACGAAGATCGTGCTCGGACATGCCCAACTGGTTCATCACCTATCCAATAATCGACTGTCATTTGAATATCGGCCCCCATTCGTTGGAGGACATGAATAAAACCAATTCTCGTTTCATTAAGACTAACTTGTTGAATGGTTATATCACTTTGAGGCGTCATAACAGCCGCCGCAATCCAAAAAGCTGCTGACGATGGATCACCTGGTATCGTTAAGTCTGTCGGTTTTAACGTTTGTTGACCTGTGACGGAAACGGTTTGACCATTTGTTTCAATTTCTCCACCAAAGGCGCTGATCATATTCTCTGTATGATCACGTGTTTTTATCGGTTCTTGAACAATCGTCTTGCCTTTTGTACGTAAACCTGCTAACAAAATAGCCGACTTGACTTGAGCACTTGCTACAAGGAGTTCGTACTCAATAGGGGTTAAATCGCCACCACTCACTGTATAGGGTAACCGATCAGACACAGATTCAAACTCAAAGCCAGCTCCCATCAATGACAAGGGACCCGTTACTCGCTTCATCGGCCTATGTTGTAGTGAATCATCTCCTGTTAAACGAATCGATTGATTAAGAGAAGCTAATATACCAGATAACAATCGTGTCGTCGTACCTGAATTCCCAAGGTCTAACGTATTCGTAACGCTTTGCCAATGATCGATGCCTGAGCTCGTTATATAGGTTTTGTGACCATCAAATTGAATATCAACACCGAATGCCTGACACACATCGATCGTTCGTCTGCAATCTTCAGATTTAAGTAAGTTATAAATCGTACTTTTACCTTCTGCTAACGAGGCGAACAGGATCGCCCGATGACTCATCGATTTATCGCCTGGAACACTAAGCTCACCTTGAATTATCGACCCTTGATAATGATATGAATGATCCATAAACGTACTCCTTTTAAATTAGCGGTCTTAAATAAGTATAACGTCTTAACTCGTCTGTGAAATCATGCAAATGTTGAGCTATCTCGTTATCACTAAACTGTTTTGCATAAGGTATTCCGTGCTCATCTAACACAATGCAAGTGATTTGACCCGATTTATTTTTCTTATCATGCGCCATCGCATCAATCAATTGTTGAATTGGCCAATAGTGTAACGTTAAATGATAACCTAAGTCGGTTAACCAATTAAGAAAATCATCCGTTAAATAAGGATAGCGACGGTTGTGTATTCGATCTGATAGATACAAATCAAATAATAACCCGACCATAACCGCTTCACCATGTGTGACCTGCTGATCTGCAAAGACCGACTCAATCGCATGAGCTAACGTATGTCCTAAATTCAAATGTTGTCTAATCGATTGTTCATGTTCATCCGCCTCAACTATCGTTTGTTTAACAGCAATTGATTGACCGAGTATTATTTCTAAATCTTTTGTCGTTAGTTCATCAAATGATTGAACATGATATAATAATTGACTCAACATGTCTGGTTTTAAATAACGGTGTTTAATAATCTCTGCAAACCCCGAACGCCATTCTTGGTCATTTAACGTCATTAACGTCGAACAGTCATATAAAACGATATGTGGTGGATAGAAATGACCAACGAGATTTTTAATATCGTCGAGGTTAATCGCAACTTTCCCTCCGACACTACTGTCATGAGCCAATATGGTCGTTGGCATTTGCACAAAACCAATCCCTCGCATATATGATGCAGCGACATAACCGGCTAAATCGCCAACAACACCACCGCCTAAAGCAATAATAGCTGAATGACGATCAAAATGGTGACGATTTAAAAATGATAATATTGCTTCAAATTGAGCCATTGATTTAGACGATTCTCCAGCTGGTATAACATAATCGACGACAGTATATTCTGATTCGAGTTGTGATTTGACATCATGTAAGTATAACGGGGCGACATGTTCGTCTGTGATGATTGCAATCTTTTGAAAGTTAAATGGTTTAAGTCTGTTTAACGTATCATGCCGCAATTCATCTCCGAGAACAATATCATAAGGTCTTACGCTCTGCATGGTTATCTTATTCATCCAAATGTTCGCAACCTTTCACGATAATCATCAAAAGCGGTCTTTAATTGGTCCATATAGTCTGATGGGAATTGGTCAACAATGGCTGCGGCCACTTCCCATGCAACAACATGTTCCATGACTACAGATGCAGCTGGAACGGCACAGCTATCTGAGCGTTCAATACTAGCTTGAAACGGTTCTTTCGAATGAATATCAACACTTTCTAACGGTTTATAAAGCGTCGGAATGGGTTTCATAACACCTTTAACGACAATCGGCATCCCTGTCGTCATGCCCCCTTCAAAACCGCCGAGACGATTCGTTTTACGGTAGTAACCGCCGTCATCTTCGTACCCTATTTCATCATGGGTTTGGCTACCCCTCGTGTGGGCTGCTTCGAATCCAATACCAAATTCAACACCTTTAAATGCATTAATACTGACAACTGCCCCAGCAATTTGACTATCTAATTTACGGTCGTATTGTACGTAAGACCCTAAACCTGGAGGAACACCATCGACTGTTACCTCTACAACACCACCGATCGAATCACCATCTTGCTTCGCTTCGTCAATGACCCGCTTCATCGCTTCTTCTTGTTCGGGATCGATTGTTTTAACGTCTGATTGGCTTGCTCGTGCGATCTTTTCATCTATCGTTAAATCTAATTCTCGAGCTTCAACATCATAAATTTGTCTCACATAGCCAGCAACAGTAATCCCTAGCTCGGACAAAATCTTCTTAGCTACTGATCCCGCTGCTACTCTAGCAGCCGTTTCACGAGCAGATGACCGTTCTAGCACATTTCGTAAATCATGGTGGTTATATTTCATCCCACCATTTAAATCAGCATGTCCTGGTCTAGGTTTTGTCACTTGCCTTCTGATATGGGTATCAGGGTCTACTGGTTCTTCTCCCATGATATCTTCCCAATGTTTAAAATCGTCGTTTGTTAACGCGAGTGTAATCGGTGAGCCAAGGGTATAACCATGCCTAACGCCACTTAAAATAGAAATGAGGTCCTTTTCTATTTTCATTCGTCTACCACGTCCATATCCACCTTGACGACGTAACAAAGACGCATTCACATCTTCAGATAATAAAGGAAGATGGGCAGGCACACCTTCAATGATGGTCGTTAATTGTTTTCCGTGTGATTCACCTGCTGTTAAATATCGCAATGCGTAACACCTCTTTATGATTGTTTTTCGTAGAAGAACGTTTGAGCCACATGTAAATTAAATTGTTGTGGATCGAAAATTTGTTCCGTACTACCGACAAATAGGACACCACCTGGAACTAACGATTGAGAGAACCAATCATAGACCTGACTTTTAGCTTCTTCAGTAAAGTATATTAACACATTTCGGCAGACGATAAGGTCATATTTCGATTTATAACGATCCGCTAATAAATTGTGTTTACTAAACTGGACACAACGTTTAATATCGTCAGATAAGACATAGAAATCCCCTCGTTTTGTAAAGAATTTGTCTTTTTTATCTTTTGGCATTTCTTTCAACGAACGTTCAGGATACACAGCTTCTTGCGCTCTATTCAACGCTTGGTCATCGATATCAGTTGCATGAACAGTGATATCTTTTAACGGAAAGTAATCACTTAAAATCATGGCAATGGTGTATGGTTCTTCGCCAGTTGAGCAAGCGGCGCTCCACACTTTTAAACTTTTCTTTCCTTCCATTAATGACGGTAAAATCTTCGTTCGAAACGTTTCCCAACGATTAAAGTTACGATAAAACTCTGATACATTAATCGTCATACGGTCAAGAAACTCATAATAGAGTTGTTCTTCATTCATCATCGCTTTGAAATAGTCATTAAAACTAGCAAACCCACGTTTATCGCGTAATGTTGTTAACCGACGTTTCATCTGTTTTTCCTTATATAAAGCTAAATCAATTCCTGTTCGCTTTTTGATTTGATCGACAAAATCTATGTAATCATCTCGCATACACTTCTCTCCCTACTATTACTTTCAATACAACTATTATATAACATAGAGCCATCTAAATGCTATCGTTGTATAAGGAAACTCACAGTAAAAAAACCTTGCGCCAACGTTTAAGCACAAGGTTTCAAAATAAAATATTATAAAGATTTTAGTAAACCCATTTGTCCATATCTTTTGAATAATCGATTAGGCCGCCTTCTGGGAAGAACAGACCGATTTCGCGTGTAGCTGATTCAGGTGAGTCTGAACCGTGAATCACGTTTTTACCAACAGTCACACCGTAATCGCCACGGATTGTACCAATGTCAGATTCTGCAGGGTTTGTTGCACCCATCATTTTACGTGCTGTCGCAATCACATTTTCACCTTCCCATACCATCGCGAATACAGGACCTGATGTAATGAAATCAACTAGCTCGCCGAAAAACGGCTTGTCACTATGCTCACCATAATGCTCTTCTGCTAGACTTGTTGGAACTTGCATTAATTTCGCTGATACTAATTTAAAGCCTTTGTTCTCAAAACGAGACACAATTTCGCCAACGAGATTACGTTGAACGCCGTCTGGTTTAACCATAATAAAAGTTTGTTCCATGATTCGTCACCTCTTCGTAATATTATCTTTCAAACCGTTAAAAAGTTTAACAAAATTTATGACAAAATACAATTTAAAATTTACGTTTTCCTAAATATCCTGCAACTTTTTGTAGCGTACGCTTCGCCTTAATATTAGGAAGTCCATCTAATTGACGTAGCGCTTTTCGTAAATACGCTTGGCTGTATTGGAAAGCATCTTCAATCGCATCAGATTGTTTAATATTTGCAATGACATCCTCGCCAATTTCAGTTTGCTCAGGATTTTGGAAGAATGTTGATACTTGTTGGGCTACCGATTCGTCTTGACACGCCAAGATTGTCGGTAACGTTAAATTACCATTCAATAAATCGCTGCCGACAGGTTTTCCGAGTTCTTTTTCACTTGATGTGAAATCTAATATGTCATCAATAATTTGATAAGACATCCCTATGTAGTACCCGTATAATGTTAAACGCTCTATGGTGTCTTCATCACAATCAGCTGCAATGGCTCCTAATTTAGTACTAGTCGCAATCAGCAAAGCCGTCTTACGTTTAATACGTCGAAAATAATTGAACAAACTTTGATCAAAGACAAACTTATCACGAATTTGTTCTATTTCACCTATACATACTTGTCGAATCGTATCAGCTAATACTTGGTGAATCTTTGTTTCATGTTGACCTTGCACTAATTCAAGTGTTCTTGCAAACAAAAAATCCCCCGTATACATGGCCGTTAGATTATCCCAACGTGCATTTACCGTTTCATGGCCACGGCGGGTATCTGCTATATCGATTACATCATCATGCACAAGTGAAGCCATATGAATTAATTCCAATGCAACAGACACATTTTTCACTTGATTACTATCTGCATCGCCAAATTGGGATGATAATAAGACAAAAATGGGTCGAATACGTTTGCCACCAGCTTGTAATAAGTGGTGAGACGCAGCTTGTATCATCGAATGCTCATCATCTGTTATAGCTTTCATACGGTTTTCGATATCTGAAATATCATCATTCATATATTTAATCGCTGTCGCCAATTTCATGCCATTCACCTTTTTAACTTTACTTTCGACCTAAATGCATTGCTGCAGCCCCTAATGCATAGCTTTTCACGAATACACGCGAAAAACCCGCGTCATAAAACATTTGCTTTAATGTTGACTTGTCAGGAAACTGCTGTGTTGACTCGTTTAGCCACCTATATTCGTCGTAACTTTTCGCTACTAATTTACCTAGTAGAGGCATAATGAATTTGAAATAAAAAAAGTATGCTTGTTTAAAAACAGGTAATGTCGGTTGGGATGTTTCTAAACAGACGACTTGGCCACCAGGTTTGACGACACGTCGCATTTCTTTTAATACTTGCATATAATCTGGCACATTTCGTAAACCAAATCCGATTGTTACGTAATCGAATTGATTATCGTCGTAAGGCAAGTTCATCGCATCACCATGAACGAAGGAAATATTGGAGATGTCATGTGTCTGCTTTTTCTCTTCACCGACGGCTAACATGTTTTCGCTAAAATCTAACCCAATGACAGTCCCGTTTTCACCAACCGCTTGACTCATGGCTAAGGTCCAATCACCCGTACCGCAACAAACATCTAAACAATCCGCCCCTCGCTGGACATTCATCTGTTTCATAACGTGTTTCCGCCACGCTTTATGACGTTGAAACGATATAATCGAGTTCATCTTGTCATATTTTGTCGATATTGATTCAAAGACGTTGTGCACTTTTTCTGATTTTGTTTTCGGATCCATTCGTGTCGACTCCTAACCCTTTTCATTTTCAGCATGTGGTTGTCGTATATCTAAACGTTCTTGAATCAACGTCTTCATCTCGTCATTTGACCCCATCCAAAACAAAGGCAAATCATTTGATGATTGTAACAATAACTTCTGAACGACATGATGATCATAATCAAGGTTTAAATAACGTGTCGCCGCATAAATTAATTGAGAATAGACATACAAAACTTTCTCCAACCGTTCTGTAGGAGAAAGATGGTGATGGATTAATTCAATTTTGTGTTCATTAATTTGTTTTATGTAAGGTAAGAAAAAATACAGTGCATCTGTTTCATGATGATTCGATAATAATTGATAAAACAATGCACTATGATAATCTCCCATTAATACGTGCAATTGGTTATGCTTTAAACGAGTGGTTGATAGATCTTGTAAACCATCACGTTCAACGACATCATGCACATTTAGCGATAGCTGCATATTAACTAAAGCATCCGCTAAAATGTGATTTAATGGTTGGACGAGTTCGTATAAATGAGGAAGTAGTGCCGTGTTGAACATCGGCTCATACATTGATTCACGAATGTAATCATGCTTGTATTGATTTAAAAACGTTTGACGAAACGTTTCGAAGTTATAGTCACCGACCATTCATTATCACCTATGTTTCTTATATCGTTCAATAAGCCGTTTAACCGACTAATGACTATTTTAGCATTTATCATATGTTTTCGCTAACATATGACTTAAATAAACCGTCACATAAGAAAAAAGAGAGGTGAAAAACACCCCTCTTTCGCCCTATGTACAGCATTATTTAACAGCATCTTTAAGGGCTTTACCAGGTTTGAACGCTGGTACTTTACTTGCTGGAATATCGATTTCTTTTCCAGTTTGTGGGTTACGGCCTTTACGGGCAGAACGCTCACGTACTTCAAAGTTACCGAAACCAATTAATTGTACTTTCTCAGATTTCTTAAGAGAATCTGTAATTGATTCGAATACTGAATCAACAGCTTTTGAAGCATCTTTCTTAGAGAGATCAGCTTGCTCAGCTACTGCATTGACTAAGTCTGTCTTGTTCATTCGTCTCACCTCCTCTCAGAAGTATTTTGACTTATAACTTTAACTTGTCATCGTTTCAAAAACTAAACAAGTTAATCACAAAAGAAAGCAGTTTTAAAATCACTCATGTCTAACACCTAAACCGCTTTGAATTATTACGATTGTTTCCAACGTTAAATGATTTATACATCGAAAAACAATCGCAAACCGTTGCTGTCACCGTATGTAGCATATTTTTCTAATTGATGTAACTGCATAGTATCACATGCTAATGGCTGTTTCAACACGAAATTGCATCAAATCAGGGATTTTGTCGTGTTTTTAGGTAATTCGACTTATAAATTGCGTGCTATTTAGTTGAATTTTTCGTCGGTTTTGCCAATTCAGTCTCTCTTATCATCATGAACAACACAAAAAAGCCACGACCACAACAGTCGTGACTTTACCGTTATAATATGATTGCAATCATGCCACCATTTCCTTCATTAATAATGCGCTCTAACGTATCTTTTAGTTTGTAGCGCGCATTTTCAGGCATAAGGGTTAGTTTCGCATGGATACCTTCTCTTACAATAGAACTTAATGATCGTCCGAATATATCCGATTTCCAAATAGATAGCGGATCTTCCTCAAAATCTTGCATTAAATATCGAACTAGTTCTTCACTTTGTTTCTCGGTACCAATAATCGGAGCAAATTCTGATTCAACATCGACTTTAACCATATGAATGGAAGGCGCTACTGCTTTGAGCCGTACACCGAATCGAGAGCCTTGCCTAATAATTTCTGGCTCTTCTAATCGCATATCTTCTAGTGTAGGGTTTGCAATACCGTAACCCGTTTGTTTCACCATGGCTAATGCATCTGCAACTTGGTCATACTCTCGTTTTGCATCTGAGTAATCTTGTAGTAGTTCTAGCAAATGATCTTTGCCACGAATTTCAACACCGACGATTTCATTTAACACTTGATCATATAGCGTATCTGAAGCGTATAAATCAATTTCTGCGACACCTTCGCCCATTTCCATGCCGCCCATGCGAGCATCTGTAATAAACTCAAATTCGTGGAATTCATGAACGACACGATCGACATCACGCAGTCGTCGAATGTTTTGCACTGTCGAGTGTATCGCCTGTTGAAAGTCTTGACGTAACCAATGATCCTCTTTTAATGACATGACCCAACTCGGCAAATTAACATTAACCTCTAATACCGGGAATTCATATAAAGCTTCGCGCAAAATATTTTGGACATCATCTTCACTTAAATGTTCAACTGAAACAGGAATAACCGGAATATCATATTCATCTGCCAACGATTGTCGCAATAAGCTTGTTTCATGATCGTGTGGCCGACTCGAATTAAGAACCATAATAAATGGCTTACCGACGTCGTGTAGTTCATTGACGACTTGTTGTTCTGCTTCACGGTAGTCACTTCGTGGAATCTCACTAAACGATCCATCCGTCGTCACAACAACACCGATCGTCGAATGTTCTTGAATCACTTTTCTAGTTCCCATTTCAGCTGCATCATGAAACGGGATAGCTTCTTCATACCACGGTGTCTGGATCATTCTTGGACCATTTTCATCTTCAAAACCTTGCGCGCTAGGTACTGTATAACCAACACAGTCAACTAATCTTACTTGAGCTTCTAACCCTTCATCAACAGAGACAGCAACAGAGTTGTTAGGAATAAACTTTGGTTCTGTCGTCATGATCGTTCGACCAGCAGCACTTTGTGGTAACTCGTCTTGCGCACGTTGCCTTTCTTCTTCATCGCTTATATTCGGTAATACAACGGCGTCCATGAATCGTTTAATGAAAGTGGATTTCCCTGTCCTAACCGCTCCGACAACACCTAAATAAATATCACCGTTTGTCCGTTTCGATATGTCATGAAACACATTGACTTTTTCCATTTTTGATCCCTCCGACATAATCAATTGATCGACCTATGTTACGAGCCACTACTAAATTATGTCGTTGTCCGATTTAATTATGCCTAAAATCAAAAAAAAGATTCTATCACTTATGATAGAATCTTACGTTTCATTGTCGTCATTAGATGATGGGTTGCTTGGTTGTTGCAGTACAACATTTCCGTTTTCTAAATACATTTCAGGTGAATAAGCTGGCACAATTGGATAGTGCTCCAACAGTAAATAACGCAAATCTCCTTCATATTCATCAATATTTTCTTCTTCTAAAAGACGGTATACATCTGGGCGATAGTCAACCAAAACGTCTGCTTGAGTCGTCATGACAACATCTAATTGTTGATTCGAGTAAGGACTATTAACTGTTAAACCGTCGACCGTATCGACATGTTCTTCATTAATAGTAAACACTCCATCACCAATTGTTTCGCCGTATGGTGGGTGGCCATTCTCATTACGGTAAGTATGAATCTCATAATTGACTGACCTTAATGTTTGAGTAACCCTAGCATCTGCTACTTTAACTTCTGCTGATTCCTCAGGGTCAACGATAACATACGAATAATACCCACCTTCTTGAAATGAATTGCTCGGAACTTCACCGATTATGTTTTGCTCCATCAACGGTGTGAAATCTATCGGGTATTTAATAAATAATGGTGTATCTTGATCGCGCGTTTCAATCGGTAACAAACCATTTTCTTGTTCACGATAACTATCAACAGCTTGTTGAACTCGATCCAATTGTTCGTCATTGGACACTTGATTATCTCGACGTTGTTCTTGTGGATATAAACATGCTGACAATAACGACAACGCTAAAATTATCACGGAAAGTTTTCGTACCATTAAGTCATTCTCCTTTATTCCGGTGTCGGACCACTAAATACGATATAAATGATGATAAAACCACCGACTATCATACACAAATAAGCAATAACAGCAACAATACCACTTATGACACCAGACAATTTATGTCTTGCCAGTAATATAAGCCCTGTCGCGACAAATAACAAAATCATACCAAAGAATGATATGTACATTCTCATTAACGGTTCAGACATAACGTAACCACCTTTAATTCAACTTTATTCATAGCTTGTCTTAACAAACTTAAAAGAGGTGTTGGGGCAGACACCTCTTTTAACTGACTTATTCCTCACATGTAGCTCACTTTGACGATTACATATCATCATATGAATTTTATCATAATTGTTCAACGTTCAATTGCCTAATATTCAACTATTTTTTGAATATTTGTTGTAGCGTTGATGCATCAATCGATTGATTTTGATGAATAATCGTATCCACAATCTTATCTTCACGTTGAGGGCTTAACGGTTTCCCAGCTAATTTGGACAATTGTCGCACAAGCCGTCTTACCGTTCGTTCATCAGAGAAATCAGCATGTTGTACAGCGTTTGCGACTTGTAAAATATCGTCTGATGAAATGTTAGCTGTTTGCTTTAAATGATCGAAAATGGTTTGTTGGAAATCGCGGTTCATAATTAACCTCCTTCAGATAACATTCAACATAGTATATGCAAATCTGAAGAAGGTGTTCGGATGCTATATTAAGTTAAATGCTCAATTTCATCCGTTTTACCACGATTCATTAAGTCATCTACGACTCGTTTTGGATCTTTTTCGTGCACAATTAATTCATACAAACCTGACGTAATCGGCATATCAACATGATACTTTTGGGCCATTTGATAAACGGCTTCAGTCGTTCGTACACCTTCAACAACCATGCCCATTTGTTCTAGCACATCATCAAGGTCATACCCTTTTCCTAACATATTACCTGCACGCCAATTACGACTATGTTGGCTTGTACATGTGACGATTAAATCACCGACACCTGTTAACCCAGCAAATGTTAACGGGTTCGCATTTAATGTTTTACCGAGCTTCGCCATCTCAGCTAATCCTCTCGTAATTAAAGCTGCTTTGGCATTATCGCCATACCCGAGACCATCTGATATGCCTGCACCTAACGCAATAATGTTTTTTAATGCGCCCCCTATTTCAACCCCTATTAAATCTTGATTAGTATAGACGCGAAATTTATCGTTCATAAATAAATCTTGTGCCGCGATCGTGCATTCTTGATTAAGTGACGATACCGTAACAGTTGTCGGTTGTCTCATACCAACTTCTTCAGCATGACTAGGACCTGATAGGACGACAATATTCCCGCCTATGTCCTCACCTAACTCTTCTGTCATCATTTCTGAAATCCGTTTATTACTAGATGGCTCTATTCCTTTTGATGCATGAATAATCAGTTGGTCTTGACGTAATAACGACTTCATTTGTTGACAAACAGAGCGAATGGCTTTAGTTGGTACGACAACTAAAACAGCATCACTATTATGAACGGCCTCATCTAAGGATGAGGTCGGTACAATATTTTCTGACAATGTAACACCAAGTAAATATTGTTTATTTTCGTTATGCTGTGTTATTTGTTCAGCTAATTCTACACGGTGGGACCAAAGAGATACATCATGACCATTATCTGCTAGAACTAAAGCTAAAGCTGTTCCCCAACTACCAGCACCTAATACGGCTACTTTACTACCCATATTCACACCTCTTTTATGAACGTTGTCGCGCTCGAATTTTAATTGGTGTTCCTTCAAACCCAAACGCTTCACGAATGCGGTTTTCTAAAAACCGTTCGTACGTAAAGTGCATCAAACTTGGATCATTGACAAAGACAACAAATGTTGGCGGTTTAGTCGCAACCTGAGTTGTATATAGGATCTTCATCTTTTGACCTTTAATTGAAGGGGTTGGATTCATCGCTAACGCGTCTTCAACGACTTCGTTTAACACATTCGTTTTAACACGTTTCGCGTGATTTTCACTCGCTTCAATGACTTTTGGCATTAATGTGTGAATGCGTTTCGTTGTTTTAGCTGACAAAAAGACAACAGGAGCATAGGATAAAAATTGAAATTGTTGCCTGATGTCATCTTCAAACTTCTTCATTCGATCTTGTTTCGAATCAACCGTATCCCATTTGTTAACGACAATCACGATGGCTTTCCCCGATTCATGTGCGTAGCCGGCAATTTTTTTGTCTTGTTCAATAATACCTTCTTCAGCATCAATAACAACTAATACGACATCAGAACGTTCAATCGCCTTTAAGGCACGAAGTACACTGTATTTCTCTGTATTTTCATAAACTTTACCGCGTTTTCGCATTCCAGCTGTATCAATAATTTTAAAGTCACGTTCGTCACGATTAAAATCAGTATCGATAGCATCTTTTGTTGTTCCGGCAAGATCACTGACAATGACGCGCCCTTCACCTAATATGGCATTCACAAGCGATGACTTCCCTACATTTGGACGACCAATTAAAGAGAAATGAATACGATCATCATCATCTTCTGTCGATAAATCTGTTGGGAAGTACTTCACGGTTTCATCTAAAACATCACCTAAACCTAAACCATGAGTTCCTGAAATCGGAAATGGTTGTCCTAAACCTAGAGCATAGTACTCATATAAGAGATCTTGCATCTCGTAATTGTCAATTTTATTAACCGCTAAAACCACGGGCTTGTTCGATTTGTATAATAACTGAGCCACTTCTTCGTCAGCGGCTGTGATCCCTTCACGACCATTAACGAGAAAAATAATAACATCAGCTTCTTGTATGGCTATTTCGGCTTGTTCACGAATTTGGACGATTAATGGTTCATCACTTAAATCAATCCCACCCGTATCAATAAGATTAAAATGATGGTTTAACCATTCTGCTTCTGAATAAATTCGATCACGTGTTACACCAGGTACATCTTCTACAATTGAAATTCGTTCACCGACTAATCGATTAAAGATTGTTGATTTCCCAACATTTGGTCTACCAACAATCGCGACAACGGATTTTCTCATAATTACTCATCCTCTTTCATAACTCACTAATAAAGACAACCGACTTCAGATGAAAAAGAGTGGCATTACGCCACCCTTAATTATTTATTAAAGTCTTTTAATTGATCACCAATTAAATCCCCTAATTGGAAACCTTCGTCATCGTCTTCTTTTTGATATTTTGCAACATCTGCATCTTCTTCTACTTCTTGTGCTTCTTTAATACTTAACGAAACACGTTGATTCGTTTCATTCACATCTAGTACTTTCGCGTGAACCGTTTGTCCAATATCGAGCACTTCTTGTGGTGAACCAATGTGTTCTCGAGCAATTTCAGAAATGTGAACAAGTCCTTCAACTTGCGGCAACACTTCGATAAAAGCACCGAAGTTAACAAGTCGCTTAACTGTGCCCTCAACAATTTGACCAGGTTTAAGCTTAAGCTCAATACCTTCCCAAGGTCCAGGTTGCAATTCTTTAATAGATAAGCCAATTCGTTCTGTATCACGATCGACTGTTAACACTTTGACCGTTACTTTTTGACCAACTTCAACCGCATCTTCTACTTGATCAACATGGTCATGAGACAGTTGTGAAATGTGGATTAGACCATCTACACCGCCTAAATCAACAAATGCACCAAATGACGCCACACGTTGCACAACACCTTCTAATGTGTCGCCTACTTCAATATTTTGAAGAATTTGTTGCTTTTTCTGCTTCTTTTCAGACTCAGCAACGGCACGATGAGATAAAATCACACGATTACGTTCTTCATTCACTTCAATGACTTTAACTTCTAACGTTTTGCCTTGGTATGACGATAGATCATCAACATAAAACGTTTCAATATGAGACGCAGGAATGAAGCCGCGTACGCCTACATCGACGATAAGACCTGATTCTACGACATCTGATACAATCGCTTCGATAATTTCTTCTTGTTCATATTGTTGTACCAACTTCTCCCACGCGAGTTGTTGATCTTTCGCTTTTTTAGAAACAACGATCGCATCGTCTTCTACTTTTGTCACAACAGCTTCAAATGTATCGCCTTCTGATAAGACTTCGTTTGTATGTTCAACATGGAGATGGGACAGCTCGGAAATAGGAACAATTCCATCATATTTAGCACCGATATTGACGACGACTTGCTTTTCTTCAAGCTTCACAACTGTCGCCTTTACTTCATCACCAACTTGGACTACCTCTTCTGTTACATTTTCTTGATTTTCAGTCATTATGATTCCTCCTTCTTCCTCAAAAAAACACTATGCATTATGTAATAATAACACATTTATCATAACATTATTTTTTATTTTCTTCTAATAATATTTGTATATTCGCCATAATTTCATCGGTCACATCTTGTGCTCTAGGGTTATCTGCTTCAAGTGATTTAAACTCAATTGGCTTACCGTAAACAACATGCAACGGTTTAAAGCGTTCATAGTCTCCGATAATAGCACACGGAATAACAGTTGCATTCGAGCGCATCGCAAAGAAACCTGCTCCCGCTAAGCCTTTCTGCAAATGACCGTCTTTACTACGAGTTCCTTCAGGAAATAAACCTAACGTTCCACCATTTTCGAGCAACTCTAACCCTTGCCTTAAAGCGTTTCGATCTCGCATCCCTCGTTTAACAGGAAATGCATTGATTCGAGGCAACAAAAATCCTAGCACTTTCTTTTCGAACAATTCTTCTTTCGCCATAAAATGAATCACTCGTGGTGATGTGATCCCAACAACAGGCGGGTCAAAATTTGAAATATGATTAGAACAAATAATCACAGGACCTTGTTTTGGGATATTTTCTTTCCCGTGAATTTTAATACGATATAAAAACTTAAAGATAAACCAAACAAGATACTTAGCAAACGTATATAACATGGCTTAAACTCCTTTAGTTTCGTTAACATCTCGAATTAAATCTAATATTTTATGCGTTACATCCGCAATCGATAATGATGTTGTATCGATTTCAACAGCGTCATCAGCTTTAATGAGAGGAGCCATTTCACGTTCCGAATCAATCTGATCACGGCGTTTAATATCTTGTTTTAACTGCTCTAAGTCAGATTCAATGCCTTTCTCTTGATTTTCTTTATGACGTCTCTCAGCTCGTTCTTCAACAGACGCGATTAAAAACACTTTCAAATCGGCTTTCGGTAAAACATATGTCCCAATATCTCGTCCATCCATCACGACATTTGATTCTTCAGCAAGTTCGCGTTGCATCGCCACTAAATGCTGCCTGACGAGTGGATGTTTAGCCACATCTGATACATGATTGGTGACATCAGTTTCACGAATCGCATGCGACACATCATCACCGTTTAAAAGAACATCTTGGCCTTCTTCACGATAACGAAACGAAATGGTCACATCGTTTGCTAGTTGTGCTAATGCTTGCTCGTCTTGAACATTAACATTTTGGCGTCTAGCTGCGAGGGTCAATGCACGATACATCGCCCCTGTATCAATATAGACATAACTTAATTGTTTAGCAATATTTTTTGCTACAGTACTCTTACCTGCAGCTGCTGGTCCATCAATTGCAACTTTCATGATCGTTCCTCCTAATAATCCTTGTACACGTCTGAAACTTAAGATCGAAGTTTTCGTCTCCGTTCAAGTTGTTGATCAAAACAAAATTTAATCACTGATTCACGTTTCTGTTCATCAATCGATTTGAATTTAACTGATAACTTCCAACTACTTCCGTCTGTCTGAGTATATCGAATAACCTCACCTTTAACATTTAAATAAACATATTGATTGGATTCAAGCGGTAGCACGATCATCATATCTAGCTCTTCACCTTCTGAAAATAGACGATCATTCGATTTGACCGCAACGCCACCGCCACTAATATCCATTGTATAAGAAATGAGTGGTTCTCTTTCTTCATCCAACGGGTAAAGAGCGGCATCTAGGTTGGCATCAACGCGAACGTACTGACGGCGTTGAATCTTCATCATTTCATCTTTTGTCGGCAATGGAAATTCCAATACCGCCATACCTTCTCTTTTTCGGCGCTTCACTTCTGTATAAAAACGATATACCACTTCATGATCACTAACAAACGACACTCTCACCTTTGTATTTTCCAAAAAGTAATGTGTTCGTCCCGTCTCTTGGTTAATCGGGTAGTCGATAAATACTTTATCTTTCGTTAAATCAAACACTTTGGAATGAAGCTTCTCTTCTATTTGATCACCTTTTACTGTTTCGATCGATAACTTCTTCCCAACCGATAGCATATGCTTTTCCCCTTTTATATGAGATACTTTAATTATGACAAAAATAAAACAAAAGGAAAAGGCTAAGTTGCCTTTTCCTTAAAATAATTTATTGATAAACTTCTTCGCTTTGTTTTAATCGATCAACTCGTTCTTCAAACCCGTCATTCGCGTTAATAAAGACACGATATGTCGTACCATCTATTGTCCCTAACACTTCATACGTTAAGACTTCTTCCCCCTCCTCATTTTCGATGACGGCTAACCGAGTCAATTGTTCGTCTAATTGGTCATGAATGTAACCCAACGCTTCGTCTTCGGTTAGTTCTGGCTCTAAAGAGAGTTGTTCGCGATTCCGTTCATTTAAAATAAACTCACGCGCGGTTAATCCAATAACATCACCTTCGTCTAGCGCGACTTTCACACGAATTTCATCTGGGTAATAGTATATGTTGTCATGAACATGAACAAATTCATAGACACCAACTTGATCATATTGAATGCTTTCAACCATTTCAATTTGCTCAAAATCTAAATCCGCTAATAATTCCTCTGCAACATTCATCCCTTCATTTAAACTGATCGACGCTTCACCTAACTCTCTATTTAGTAAGTAAGATAAAACATGGCCACCTTTCTGAGTCACTTCGGAATAACCATGGACTTCGTCTGTTTCAAACGATGCATTATAAATCGGTATATCTGAACCGTCACCTGTTTCGGTAACCGTCAATTCAGCTTGGTCATTTAATTCGAAGTAATCTCGAACAATTGTTTCAACGTCACTTTTGTTAATGTCATCACCATCTAATGTAATCGACTGATTCATATTAGGTTGTGATAGTTGATCAAGACCATTAAACTGTCCAACTTGTTCTTCTACTTGTTTTAATCCTTTAAGTACATTATCATCGCGTGTTTCATTCGTCACCATACTGGCTTCAATATCCATCCACCTGATACCATCAGATAACACCTGGTTTTGCACTGTGCGCAACTGCCGTTTAATTTTATTTGATTCATCTTGCAATTGACTTAAAGCTTCTAATTCTTGTTCATTTAATGGCTCGTCTGATAAATTTCGAATCGACACGTCATATGCGAAGTCACCGACTTGATTTAATAACTGCTTCGTTTCACTAAACGGCATAAGCGACAATGGTAATTGTGCTACGTCAGCTTTCGCTTCGGATGTTATCTTCCATACATCAGCCATTTGTGGTGAAATATTATTAGGAGCATTCATTGCTAACACGGTCGAGATTTTCTCGTTTAATTGATCCATACGATACGTTAAATCATGAAATGCACGTTGATAATTGTTTTCTGCTTTAATGAGTAAGGCGTTTTTATCTTGTTGTTCCTGATATCCCCAGACGATTGACCCAATCATACCAATGATCAAAATAATATATATCACCCAACGTAACCATCCAAACATGTTGTCACCTTCCTATTTCATGAATATATGTTTTCCAATTCGTTTAATTTGTGGTCGAGACCAAATCCAATCACTCGTTGCTGTGTCGGGGTTAAAGTAATAAATCGCTCCTCCTGATGGATCCCAGCCATTGACAGCATCCAATACAGCCTGTCTCGCTTCTTCGTTTGGTTGCATATTAATCTGACCATCTGCCACAGCCTCAAATGCAAGTGGTTCATAGATGATACCTGAAATTGAGTCAGGGAAATCTGGATTATCAAGACGGTTGATAATGACAGCGGCAATCGCGACTTGACCATTGTAGGGTTCACCACGACCTTCAGCATAAACTGCACGCGCCATTAACTGAATATCATTTTGTGAAAATCCTTCGGGTACGTTGACTGCTTGAGGCCCATCTGCTGTTGATTGTTCTTCATTCGCCGTTTCAGATTCTGGTGCAGGCGCAGAGTCTGACGCATCATTCGACTGTCTCCCGCCGTAATAATTAAAGTCTTCGTTTTGATACATTTGTTGTTTAACGTATTGTTCGTCATATTCAGTCGCATTTATTAGCATATCTTTTGTCTTTTGCCCGACAATCCCATCAATACTCTCTAACTCAAACGCTTCTTGAAAATTTCGAACGGACCAATATGTCCCCCAACCATAGACTCCATCGATTGCACCCTCGTAATAGCCGATATATTGTAAGCGTGCTTGTAACTCAATAACATCATCACCTGTTGCTCCTTTTTGTATGATTTGTTCAGAAAAACCGTGTGACGTTATGCTAGGCCATAACAATAAAAGACTAACGAACAACACTCCAATCTTATACTTAACCATCATTGTCCTCCCTCTATAAAATCACTTTGATGGTTAGTTTTGCTTAATTATCATTTGTTATACTTCAATCGTTAAAACAAAATAAAGCCTCCTCGTTTATAGTCGAGAAGGCTTTGTTGATGATCATTATAAAAATGTTATTGAACCATCGTTTGATGCTAATTGGACAGCTAATTTGACGCGTGCTTTTTTACTGTCATAATCACTGCCGAGTAACACACCATATTGGATTAAATCATAGGCGCTTCCTTCATAATCATATGTCGGGTAAACTGCGCCTTCTTCTGAAGCGGTTGTAATAACAACGACAACGCCACGATCTAGACTATTTCTAATAGCTGGCATCATTCGCGGAGGTACTTGGCCACGCCCAACGCCTTCTAGCACGATACCTTTAGCACCCGCTTCAACGAGTGCTTCTATCACAGCCCCATCACCATCTAAATAACATTTAACAATATCAACTCGCGGTAACGGGTTTTTTAACTCATAAACATCGCGCTTCACAGGGCGTTGAAATATTTGAACTAAATCATTATCAATAATACCTAAATAACCGAAACCAAACGCGTTAAACCCTTGTATGTTGCTAGCGTGTTCTTTCTTCACATACTTTGCCGGGAAAATGCGTTCGTTAAAGACCACAACCGTCCCAACTCCGTGCAAATCTTGACTACAAGCTGCATAAATGGCGTGTCTTAAGTTAATATATACATCACTACCTAAGTCAGCTATTGACCGTTGTGATCCAGTAACGACGACTGGACGATCATCTTGTATCGTCAAGTCAAGGAAATACGCGGTTTCTTCAATCGTATCAGTTCCGTGAGTGACAACAACGCCAGAAACATGTGGATCTTCAAAATGGCGTTCAATCGTCTCTTTTAATACGAGCCAGTCCTGTCCATTAAGATGTACGCTCGGTTTCTGAATGGCTGAATCAATATCGACTTCTATTTCATCTGGCAGTTCACATAAAGACGCTAGTTCTTCGCCAGACATAGCACCAGATGATAACTTTCCACTTGGGTGTTTCGGTTTACTCGCTATAGTTCCACCTGTTGTGATTAATACGACTTTATTCATCATTTCACCTATTCCTTTTTTGCAATATGTTGAGCGATTTTTTCACCGTGATGACGACCATTTTCGATAAAGATTTCGTTATTATTATAACCGGCTGCAATCACACCTGATACATAAATATTCGGCACATTAGTTTCCATCGTACCCTCAGAAAATTGCGGCCTTCCTGTTTCATCATCTATTCCGATACCGATCGATGTGAGGAAATGTTGATCGGGATGATAGCCAACCATCGCAAATACATAATCAGCATTAACGCTAAACGATTCAGTCCCGACTTGATAGCGAACGACTTCAGATGTTATTTCTTCTACTTCAGCGTTAAACACCATATCTATTTTTCCATGTCGGACGAGTGCTTCGAAATTCGGCAATATCCATGGCTTAACACTCGCTGAATAGTCTGATCCCCTATACAGGACTGTTACATTAGCCCCAGCTTTCTCTAACTCTAATGTCGCATCAACTGCGGAGTTTTTACCGCCAATCACGACGACATTTTGATTAAAATAAGGATGCGCTTCTTTGAAATAATGGAAAACATGTGGCAAGGATTCCCCTGGCACTTGTAAGCGATTAGGATGGTCATAATAACCGGTTGCGATCACTAAATAAGTCGTCTCATATTGAAGCTTATCACCGAACTGTGTCGTCGTATTTAAGACATAACCGTTATGAGACACATCAATCGAATCGACTCGTTCATAAGTGTTGATTCTTAATCCAGTACGATCAGCAACTGTTCTATAATACGTTAAAGCCTCATTTCGCACAGGTTTTTGACGTTCTGATATAAAAGGAATTTGTCCAATTTCTAATTTTTCACTAGAACTGAAAAATGTCTGATGTGTTGGATAATAAAAAATGGAATTAGCGACATTCCCTTTTTCTATTAATAATGGGTCAAATCCTTGTCGTTGTAATTCGATTGCTGCTGACATGCCACAAGGGCCAGCGCCAATTATAATCACCTTTTCTTGATTCATACGTCACACTCCTAAGTCTCTTTCATGTATGTATATCGTTTAAATATAGAGTTCGTTTGGACATTATCCATTAACACAAAAAAATCTCCTACCAAGATAATGATAGGAGATTTTACCCGTCGATTCAACTAATTGATTAAATCCAACCTCTAAATCGCGCTGCCTCTGTCATCTTACGCACACCTACCATATAGGCAGCCAGGCGCATATCAATATTTCGGTTCTGTGCTGTTGTGTACACATTATTAAAGGCTTTCACAAGTACTTGACGTAATTTTTCTTGTACTTCTTCTTCTTTCCAATAATAACCTTGGTTGTTCTGTACCCATTCGAAATACGATACGGTTACACCACCAGAAGATGCTAACACGTCTGGGACAATTAGAATGTCACGCTCAGTTAATATTTCAGTTGCTTTCAATGTCGTTGGACCATTAGCGGCTTCTACGACAATATCAGCTTGAATATTGTGCGCGTTTTCTTCTGTGATTTGGTTCTCGATCGCTGCTGGGACGAGAATATCAGTATCAAGTTCAAGCATTTCATCATTAGACAATGTATCTTCGAATAAGTTCGTCACTGTGCCGAAACTATCGCGACGGTCTAATAAATAATCAATATCTAAACCTTCTGGGTCATGTAAAGCGCCTTCTGCGTCGGAAATAGCGATAACCTTCGCACCCATATCATGCATGAATTTCGCTAAAAAACTGCCCGCATTACCGAATCCTTGCACAATCACACGAGCACCTTGTAGTTTAATTCCACGTTTTTTACACGCTTCTTCGATACAAATTGTAACACCTTTAGCTGTAGCAGATTCTCGGCCGTGAGAACCACCTAAGACGATCGGCTTACCTGTTATAAAACCTGGATTATTAAATTCGTCAATACGGCTGTATTCATCCATCATCCAAGCCATAATTTGTGAGTTCGTAAACACATCAGGTGCTGGAATATCTTTTGTTGGTCCTACCACTTGTGATAAAGCACGTACGTATCCACGACTTAGAGCTTCTAATTCACGGAAAGACATTTCACGAGGGTCACAAACGATACCCCCTTTACCACCACCATATGGTAAATCGACGATACCCGATTTTAATGTCATCCAAATGGATAATGCACGAACTTCCATTTCTGACACATTCGGATGGAACCGTACGCCACCTTTTGTCGGACCGACTGCATCATTATGTTGTGCACGATATCCCGTAAACACTTTGATTTTGCCATCGTCCATACGAACTGGAATACGAACTGTAATCATACGTACGGGTTCTTTCATCAATTCATATGCTTCATCAGGGTAACCTAAACGTTCTAATGCGTCTTTAACAACTGATTGAGTTGACGTTAGAATATTTGTCTGTTCCTTTTGAGAATCTGCTGAGTTTTGGGCCGCCATTTGTTTACCTCCTATAACTTATGCAAACAATGTTAAGTAATAGCTTTCATATTTAGTATACATCTTAAATAAGAATATGCAACAACATAACAGGACAAATTAACCAATTTCCTTTGAAAATTAGCTATATTTCGCTAATGTTAAATCTATAAACAATTGAATCATTTCGGCATAGCTTAATCCAACAGCCGCCGCTGCATCAGGATAAAGACTTGTCGGTGTCATGCCTGGTAATGTATTCACTTCTAAAATAATTGGACCGCGGTCTTCATGTAATATAAAATCGACACGAGAGTATGTTTCACACCCTAATGCACGATGAGCCGTTTGTGCATAATGTTGAATCAATTCTGTCATGTGCTCATCAAGTGATGCCGGGACAATATGTTCACTGCCGCCTTCAGCATATTTTGATTCATAATCATAGTACTTACTTTTAGGAACGATCTCAATAATAGGTAAAGCCTGTTCATCACCTTTATTCCCTAATACTGAGACAGTCAGTTCACGTCCTGAAACATAATCTTCAACAATTATATCTGAATCATGTGTGAATGCTGTCTTAATGGCATCTGCAACCTGTTCATCTGACTCAATGACAGTCAATCCAAGAGTCGAGCCTTCTTGGTTTGGTTTAATGATATATGGAGTGCTAAATGTTTGCTTAATCGTACGTTCGATGTCTCCTCTTGATTGTCGGTAATGAAATGACTGACTATGAGCAATAGGTATGTCATGCATCGCAAACACTTGCTTCGCCTTTGCTTTATCCATTGCTAGTGATGACGCTAACACACCTGATCCTACATATGGTATCCCCATCAGTTCTAGTAGTCCTTGCACTTTGCCGTCTTCACCTTGTTTACCGTGTAGTCCAATCATGACAACGTCGACTTGTTTTAATTGTTCCCATAATGTATTGATTTGATGCGGATCAAAATCAATACCAATCACATCATGGTCTAGTTGTTCTAATGCTTGAATCATGCCTTTACCTGTTGATAATGAAACATCACGCTCTTTTGATGTTCCACCATACAAAACTGCTACTTTCATGCGGTCACCTCAAATTTAATTAAAATAATGATGAATCGTTTGTATGCCATTTTCTAAAGCAATTTGGTTACCGTACTCTAATAGAACATGCGACGTCATCGTACTCGGTGAACCGTATTCTGACATAATCGAAATGATATTATCACGTTGCACTAATGATGCCCCTTCATCTTCTATCTTCACGAAATATTGGTTATCATAATGATAAACAGCTGATTGGTAATCATTGTACTTAATTAATATGTTTGACACTTGAATAACTGATTCAAATGTTTCGAATGAAAACATAAGTTCTTCATTTTCATCCATCGTCACTTTAAGTTCAATATAATCATCGCCTTCAACGACTTCACCTTCATTTTGAGTGACGACGATAATCATTCCTTGCGCTTGTAACATATGGACACGTACCACAAGGCGACCGTCCAAATCCATATCTAATTCTTCTGAAGCTTCATGCAACATATCTTGAAACAATTGATTCGCTCGCGGCAAATTATTCCACAAGTCCTGCTTTGAGTAGCCTCGATCATTTAAATCATCGTAGGTTAAAAATATTTTAAATTGGTTAACGCTAATTCGTTCAAGCCTCACGTCAACACCCCCAACTTCTTTCTTCTCTTATTATATGTATCGCTGTGAGCAAAAATTGCCTGTATCACAACGCTAAATTCATAACACATATTATATTTTAAAGGAAGTCAAACAAATAAAAAACGGTAATTATTAAATTCATCCAAACAACTTACGGGTTTAGCATGAAATAATAATAAATAGGAATACCTAAGCTCAATATTATAAATAAAACTAACACGATATGAATGGATAACTTATAGTAAAATAGCGAAGGCTCTGTATCATCATTTTTATTCGTGATAACAGTAGAGTCTTCAAGATTTTCTTCTGAACCCTTCCGTGTACGCTTTGTCGTGTGAACAGTATGTCTTGGAGGTAACTCCATAACGTCGATTGTTGATTTATCCTCATGATTTTGATTGTCTAACGTCATCGTCCTCACCTCATTTTCTTCCAATAATACAACCCTAACAACAGATCAATGACAAAATGAGCTGCTACGGTCGTCCATAAATTATCCGTTATATGGTATATATACCCAATCACGAACGACAATAACAAAACCGAGATTAACAACACCCATTTCGTCAAATACCGAATATGAACGATGGCAAATAAAATACTGGCTATCCAAAAACCGAAATGTGTTTGAATCACACCACGGAATAGTATTTCTTCTGATAACGCTACAAAAGCTGTTAATACAATAATGTGTGGTATTGAAATTGATGTGAATAGTCGTCGATTAATACCTCCATCGTCATATAATCGCGCTGGTAGATAGCGAATCATAATTATATCAACGATGACTATTATAACACCAGGTATAAGACCATAATAAATTAATTCATGATGATCAAACGTCCACAATGACCAAAATGTCGACCAGCTATCAAATAAGAAGAACCCAATGATAAACGAGATAATGAGAAACAACGTTTGTGATAAGTAAACATTCCACAACAACTCTCGGTTAGATAGTTGACTTATAATATCTGCCTGCGTTCGTTTTCTTGCCATATACAACTTCACCCTCTATTAAATAACGCGTTCAAACGACGCTGCCATGCTGTTTCGATTGGCACATCTGTCTGGTGGCGGGGTTTCCACGTGTCAAATGTAAAATCACAATGATCACAACAAGCTTCCGTTGGTTCTTGAATATTTGTCTGAAACATGTTGTACAACGATTCTCTCCGACATGCCTCTGTATGAACCCATTGCAAAACAGCCATGACGCTTTGTCTTTTCTTGACCAATCGTTGATCACGTGTTTGACGAATCCGATCAGCCATTTGTTTCTCGTCACGTTTTTCTTCTATTTGTTTATTTAAAAATCGATGTTGCGTTTCTGTTAAGTGATCATCGATTGTTGGGTCATCTGCTAGAAACCGAGCGATCATATCATCATCAGGTAATTCCTGACCAATGAGTTGAAACGGCAACGATTCATCACCTCTCTGATATAATAAGCACGATAAGCTCGTCTCTCCGTCTCGGCCAGCTCGACCTATTTCTTGAATAAATGACTCTATATCAGATGGCATATGATAATGAATGACTAATCGGATATTTGCCTTATCAACGCCCATTCCAAATGCGCTTGTACAACAAATAATATCAAGCTGATCATACATAAATTGTTGCTGAATTAACAGCCGTTCCTCTGACGTCATACCTCCGTGATAATAAGCAATCGACCGGTCTGGGAACTGTTGTTGTAACATATGGCAAACGTCTTCGCTCTTTTGTCTGCTAGAAAAATATATCATCGTTGGTACTTGTCGTTTAGCCAAAATAGTTCTCAGTTCATCGTGCTTTTCATCCATTGTTTCGACTTGAACGGATGATAAGATAATATTCGGACGATCAATCGGATATATGTACGCTTGAAACGACGTATTAAAATGGTCAATAATATCCCGTTGAACAGCATCGGTTGCTGTTGCACTTAATGCTAATATCGTTGGCTCATTTAATGCATGAAACACGTGATTTAATTTTAAATAGTCAGTTCTGAATTCATGTCCCCATTGTGATAAGCAGTGCGCCTCATCAATAACGAAGTACGACACTTGTTGTTGTTTTAAACAACTCATCACATGGTCCTGCTGTAACATTTCTGGCGAGCAATAGAGTAGCTTATACTGCGATAAACGAGTTAAGATTTTGTTTTTTTGCTCTATTGTATGCATACTTGTTAAAGACGCAACACGTTTAATACCTTTCGCTTTCAACCATTTCACTTGATCAATCATTAATGATATTAAAGGAGAGACAACTATCGTTAAACCCTCTGTTACAAAAGCAGGTAATTGGTATGTAACGGACTTGCCACTACCAGTTGGCAGGGTTGCAAGTGTGTGTTCACCGTCCATTATGGATTCAATAATTTCCTCTTGCCCAATACGAAAGGAATCAAATCCGAAATAATGCTTTAAAGCCTTATCAAGGTTAACATCAGCCATGTATGTTCGCCTCCTCCTTTTGACCGACTTTTGCTAGCACCAAACGAATATGAAAGTATGTGATCTCATCAGTTAATTGATCTTTAATACGTTTTAATCGCATCGACGTTTCATTTTGTAAGACGTTACGAATCGTTTGTTCTTGATCATATGTGATGAATGGACGAATAGAAAACGTCGTATCCTTCATGGCTATTTCGACAATATGGTCTTCAATCGTGCTTCGTTTTAATTGTCGATGATTTATAATCGCATCCATTGTGAGACCTTTATTATATAACTGTCGTGTCTTAACAGCTGATTGAGTTAAATGAACATTCTCAACTGCCGGCATTAATCGGTGACATATCGGGAATTGACCTGGTTCATTTTCGATCACGTCCATCCATTGATGAAATGCAGACATCATATATAATTCAATCATGACTGCGTCTTTATGTTGACGTTCAGCTAATTGTTGATAACTTAAGCCTATTTGATCATAACCTGAAAATGTTTGTAACACGAGGTCTGCTTGATAGCTCGGTAATGATAAACATAATTGTTCTAACTCACGAAACAAAGACTCACCTTGGTCTTGTAATAAATGCTTTTGATGAAATAACAATTTAACCTCTTTTTGACTATCTTCATCATTTACAATAGGAATAAATTGCGAATGATTGTGCGCTAAATTCGAAACGGATTGGACTAATAAATGTAATTTAGACACAAACGGATGTGTCAAAACACCATATCGCGTTCCATTCAAAACAAACGGTTCTTGAAGTTGATGACAAAAGTCACGGCCTTTGTCAGTCAATAAAACGAGTGAGCTTTGACGATCGATATAGCCCGTGTTGCACAAAGTATCAATTGCTTCGTCGAATGTCGTAAGCTTTAACTTAGGTAACACATTCATATAAGGTGATAACGAAAATAACTGACTATCTTGAAATGTTTGCGCTGATTTTTTGCCACGCAAAATATGATAGACCGATCTTGGGGTTCTTTCCCCTTCAATGTGTTTAAGCTTTAACAACAACCATTCTTCAAACGTCATGTGTCTTACCCCTTTATCGTTACTAGCGACTATCATTTGCAACACATTATTCATGCCGATAAAATAAACATAGACATTATTTATTATAGCATGTCTAGACAACGGAGGAACGAATAATATGCCCAAATTTACAAAAGTTGACCCCGATACATGCATTGCTTGTGGTGCCTGTGGAACAAGTGCGCCTGAGCTGTTTGATTATGATATAGAAGGTATCGCTTATTATAAATTAGATAACAATGAAGGAAGCACACCTATCCCTGATGATTTAATAGACGACTTTGAAGATGCGATAGAAGGTTGTCCGACTGAATCAATAAAAGAATCTGACCAACCTTTCTCATCTAGTTCATGAATTTGCAAGAAACCTTTGTCAATCTTTCTTTTCTTACCATTCAAAGATTGGTATAATAATCAATGAACTTGAACATAAGGAGGCAATATTGTGGCAAACAATAAAATTATTGACGTCTTTGTCGAAATCCCGACAGGAAGTCAAAACAAGTATGAGTACGATAAAGAAAAAGGGGTTTTTAAACTAGACCGTGTGTTATTCTCTTCACAATTCTATCCTGCAGAGTACGGTTATATCGATGAAACATTAGCATTAGATGGAGACCCGTTAGACGCTCTTGTTATCACAACAAACCCTACATTTCCAGGGTGTGTCATCGAATCTAAAGTACTCGGTTTCTTAAATATGATTGATGATGGCGATGAGGATGAAAAACTGATTGCCGTTCCAACAGAAGATCCTCGTTTTAAAGATGTTAATACGTTAGATGATTTACCACAAGCTAAATTGGACGAGATTGCGCATTTCTTTGAAACGTATAAAGACTTACAAGGAAAAGAAACGAAAATTGGTGAGTATGAAGGTGTCGAAGCTGCAAGACAACTCATCGTCGATTGTTTAGATCGTTATCAAAATGATAACTAAATAAACTATACTAATCAAACGGACCCACAATATGATTCATTGTGGGTCCGTTTTTATTATTTATATGATTCATCCATTGTAAGTGGAAGTGTAAAACTAAAGGCTGTTCCTTCTTGGTATTTACTACGCGCGATAATAGTACCGCCGTGTGATTCGACAATATGTTTCGCGATAGATAAACCAAGACCTGTTCCTTTTTTCGATTGATGTCTCGTCCGAGCTTTATCACTCTTATAAAATCGCTCAAATACGAACGGTAAATCTTCTTCAGCAATACCAATACCATCATCTACAACTTCTACAACCATTTCACGCTCTTGTTCCCAAACCGAAACGGTAATCATACCTTCTTCAGCCGTGTGCCTAAACGCATTATCAATAAGGTTTGTAAGTACTTGTTCAATTCGGTCTGGGTCAAATGGTGCTGTTTCATGATCTAGATCGATATTAGCCTCAAATTGAATCTGTTGATCATCAGCCAATGTCATAAATTTATTCATAATTCGATTGACAAATGGTTTAATCTCAATCCATTCACGATTTAACTGAATATGACCCGCTTCCATCCGTGCTAAATCTAGCAACTCATTGACGAGTCGATTCATTCGTAAAGACTCATCATAAATGATTTGTGCCAATTCTTGTTTTTCCTCTTTCGATTCAGCCACATCATCAACAATCGCTTCAGAATAACCTTGCATCATCGAAATAGGCGTTCTTAATTCATGCGACACATTCGCTAAGAAATCTTTACGCAGTTTATCGAGTTGTCGTTCTTCCGTCATGTCCCGAATAATCGCGACAACACCGACAACGACAGCATCATCATAAAGTGGCGTCATCACTAAAACATACGAACGTCCTTGGACCGTTAACTCAGTAGATTGTTCTTGTTCACTATTCAATACATGATTAAAATGATCAGTCACAAGATGTGGTAGGTGATCATTTGATAAATCATTTTCGTATTTCAATTGTTCCAAAAACTGTTCCGCTGGTGGATTAATAATTAATACGTCAAATTGTTTATTAACAGTAATGACTCCATCAGCCATCGATTTAAGAATACTTGATAATTGAGATTTTTCCTGGTTTAAAGCTGTAATATGGTAATTTAGTTGACGACGCATCAAATTAAATGAATTGGCCAATTCACCGACCTCATCATACGTCAGTACGGGAACTTTCGTATGGAATTCACCCTTCGCTAATTCTGAAGCTGCTTTACGCATTCTAATCAGTGGCGCTGTGATACGCGTTGATAAGAAAAAGGCGAATATTGTTGTTAAAACAATCGCAATCGTTGCGGATAATAAAATAATATCAGTCGTTTGATCAGTTGTTTCTTCAACAACGTTTAACGATTGATAAACATAAATCGCGCCTTCTTCATCATGCGTTGGCACACCAACAATAATAATATCTTCTTCAGAGTTCGGCAAAGTCGTGATTTCACGAATTTGTTCATCTTGAGACAATGATTGATTTATATCGGATTGAGCGATAAACCAACTCGGTTCAATCGCTAGCTCTTGGCCTTGAGTCGGTTCGTTTTGCCAATAATCATGTTCATCGAAAAATATAGTCACACGCGTTGATGAATCCATCAATTGATTCACCGTATCAATCCCTACATCTTCTTCCTGATAACTCTCGACTAATGATTGGACGCTCTCCGCTTGATTTAAGAGATTCATTTCAGCGTCTTCTATATAGAAGTTCTCAAAAAACTCTAATAGTAAGACCGTTAAGATCATCAAGACAAATGCCACAAGTAGAATGATGGTTATCCATAGCTTAAAAACAACACTTTTCCAGAACATTACGTTTCCATAACCTCAAACTTATAGCCGACGCCCCAAACGGTGACGATCATTTTCGCCGCATCTTCAGACACTTTATTTAATTTCTCACGCAGACGTTTCACATGAGTATCGACTGTTCTTAAATCGCCGAAAAATTCGTATTCCCACACTTCTTTTAGCAACTCTTCACGGTCAAACACTTTATCTGGTGCGTTTGCTAAGTAGAGAAGTAACTCATACTCTTTCGGTGTTAAACTAACTTCAATATTGTCTGCTAATACTCTGTGAGCATCTTTATCGATCGTGAGATGCGGAAACACGAGCACGTTCTGTGTATCTGGTTTTGTTTCGAGATACTTCGTTGCTGATGCTCGTCTTAATAAGGCTTTCACACGTAACACAACTTCGCGAGGGCTGAACGGTTTAACAATATAATCGTCCGCGCCAACCTCGAAACCGTGTACACGATTAGATTCTTCACCTTTAGCGGTTAGCATAATGACTGGTGTTGCTTTCTGTTCTCTTAATTGTGCACAAACATCGACGCCATCTTTTCCAGGTAGCATTAAATCAAGCAAAATGACATCATAATCCGTCGCTAATGCTTTATCTAATGCTTCATCACCATCAACTGCTTCGTCAATTTGATACCCTTCGCGGTCAAGATATAACTTCAACAGACGACGGATGCGTTCTTCATCGTCCACTACTAAAATATTCGCTTCTTCTGACATATTAAACATCTCCTTTGTGATCGATGATTAAGCATACGAGTGTAAGCCTGAGATTACGAGGTTAATGATGATAAGGTTAAACATAATAATCGCAAACCCTATGACCGCTAACCAAGCAGACTTTTTACCATGCCAACCACGAGTCAGTCGTAGGTGCAAGAACACAGCGTAAAATAGCCATGTCACGAGCGCCCAAACTTCTTTCGGGTCCCAACCCCAGAAGCGGCCCCATGCTTCCTGCGCCCAAATCGCTGCGAAGATTAGTCCTCCTAATGTGAAAAGCGGAAAACCAATCGCAATCGCTCGGTACATAATATCATCGACAACATCTGGTTTAATTTTATCAAATTTATCTTGTAATAAAGCGGATATACGGCGACCTTTTAATAGAAGTCTAAATAAGCCGTACATTAGACCACCTAAAGCTAGAGACAATGTTAATGTGTTTAGTTTAATGCCTGCATCGACACCTTGCATCCAGCCTGGTGCTTCGATTCCCGAATTGAAACGATTATCTGTTATTAATTCAGAATCACTCGGTTGGAATAAAGCTGGCATTTGGTAGTCGACTTCCACTGTCTGACCGTCCACTTGTTTATTGAATACCGCTTCATAATCCATCGCCCCGAAACTCGTCGATAATATAATATAAGCAAGTGTTGACATCACACCAAACATAATTAACTCGAGAAATAAGGTCTCTTTACTCTTAGTCGATTGATCAACACGCTTAATTAAAAATAATAAACCTGCAATAAAACTGATCGATAAAATCGCTTGTGCCGTGGCTACTGTCGTCACATGAATGTATAACCAATTCGACTGTAACGATGGGACTAATGGTGATACCTCTTGCGGGAACATACTACCATACCCTATGACAACTAACGACACAGGTAACGCAATAAGCCCTAAAGCTGGGATACCATATAAGAAATAAATCGCAACAAACGCACCAATTAGCATCATGCCGAAGAAATAAATATATTCGAACATGTTACTAACTGGGATATGGCCAGCTTCCAACCAACGGAAAATAAATGATGTTAGTTGAGACGTAAAACCAATGATGGTAAACGCCATCGCCCATTTCGTAATTTTAGAACCACGATGGTCATCACGGTTTTTACCAAGGGTTAGTCCGAAGAAAGCCGTCGCAATTAAGTAAAGAAAGAATGTCATATTCAAAAACAAACTACTTAATTCATAAAAATCCATGAAAAATCCTCCTAAGGTGTACGATGTCTTACGTCATTTCTTGCTGGTCTTCAAACGTATTGACATTCGTGCCCTTTGTAATTTTTTCGAGTTCTTGGTTCATCCCGTACCAGTTTTTATTCGTATGGACACCAATGTGATAAACGCCATCATTCGGATGTATCCATATACGACGGTGATACCAATACAATCCTTGAAGTACACCAATCATAAATATACCAGCACCTAAACCAAACAGTGGTAAGGTGTTATCTTTTTTCACTGTCAAACCTGAAGCCGATCGCTTTTCAATATTCGTAACGTTGAGTGAGAGTTGATTGTCTTCACTTAACGCTATTACTTCTTCTTGTAAATAAAAATAGCGCTCAGCCTGGTCAAGATTGGGATGATTGATAGAAAAGATAATCCCAGGATTTCTCGGAAACTTTGAAAATGACGATGGCCCTTCATCGGTAAACTCAAGTTCTGGGAACCAACGATCAACGGTGATTGTCGTATCACTTTCATCTAAGTTAAACTCTGTTGGTGCTTCGTCAGTATCAAAGGTGAATTGCCCTAATGACTCACCATTTTGCTGCAAGTTAAACGAGATGGCATTGTATTCAGTTTCAATTTGCGAGCCTGCTTGATAAAGTGAGTAACCATTAAATGTTACCGGTTGATTTAACCGAATTTCTCCCTGGGTCACTTGTTCTAACTCAGGTTCTTGCCCTAGGACTGGATCATTTGTTACTTCAAACACCGTCACATTCGTTTGAAAGTTTTTAGGCACTGGATTTTCAACGTCTTCTAATGCACGCTTAAACCGTTCTTCTGTTTCTGGATCGTATACTTCATAAATAAATTCATTATTACGCACATAATATTCTTGGTTTGTCCCTGATATCGCCGTTGTCTCACCTTCTCGCACCCATACATAATCGTCGACATGCATCACATCAAACATACGGAAAATAGATGCAATTAATATGATGATAAGACCGATGTGATTAACGTACGCTCCCCACCTGGAGAAGCGATTTTTCTCAGCCATGATGTGGCCATCTTCTTCTGACACGTTATAGCGTTGTTTCTTAAGATTTTGCTTAAGGGTTGCAACATCGTCATCTGTTAATTCATTATTAAGGCTCACTAAGCGTTGACGTCTGACAAATACTTCATGACGTTTCGTGTTTTGGTTTTTGAGTGCCCGTCGAAGCGGAATATAACGGTCAATACTAGCAATAATAATCGATATACCTATTAAGGCGACTAATGTGATATACCACCATGATCCATACATATTATGAAATCCAAGTTGATAAAAAATCTGTCCTGTAATGCCATACTCTTGTTCATAAAAAACAGAAGGTGGTAATGGCGAATTCATAAAAGCCTCTTGCGGGTAAATCGTTCCTAATGCTGAAAAAATCAGCGTAATGGCAATAAGCCACACGCCCACTTTAACAGAAGAGAAAAATCCCCAAATTTTATCAACTAATGTTCGTTTATACGTTTTAGAACGACGTGCACTACCTTCATAGCGCATTTCTAAAACTTGTTTCTCGTCGTTACCGTCTATATGCTGATTACCTTCAATGGGTTTCCCGCAGGCTTCACATAGTACAGTTCCTTCTTTATTTTCGTGTCCACATTCGCATCGAATTGTTTGATTAGCCATTTAAACCCCTCGCGCTTTCAACCTTACTGAGGTAATATTTCTTGAAAATAACTTTCTAAGTCTTCTAATGTTACCGGACCGCGAACAATTCGTTCAATCGTTCCATCTGGTCTCACAAAAAACGACGCTGGTAAATTAACGACTTCATACACTTCCATCACCGTTTCTTGACGGTCTATCGTACTCGGAAAAGATAAATCTAAGCTGTTATAAAAGTTGTTAATAACCGATTCATTTCGGTCAACACTCACAGCGACGATTTCTATCCCTTTATCTTTGTATTCTTGATACAATTGATCCATATAAGGCATTTCTTTTTTGCACGGTTCACAATACGTTGCCCAAAAGTTGATCATAACGCCTTGTCCTCGTAAATCGTTTAATTCAATTGTTTCACCAGGTTGGTCAAGACGGTCTAATTTAAAATTCGGCGCAGTTTCGCCTTCTTCTAGTTCAGGGCGTTGCGAATTAAAATTAACAATTAAGACAAAAACTAGTGTTCCTGTTAATATTGCTAAAACTATACTTCTATAAATAAGTCGTTTTTTCTTTTTATGCACCGATAACCCTCCAATACTGCCATTGTATCATGGTTAAAATTAACGTCTCGATGTCATGTTTGAACATTATTTAACATTTTGTTGCGTCAAATCAGCCAATTGTTTCACTTCATGAGGGGTTAGTTCTCGGTATTCACCTGGTTGTAACTTACCTAATGTTAGTGAACCAAAACGCTCACGTCTTAATTTCTCCACTTGATAACCTAATGACTCAAACATTCGCTTAACTTGGCGGTTCTTACCTTGGTGTAAAACGAGTTCGACTTTCGACGATCCTTTTCGTTTATCAACTTCGACCAAGCGTGCTTTAACCGCTTTTAATCGCTCACCATCATTCGTCACACCTTTTTTTAACTGCGTGACGTCGTTTTTGTCCATAATCCCTTTCACTTTAGCGACATAGACTTTATCGACACCATATTTCGGATGGATCAGTTTATTCGTTAACTCACCGTCATTCGTAAGCAATAAAACCCCCGTTGTGTCGTAGTCTAATCGGCCAACGGGATACAATCGTTGTTCAATGTCAGCTGATAATAAATCTGTCACGACTTGACGACCTTTATCATCTTCTACTGACGATAACGTTTGGCGTGGTTTGTTGATGACGTAATAGACTGGTTGTTCTTTTTCTATTACAACATCATCAACGGCGACACTGTCTTGCTTACTTACTTTTGTTCCTAATTCCGTTACGACTTGATTGTTCACCTTCACTCTTCCAGCTTCAATCATTGCTTCTGCTTTACGTCTTGATGTGACCCCACTATTAGCTATAACCTTTTGTAATCGTTCTTTTTGTCCACTCATATTAAACACCCTTTTAATTTCATTAATTATATTATGGCATAACAAAAGCGCTAACACTACGGTTAACGCTTAACTACTTGCATTATGACCCAAATATTAAGTAACATACGGTTAACGATGCTATTATACCAATCACATCTGCTATAAGTCCAACTTTTAACGCGTCCCCCATTTTTTTAATTCCGACCGCTCCAAAATATACCGTTAAAACATATAAGGTAGTATCTGTACTTCCTTGCATTGTCGAAGCTAAACGTCCAATAAATGAATCAGGACCCTCAGTTTGAATAATGTCGGTTGCCATACTTAACGATGCTGTCCCTGAGATCGGCCTCGTTAATGCTTGCGGGACAATTTCTGGTGGGATATGGAAAAATGTAAGAGCAGGTGTGATTATACCAACGAACGCATCTAACGCACCTGATGCTCGAAAAATACTAATCGAAACGATCATACCTAATAAAAAAGGAAGTAAAGAAATGGCCATTCTCACCCCTTCTTTACCCCCTTCGACAAATGTTTCGTAAGTTGGTACTTTTTGATAAGTGCCATAAACTAAGACAAGCAACACGATGATCGGGATAATATAACTACTGAATTGCATAATCATAATCCATTTCTCCTCTTACGCCGATAATAAAAATAACGATCGACTAAAATAGCGCCAACAGATGACACGAGTGTGGCAAGAATCGTCGTCAACACAATGTCAGTCGGTCCTATCGAATCGTAGCGCATTCGTATCGCAATCATAGTCGTCGGTACTAAGGTCACACTCGACGTATTAATCGCTAAAAACGTAATCATTGATCTTGAAGCTTCTTCACTCCCGTGATTAAGCTGTTTCATTTCATGCATGGCTTTGATGCCTAATGGTGTGGCAGCATTACCTAAACCGAACAAGTTCGCTGATACATTCGATAAGATATAACCCATAGCTGGATGATCACTCGGTATTTCTGGAAACAACCGCTTAAATAAGGGTTTAAATAGTTCGCTTAGTTTATTTAATAAACCAGATTCTTCTGCTATTCGCATTATACCTAGCCAAAACACTAGCACACTCATCAAGCTAATGGTTAATCCAACCGCATCATCAGCACTTTCAAAAATAACTTCGTTTACTTGATCGACTGTCCCATGGGTCATCGCATAAACAATGCCGATTACTGCTAGCCCAACCCAAATCAAATTAACCATCACGTACCACCTTGTAAGACATGAAAGAGACGTGACACTGTTGACCAATATGACGGTGTTTCATCTACTGAAGCAGATATAAATGAAATAGGTATTTCAGGCCTGTCTACTATTTGGTTAAAACCATGTTGGTAAAGCTGACGGTGATCTTGCCAATCCTGCTTCGCATCAATGGTTACAACGACTAATTCTTTACCATCTTCTTCAGCTGTCGTGACTAACGTTCGCCCGGCTGTACTTGTATATCCTGTCTTACCCCCTGTGCAGACATCGTCATATGTCATTAACAATTTATTCTTATTATGCCATGGATAATCTTCTTGACTAGAAAGATATTGTTTAGTTCCGAAAATGTCCCGAAAAACTGAATTACTCGTCATCGCATATTGCGTCAGTATTGCCATATCATGTGCACTCGCATAATGATGTTCTTCATCTAGTCCGTGCGGGTTTTGAAATTGACTGTCGTTCATCCCTAACCATTCCGCTTTTTCGTTCATTAGCCAAACAAAACCTTTTTCACTTCCCGCAATATGTTCAGCAATCGCAACGGCCGCATCGTTACCTGAACGTAACATCAAACCGTACAACAAATCTTTTAACGGATAGTGATCACCTGCATCAGCATAAATAGATGAACCGTGCGTATTAGCGGCATTAGTAGATATTGAAACTGATGCATCCAACTCTCCGTGCTCGATGGCTACAATAGCTGTCATGATTTTAGTAATACTTGCAATTGGTTTAGACTGATAGCCGTTTTTTTCATAAAGAACTTCACCTGTTTCCATATCCATGACTATTGCACTTTGAGCTGACACAACAGGGGTTGCATGAATGGGCATTGTCATGCTACTTAACACTAAACACACAATAATAACAAACACAGCTCGATTCATGGTCCATCTCCTTACAGTTACTCAAATTCCATTACAAGACTATGTTATGGCCTGTCACAAAAGAATATGATAAGGAGATTAAACATGACAAAACCCGAACGACCTTAATAAGGTGTTCGGGTTTAAAAAACGGTTCTGTAAACTTTAAACAGCTTCCATATAATCTAATTGTTCTCGTAAATCTTGGAATACTGGTTCGACAACTCTTGTTAGATAGGTGATCGCTTCACCAGGTTCACCTTGAAATTCAATCGCACATTTACCCCGATAAGCTGCTCGACTGTCTTCGTACCATAAGTCATCTTTCGGCGAGAAAAACTCATTGACACATTTGTGATAAATGCCTCGAAGCACTTTTTCTAACACGTCCCCCTGTAATTGGTCAGTTGCCATTAATCGATTAAGTGCTTGTTTCCCTTCCATACAATACACTTCAAGGAACCGCAATTGTTTAACGACAGCCTCAATATAAGTTGTGTTTAACGATGGATCACTCGTTGTAATTGATGTGACGCTTTTGTGATTTAAAAATTGTGTTAACTCATCTTCAATCTCCATTAAATAATGATGAATATCTTCTGCTTGTGAGAATAAGTGTGTGCTCATTGGCACCAATGTACCCCCTCTAAATGAATTGAGCTTTAAGATTATTGTATTTCCATTTCATTAAAAAACAAATCAGCTTCTTGCACGGCATCATCTAAATGACCATCAGGTAATGGCGGCAACTCTTCTAAAGATGTCAGACCGAAAAACGTTAAAAAATCTTTCGTCGTTTGGAATAATATCGGTCGACCGCTCGTATCCCTTCGGCCACATTCTTCAATCAATAAACGAGACACCAATGTTTGGATCGGTCCGTCACTTTTCACCCCTCGAATATCTTCAATTTCAACGCGCGTGATCGGCTGTTGGTAAGCGATAATAGCTAACGTTTCTAGCGACGCTTGTGACAATTTTGATTGTGATGTTGATTCTTGCATTTTCTCGAAATATAAGGCATGTTCCGATTTAGTCGTTAAATAAAACACGCCTTGTCTTTCGAGTATAGATAACCCACGTTGACTATGTTCATAATCATATTTTAATTCATCCAATATCAACTGCGCTGTTTCATCCGTCACAGATAGCACGTTTTTAATTTGTGATAGGTCAATACCTTCATCACCTGATGCGAATAATAAGCCTTCTAAGACACCTTTATAGTCAGTTAGTTCCATAATGCCCCTCCGTTAGTGAGACTGTAATATCAGAGAAGTTCTCTGTTTGAAAACACATGATGGTAAAACTCTTCATAAGTTCCAGTAACGCTAAAAAAGTTGTCACGACTTCAAACTTCTCTTGATAAGGAAATAATGTGTCAAATGAGGTCTGACCTTGCATTCGTTCTAATCGTTTTACCACGTCATCCATCCGTTCTTCGATGGATATTTCTTGTCGTTGAATGGTCGTCTCCATCGGTGCCATAAGTTGCTTTCGTCTAAGCACTTTTTGAAAAGCTTCAGTTAAATCCGTTACCGATAACACGTCACTCCGCTTAACTTCATACTCCGATTGATAAGGTGTCATATCCATCGGCGGGCGGGTGAATACTTGGTTAGATGCCTGTTCTTTTTCCTGTAACATATGTGACGCTTCTTTATACTTTTTATATTCAACTAATCGTTGAATTAGTTCTTCTTGTGGGTCTTCTTCATATTCATCTTCAACATCTAATTCTTGTTTCGGTAATAGCATTTGACTTTTGATTTCGAGCAAGGTTGCTGCCATGACAAGATATTCACTTGCTATATCGAGCTGCAAATATTGCATTGTATGTATGTAATCTAAGTACTGATCGGCTATTTCCTTTAATGGAACATCATAAATATCTATCTCATATTGGTTAATAAGATGTAATAACAAATCTAAAGGACCTTCAAACGGTTCAATTTTCACTTTATAAACGGATTCCGACATTGAATCACTCTTTTCGATACACTTTATTTCCTATCATCATCGTACCAAAACTTCGACCGAAAAGGAATATGTTAAACACGATATTATGGGTAACATAAAAAGGTTCCAACTTATTCAATAATCAAGTTGGAACCTTTCTTATTATGCGTGGCATTGTTGATAAAATGGTTCAGTTTGTTCATTGCCACAAATGTGATAACGTTCTCCGTATTGGTCTTCTAAAGCTTTGATCATCTGTTTACCGATACCTTGATGACGATGAGATGGTGTCACACTAATATGCTGAATAACTATTCGTTCTTGGTCAAAACGCACACCGAGAGCGCCTAAAATATCTTCTTCTTTCCATAGAAATAGTTGCCAATCATCATTCGACTCATATTCCTTAATGGTCGTTTGAAGTTTCTTTACTTCCTTTTCTTCAGGCATAAATGACAACAATCCCATAGCAATCTTTTCAAAGCTCTTTTTATATTTAATTAACATAAAAACCCCTCTTTAATAACAGCATCACAGGATTCAAAATCATTTATCCTTATGACTGTTTTCGATCTCATGTGATTGGGTCAAATCACACCAAAAAACAGTATAACGTGATGTTGATTAGGAATCAATTGTAATGGTTTGCATGACATCTCCAACCCTTACACGATCGACAATGTCGATGCCTTCTGTTACTTTACCAAATACGGTATGGCGTCCGTCAAGATGTGGTTGTTGATCTAAACAAATAAAAAATTGACTTCCCCCTGTATCTTTTCCAGCATGAGCCATTGATAAACTGCCGTGTTCATGTTGATGCGGGTTGCCATCTGTCTCACATTTAATGGTATAGCCTGGTCCACCAGTTCCATTACCGATCGGGCATCCACCTTGGATCACAAACCCCGGTATTACTCGGTGAAACGTTAATCCATCATAAAACCCATCATTGGCTAATTTAACAAAATTATCTACTGTGTTCGGTGCAGCCTCTGGGTATAATTCAAATGTAATTTGTTCGCCATTCTCGAATAAAATTTGTCCTTGTGTCATCTTCCATTCCCTACTTTCTATTTTACTCATACGACATGTCGAAACGTGTCAAATCTTGAACAGTTTCTCGTTTTATCACTAATTGATCGTTTCCGTTTTCAACGAATACAACGGCTGCTTTGGGAAATCGATTATAATGGCTCGCCATTGCATAACCATAAGCACCCGTCGAATACACGACTAATAGATCACCTGTTTCGATTGTCGGAACATCTAAATCCCAAATCAACATATCGCCTGTTTCACAACTTTGACCAGCAATCGCAACGGTTTCTTCGATTGGTTGGTCCGATTTATTTAATATGGTCGCTTCATATTCAGCGTCATATAGTGCTGGACGAATGTTATCTGTCATACCACCATTGACCGACACATATTTACGGACGTTAGGGATCTCTTTAATCGCCCCAACTTCATAAATCGTCACAGCCGCTTCACCTACGATCGACCGCCCTGGTTCAATCCAAATTTCTGGAATCTTTAATTCATGGTTGCTTGCTGACGACTTCACAGCTGACACTAATGTATGCACATATTGTGATAGTGGAAGCGGATCGTCATCTTTCGTGTATTGAATGCCAAATCCACCACCTAAATTAACAACTCGTGCTTCAAATTGATAACGGTCATACCACAACTTTAATGCGTCAAACACTTTTTCAACGGCCATCTCAAACCCAGTCGTCTCAAAGATTTGCGAGCCAATATGGCTATGAACCCCTTGTAAATGAATCGATTCATGATTCATTAAATGATTCAGTGCTTGTTCCGCCTGACCACTTAATAAATCAAAACCGAACTTAGAGTCTTCCTGTCCCGTTAAAATATAGTCATGCGTGTGCGCTTCAATACCTGGTGTAATACGGATTAAAGCATCAATCGTCTGTCCTTTTTCTTGTAAAACGTCTTCTAATAAAGCCATTTCAAAAAAGTTATCGATTACGATACAACCGACTTGATTCTCAACCGCCATTTCTAATACCGTACGACTTTTGTTATTACCATGAACATGGACTCTCTGCATCGGATAACCCGCTTCAATCGCTGTATGTAATTCGCCTTCCGACACCACGTCTAAACTCATGTCTTCCTGTTTAGCAACCTGTAACATGGCAATAGATGAAAATGCTTTACTCGCATAAGCCACCTGAAAATCTAAATCATATTGTTTAAACGTTTCAACAAACGCTCGAGCATTTTGCCGTATTTGGTCTACATCGTAAACGAATAAAGGCGTATCATACCGCTCAGCTAATTGAGTTAATTGTTCTTCTGAGATATTAAATCTATTTTGACTCATGTCGTTCACCCGTCCGTTTCTCTCTTTACAATACAAATAACTTATCATATAGAAAGCCAGCAATCAATTATTTTCTTAGTCTAAAAAACACAACTTGAACCAATACAATGACTATATTGGCTCAAGTTTCTGACGATTGTCTACGATTATCATCTTGTGGATGGACAATACTTGGTCGTTGTTGTTCTAATGGGACAGAAACGCGAAATAGTATATGATACATGCCACTTGCGTTAAATGGAATAAACGGCCATAAGTATGGTGTGTTCAGTGAATACGTCCTTGCTAAAATTAATACATATAACGTTCCACCTAAAACAAGCCCGATAACGCCAAACATTGCTGTTAAAATAACGAGTAAAATACGCGCTATTTTATTTGCGACAGACAACTCATAACTCGGTGTTGCATAACTACCGATAGCTGCAACCGCGACATATAAAATAATTTCTGGTGTGAATAATCCAACATTAATGGCGATCTCACCAATTAAGACTGCGGCAATTAAACCAAGTGCTGTCGAAACAGCAGTCGGTGTATGAATCGCAGCGATCCTCAAAAACTCTAATCCGAGATCAGCTAATAATGCTTGAATGACGATCGGAACATTTCCTTCTTCTGAGGGGCCAATATACCCTAAATGTTCCGGAAGTCTATGCGGTTCTAATACAAATAATAACCATAGCGGTAAAAGAAATAATGAAGCAAAAATTCCTAAAAACCTAATCCACCTGACAAACGTACCAACCATTGGAACTTGGCGGTATTCTTCAGCATGTTGGACATGATGAAACAACGTCGTCGGTGTAATCATAATACTCGGTGACGTGTCAACCATCACAAGGACGTGTCCTTCAAATAAATGAGCTGAAGCCACATCAGGTCTTTCTGTGTAGCGTACGAGCGGAAAGGGGGTTTGGCCTTGTTGTAAAAGATATTCTTCTAACGTTTTGTCTGACATCGACATGCCATCAACATCAATTTTTTCAATTTCACGCCTCACCGTATTAACTAATTCAGGGTTCGCGATATCTTCTATATACATGAGCGATACATCCATCCGCGATCGCTTACCCACTTGTTGGATTTCGAGTCGTAAATTCTCATCACGTACCCTACGTCTCGTTAAACCGGCATTTTCAATAATATTTTCAGTGAATCCATCCCGCGATCCTCTAACGACTCTTTCAGTATCTGGCTCTTCAGGTCCACGGCCAGGATAATTACGGACATCAACGACGAAAACTTTGTCATACCCATCAACATTAATGACGAGAAGTCCTGACATAATTTCCGTCATCGCTTGTTCAAACTCACCAATTTCTTCAAATTGATGATTCACTAATCGATTTTTGACGATTGCTTCTATCTTGTCTTTATCTGGTTCGACGTCATTAATACGAACCATGTTTTCTAAAATTTCCATTACAAACTGCGTATCAACAAGTCCATTGACATAATAGAAGTCAACATCCGTATCTAACAAATGCAATGTTCGGTAGCCAATATCAAATGACACACCAATTCCGAGGCGTTCTTCGAATATTCGTCGGTTACGTTTAATTGACTTATGAATTGATTGTTGCGTCACAACTAGTCACACCTTTAACCTTTTGGTTTAAATATTATAGCGACAATGAATCCGAATAATATCGCAGAAGCAATACCCGCTGACGTTAACTGAAAAATACCAATTGCAATCCCTAAAAACCCGTGCTCATCAGCTTGAGCCATCGCCCCATGCAATAACGAATGACCAAAACTCGTAATCGGCACTGTCGCTCCTGCTCCGGCAAATTCGATTAATCGATCATACAGTGAAAACCCATCTAAAACCGCACCAGAGACGACAAACAAGGACATGACATGAGCTGGTGTCAGTTTGAAAATATCTAATAACAATTGTCCGATTAAACAAATCGTACCACCTACTAAAAACGCCCAGACAAAATCCATCATCACGCATCCCCTCGCTTTAACACGACGGCATGAGCAATGCACGGAATCGTTTCTTTTTGTTGCATCATAATCGGATTTAACAATGCGCCAGTAGCCACAATTAACACTTGACGTAACGTGCCTTGTTTCAGTTGTTGAATGACGTGGCCATATGTCACAATGGCTGATGCTGCACAACCACTGCCCCCAGCGAAAATTTGTTGATCATGATGATACACCATTAAACCACTATCATTATGAATACCTTCAATATCATAACCAGATTGATACGTTAATTTTTTGACAATCGGTGTTCCGACACTGGATAAATCGCCTGTTAATATCAAATCGTAATCGGACGGTTGTCGATTAAAGTCTTGAAAATGTTGAACGATCGTGTTGGCTGCAGCTGGCGCCATCGCAGATCCCATATCTAATGGATCATTTGTACCGTAATCAATGACTTGACCAATTGTTGCCGCTTCCACTTGAATATGACTAGGTTGCGAAGACAACAAGGCAACACCAGAACCCGTCACAGTAGACGTTGCTGTATCAGGTTTTTGCCCACCATATTCCGTCGGATAACGAAATTGCCGCTCAGCTGTAGCATAATGACTCGAAGCAGCCGCTAACACATAGTGACTGTCTTGACTATTAATTAAGGCACTCGCCATAGCTAATGTTTCCATTGAAGTTGAACAAGCCCCGAACACACCTAAAAAAGAAGTACTAATGTCTCGCGCTACATAGTTACTCGTGACATTTTGATTTAACAAGTCTCCACTAATCATTAAGTCTAATGCATCTTCTCTTAACCCAGCTTTGTCTAGGCAGATTGTCGTTGCTTTTCGTAATAAATTTTGCTCCGCTTGCTCCCAAGTGTCTCCATCACAGTGAAGCTTCGAATACGCATAGTCAAATGTCGATGCCAAGGGACCTTCATATTCTTTCGGTCCTGTGACAGTTGCCGTTTCATTAATATAAACCCCACGCTGAAAAAACCATGATTGCTTCCCTTGTTTCATCGTTATCACCTTAACTTCCTAACACAGTTTGCACCGTATAACGAATAATACCTACAATGTATGCTGCGACTGTTCCGAACACGATAACGGACCCAGCTAATTTAAACATGTTCGTCGCGACCCCTAATACAATGCCTTCGCTACGATGTTCCAATGCCGCACTCGTAATTGAGTTTGCAAACCCTGTTACCGGAACAGCAGACCCGGCCCCTGCGAATTGCCCTAATTTATCGTAAACGCCAAATCCTGTTAATATCGCAGCGATTAAAATAAGGGTCGTAATCGTTGGATTCCCAGCCTCCTTGGCAGTGAAATCGAACCAATGCATATACAAAACTGTCAACCCTTGACCAATCACACATATTAAACCACCAATCACGAATGCTTTTATCGCATTACGTACATATTTTGGCTTCGGTTGATACGGTTTAATCGCATCTTTATAATTTTCTTTCGTAATCATAGAAAACTTTCCTCCTAATCCATAAATACGATCCACTGAAATAAGGAACCAACAATTTTACCAAACACTAGGGCGAGCAAAAGGTGCGGGATATATTCATTGACATACATTCGTTTTGCCAAAATCGGAAACACGTTTAACACTTCAGTCAACGCTGCAGCTAACATTCCAATAAAAATACCATGGAGAAGCCCCCAATACGCTTCAATGATTATAGGTAAATGAGTTATCGTTTGTGTAAAAGACAAATAAATTCCAACTAATGCTCCAGAAATAATCGACCACTCGAAGTAGCGAACCCAACCATGCCCATAACATAACTGCACCAATCTCGGAATAATGCCAAGCACTGTCAAAAACGCCACAAAACCAGATCCGACTGCTAAACCTGCCGACAATCCAACGATAATTTCTATCACATAACTAATGATCATCCCGGTTCAGCTCATTTTCGTTAAAGGTGACGTATTGATACAGATTTTGATCATAATTAAACATTTCAACCTCTAACGGACTCGGTTCTTCGTTAAATTTCTTTTTGAAAAAATGATTAAAGAATAACACCATGCCTAACCCTAATCCGATTGAATAAGGGATTTGCAGCCAAAGGACACTTCGATCGACATCTCGGGCCATCATATCGTGTAAATGAGCTTGAACATCAGGCATACTGACATCATAATGAAAATTCATGACAGCCATTGCTGCACCAATGAAAAGTAGTGTCCAAACAAAGAAAATATATAAAGGATACAATGTTGGCTTTCGTTGCTCTAAGGCTAAAACCGTTTGAGATGCCCCAACCGTTTCCACTTCTACATCAGGGTACAAGTGCTTTAATTTTTCAATTACATGATAAATATCAATCACTTTGTACGTATGATCAGTTGATTGAACGTCATGTATAAATAGCGTTAACAACTTATCTTGCCAGCAATCAGCACAACAAATCCATGCCATATCACCTAAACGAATATGATCACCCGTTTTAACTGAAATCTTTGGTTTTAATCGAATATAGACAACCTCTGCCATAGAGAACCCTACCTTATTGGTTTTACAGTTTTATTATGTCCGACAATACCTAAAGCATGTATCAAGTTCATGAAGTTGTTTAAGTACAAAAAAACGATCCCGCATTTAAACGGAATCGTTTTAATAATTAATCATTATCCTCTAACCATGTTTCAAGCTTTGTCAGTATATGTTTTTCTAATCGAGACACTTGGACTTGTGAAATATTGAGCCGTTCAGCCACATCTGCTTGTGTCTTATCTTTATAGTACCTCAAATAAATAATCAATTGTTCTCGTTTATCTAGTTGTTCAATAGCCTCTCTTAACGCGATATGATCAAACCAGTTGTTGTCATCCTCAGCGATTTGATCCATAAGCGTAATCGGATCTCCTTCATTTTCATAGACCGTTTCATGGATAGAATGCGTGCCTTGATTAGCCTCGATCGCCATGACGATATCTTCTTGAGGCAAATCAAGTTCGTCACTCAGTTCTGTTAAAGACGGAGACCGATTGTAAATTTTAGTGAGCTCTTCCGTTTTAGCCCGAATTTTATAATTTAATTCTTTCAAAGACCGACTCACTTTGACCGTTCCATCATCGCGTATAAACCGCTGAATTTCACCAATAATCATCGGTACAGCATAGGTAGAAAAACGGACATCATAGCTCAAATCAAATTTATCAATCGATTTGATTAATCCAACACAACCGAGTTGGAATAGATCCTCTGTTTCATACCCACGATTAATAAAGCGTTGAACGACAGACCAGACGAGACGTGTATTTTTTTCGATAATCAAATCACGTGCTTCATAATCACCTTGCTGACTTTTTTTAATCAGTGATTTTAGTTCTTCATGCGACAGTTGATGCGATTTTTGAACAGTTGTATGTTCTTTCATCCGCATCACTTCGCAATCTGTTGTTGATTTTGATTAAATCGTTTCACTAACGTAACCGTCGTCCCCGCTCCGGCTGATGAATGTATATCAATCTGGTCCATGAAGTTTTCCATAATCGTAAACCCCATACCCGATCGTTCAAGCTCTGGTTTGGATGTATACATCGGTTCCATTGCTTCTTGAACGTTATCAATGCCACGACCATAATCTTGAATCATAATCGTCACATCGTCGTTTGAAATGGAACACGCTAACACAACTACACCGTCATCATCGTCCTCATAGCCATGAATAATCGCATTTGTCACTGCCTCTGATATCACCGTTTTAATTTCCGTTAATTCATCCATCGTCGGATCTAATGGGGATATAAAAGAAGCCACAACAACTCGAGCGAACGACTCATTTTCACTTTTCGCTGCCATTTCAACTTTCATATGATTATTCATGACGCCACCCCCAAACGGGATAAAGCGTCTATTTCAGTCGCTTCAGTTTGAATGACTTTAAACAATCCAGACAATTCAAATAAACGTTTAACAGGCTTTTGGATCGCACAAACGACCATTTCTCCGCCGAGCGCTTTTACTTGTTTATAACGTCCTAAAAACACACCTAAACCTGACGAATCCATAAATGTTAGGTCTTCCAAATTCACGATAACGTGCTGAATCCCTCCAGCGTTCAAATAATGTTCCCAATCCACCTTTAATGTCCCCGCTTCATGATGATCTAACTCACCTACTAAACGAATTAACAACACATGTTCTTTTTGTTCGAAATGCGAAACAAGACTCAATGCATTTACCTCCCTTTCATTATGCTATTGAGCCTTGTTCGCCTTTTTAAATTCAATTTCCTTCACGTTAGCAAAACTAGTGGCCATTCGACGAAATAAGCTAATTATTTAATTGATTAAACAACCTTTTCCACAATGTCCAAGTCGATGCCTCATTAATTGGATCTCTTACGATTAAATCTGTCTGATTGATGACGTCTCCTTGATTCCGCACTGTCATCTTCCCTAGTACGTCTCCTTTTTTAATCGGCCATTCAGCTGATTTTAATGATATCTCGGTCTCAACTTGCTCACTCGATTCACCTTTGTTCATCAGTAGTGTTATATCACGCTTAGGTGATAAATGAATGGGCGTGCGATCGGCTTTAACATCCTCAAACTGATATACAGATTCACCTTTTGCATACAACGGTTCTACTTGATACTCACTAAAAGCATAATCAAGCAATGCTGTCGTATCAGCGTTTCGTTTTTGCGGTGTTTCAGCCCCCATCACGACAGAGACAACCCGCATATCACCTCGTTTAGCTGTCGCAGTTAAACAGTACTCCGCTTCATCCGTGTAACCTGTTTTTAACCCATCTAACCCTTGATAAAATTTGACTAATCGATTGGTGTTAACGAGCCAGAATTCATCCTCTGTCCCTTGACGTAAATAATCTTCATACACTTTCGTATAATCCGTAATCGATTCATGATCTAGTAAGGCACGTGCGATAACTGCCATATCATTTGCTGTACTATAATGGTCATCTTCTGGTAAACCAGTTGTGTTTTGAAACTGAGTGTTTTCCAACCCTAATGCCCGTGCTTTTTCATTCATCCTGTCAATAAATGCTTGTTCTGTAACAGCTACTTCTTCTGCTAATGCCACGGTCGCATCATTAGCAGAAGCAATCGCAACGGCTTTAAGCAACTCTTTCACTGTCATTTCTTCAAATGCTTCTAAGTAAATTTGTGAACCGCCCATTGAAGCTGCATTCTCACTTACTTGGACTGTATCATCTAAAGATAATTCACCTTCGTCTAACGCTTCCATAAACAATAACATCGACATTAGCTTTGTCATGCTTGCAGGCGGAAGTCGTTTATCAGCTTCCTGATCATACAAAACTGTCCCCGTATCAACTTCTAATAAAATCGCTGACTCTGCTGATTTTATGAGCGATGGTTGTTCAGTCGCCATAGACGTAACCGGTGATATAAAACCAATTATAACCATCCCTATTAAACATAATGAGCGCATCATCTGATCCCTCCGTTTCTGCTTGATATGATGACCAAAAATTTGATTTTTATAACACAAGATTAAAAATTAATAGACTGAATTTAAGGTCAAACAAAAAAGCCAAGGCTTCGCTATTAAGCAAAGCCTTGGCTAATGGATAGTGTATTATTCAGATACCGTTGTTTTAATGAGGGTTGGAGCTTCAACTTTATCTGTTGAAATAGTCATGTTGTGGTATAGCTTGTCTTTAATCGACTCGACGTCTTCTGTATTGCTATGAATCGTTAAGAGCGATTCACCTTCTTCTACGTAATCGCCGACTTTCTTGTTAAGAACTAATCCTACGGCTAAATCAATTTCAGATTCTTTCGTCTGACGTCCTGCACCTAATAAACTAGCTGCTTGACCGATTTCATCTGCAATGATCTCACTTACGTAACCAGATGTTTTAGCTGGTAGCTCAATCTGATATTCAGCTTGAGGTAAACCATCAACATTATCCACAACTGAAGCATCGCCACCTTGAGATGATAAGAATGTTTTAAAAGTCTCAAGTGCTTGACCATTCTCGATCACGGCTTCTAATTTTTCACGAGCTTCAGCTAATGTTTCAGCTTGTCCACCTACTACTACCATCTGACTACCAATAGTCAATGATAATTCAGTTAAATCTTCTGGTCCTTGACCGCGTAGTGTTTGGATCGCTTCTTCTACTTCTAACGCGTTACCAATCGCGCGGCCAAGCGGTTGTCCCATATCGCTAATAACAGCCATCGTTTGACGACCAACGTTATTACCAATCGACACCATCGCTTTAGCTAATTCAATCGATTCCTCTTCACTCTTCATGAACGCGCCTGCGCCTGTTTTAACGTCTAAAACAATCGCATCCGCACCCGCTGCAATTTTCTTACTCATAATCGAGCTAGCGATTAAAGGAATTGAGTTAACTGTTGCCGTTACGTCACGCAGACCGTATAACTTCTTGTCTGCAGGTGTTAAGTTACCTGATTGACCAATGACTGAAATTTTATTTTCATTAACGAGACGAATGAATTCATCATTTTCGATTTCAACGTGAAAGCCTGGTACAGCTTCTAGCTTATCAATAGTACCACCCGTATGACCAAGTCCGCGGCCACTCATTTTCGCAACTGGGACACCGACCGCTGCCACTAGAGGGGCCAAAACTAAAGTCGTCGTATCACCGACACCGCCAGTAGAATGTTTGTCTACTTTAATGCCTTCAATTGGTGATAAATCAATCGTGTCACCTGATTCCACCATTCGCATCGTAAGCGTTGCGCGTTCCTGTTCTGTCATGCCGTTAAAATAAATCGCCATGGATAGAGCACTCGCCTGATAATCAGGAATAGTTCCGTCTGTATATCCATCAATAAAAAAGTTAATTTCTTCGTCCGTTAAAGCTAAGCCATCGCGTTTTTTCTCAATAATATCGTACATGCGCATTGCATAAGCCCTCCATTACATTGTTTGCAAGATTTGTTTAACTAATTGAATAAATTGTTGCTTTACTTTTTCAGTTGTTTCAATCACTTCATCGTGTGACAATGGTTGATCGAGAATGCCCGCAGCCATATTGGAAATGCAAGAAATACCTAAAACATCCATGCCTGCATGGTTAGCAACAATCACTTCTGGTACAGTTGACATACCGACAGCGTCACCACCTAGAGTACGGAGCATTTTCACTTCACTACCTGTCTCATAAGTTGGACCTGTATTACCGACATAAACACCTTTTCTGACAGACATATTCAAGTCGGCCGCTGCTGCTTCAGCTAATTTGATTAAATCACGGTCGTAAGCTTCTGACATATCCGGGAAACGCGGACCTAGTTCATTGATATTTTTACCAATTAATGGATTGTCGCCCATTTGATTAATATGGTCTTGGATAATCATTAAATCACCTGGGTCAAACGATTCATTAATTCCGCCTGCCGCGTTTGTGACGAGTAACTGTTCAACACCGAGCTGTTTCATAACGCGCACTGGAAATGTGACGTGATGCATGTCATAACCTTCGTAATAGTGAAAGCGACCTTGCATCGCTACGACATTTTTGCCTTCTAACTCACCGATGACTAGCTGACCTTTGTGACCGGCTACAGTCGATTGTGGAAAGTGAGGGATGTCGCTATATGAGATCGTTACAGGGTTTTCAATTTCTTCTGCTAAAATTCCCAGCCCTGAACCTAAAATCAATCCGATAGTCGGTTTTGGACCTTGAAGTTGCTCACTAATATACTGTTCTGATTCTTGAATTTTCTCTAACATCATATCACCTATTTCTTTGCGTAATCTTATCCATCAAGTAGGAAAACAGCGTCGAACTGTTTCCCTCAAACTATTATTTATTTGAAATGTCATTTAAAAAGCTTTCGCCGTATTCTGGGCGTGTTGTATTAAAGTTTTCAGCAATGGTCGCGCCGATATCAGCGAACATTTGACGCTCCGAAATAGCGTTACCTTGCTTAATTCCTTTATGATAAGCAATCAACGGTACATATTCACGCGTATGATCTGTACCGTGGTGGATCGGGTCATTACCGTGGTCTGCTGTTATCATAAGCAAGTCGTCATCACGTAGTTTATCTAACACTTCTGGCAAACGACGGTCGAATTCCTCTAACGCTTCGCCATACCCTTGAGGATCACGGCGGTGACCATATTTTGCATCAAAGTCAACAAGGTTTAAGAAGTTTAAGCCGTTGAAGTCTTTATCCATAGATGCGACAAGCTTGTCCATACCATCCGAATTATCATCTGTTCGAATAGCTTCAGTCACACCTTCACCATCATAGATATCAGAGATCTTGCCCAGCGCTACAACATCGTAACCATCGTCTGCTAAGTGGTTCATCACTGTTTGACCGAACGGTTTTAATGCATAATCATGGCGATTGGATGTACGTTCGAATGAGCCAGGTTCGCCTACGAATGGACGAGCAATAATACGCCCTAGCATATACGGCTCATCTTTTGTGATTTCACGGGCAAATTCACAAATGTCATATAGTTCATCTACTGGAATGACATCTTCGTGAGCCGCAATTTGTAGCACGGAGTCAGCTGATGTATAAACAATCAACGCTCCTGTTTCAACGTGTTCCGGCCCTAATTCTTTAATAATTTCCGTTCCTGAAGCTGGTTTATTACCAATCACTTTACGGCCCGTTTTGTCTTCCAGTTGTTTAATAAGTTCATCTGGGAACCCATCTGGGAAAACTCGGAATGGTTGGTCAATACGAAGACCCATGATTTCCCAATGACCTGTCATCGTATCTTTTCCGGCAGACGCTTCCACCATATGTGTATGATGAGCTTCCGGATGATCGTTCGCTTCAATTCCTTCGAATTCACGAATATTACCTAGTCCTAGTCGCTGCATATTCGGCATGTTTAAGCCGCCCATATGTTCTGCAATATGACCTAACGTGTCTGCGCCTGTGTCGTTAAAGTGCTTCGCATCTGGTGCTTCACCAATTCCGACAGAGTCCATTACAATTAAAAACACTCGATTAAATGACATGTTAGAAACCTCCAATTATCTTCCTTTTATATTCTATCTATAGCCAAAGTTGTAACCGCTTTTAATACTTTCAAAGCCGTTCAACTTTAGGGAACGATTATCACTATATCATAATAACAATAGATTATGCACGTGGATGAAAATCTTTATAAATTTCTGTCAATCTTGCTTTCGATACGTGTGTATAAATTTGCGTTGTCGAAATATCAGCATGACCTAACATTTCTTGTACAGCTCTTAAGTCCGCCCCATTTTCTAAAAGGTGCGTCGCAAATGAATGGCGGAGCATGTGTGGCGTGATTTCTTTAAAGATGTGTTTGTCACGAGCATGTTTTTTTAACACTTTCCAAAATCCTTGCCTAGTCATGGTATTCCCGCGATGATTTAAAAATAACGCTTGACTTGAATCATTTTTTAACAATTTGTGACGACCATCATCGACATATGTTTGGATAGCTTGTTGCGCATGCTGTCCAAGGGGAACTATTCGTTCTTTTCCGCCTTTACCAATGACTCGAACAAACCCCATTAATAAGTGAAGATCATCAACTGTTAGAGACAGCAGTTCTGAAATACGTAGCCCTGTGGCATAGAGTGTTTCGAACATCGCTTTATTTCGTTGATCAATTGGTTTATCTGCTTGAATATCCAATAATCGTTCAACTTCATCATTTGATAATACTTTCGGCAACTGTCGCTCTCTTTTAGGACGTTCTATATGTAATGACGGATCATGCGACACTTGGTATTCACGAACGATAAATTGATGAAAGGAACGCAATGTCGAGATCATACGCGTTAAGCTCGCAGCTGATTTCCCTTCTTCATTCATCACATTTAATAAACCTCTAATGTGATGGCGTTCAATGGCTTCAAGTGATGTGATGTTTTCTTGCTCTGTTAAATAAGATATGTATCGATTCAGATCGCGACGATACGATTGGATTGAGTTGTCGGCAAGTCCTTTTTCAATACGAAGAAAATGTAAAAAATCTGAAGCGGCATCTTTCATCATGTTAAGACCCCTTTTTTCGTTTATCTAATCATTAGTATAACATGTTAAAGCCTTACCGTATCGTTTAGACGCTTTTACTAATAACAATTAAAAAGACCTTTTTCGCATTTTGAAAAAGGCCTTATGCTTAATTGGTATCATCTTTGTTTTGGCAATTTTTACAAACACCATGAAACGTTAAACGATGGTCACGTACGGCAAACTCGAATTTGGACTCTACGACATCTTCTACATCGCCTAATAAATCTTCCTCAATTTCTGTGACCGAACCACACTCCACACACACAAGATGATGATGGAAGTGTTCAGCACCTTCTTTTCTCAAATCGTAACGTGATACACCGTCACCAAAATTAATTTTGTCGACAACTTTTAACTCTGTTAATAATTCTAGTGTACGATAGACCGTTGCTAAACCAATTTCAGGCGCTTTGTCTTTAACGAGGAGATAAACATCTTCCGCACTTAAATGGTCTTCTTCATGTTCTAATAAAACGCGAACGGTCGCTTCACGCTGTGGCGTTAGTTTATAACTTTGCGAGTGCAATTGTTTTTTGATATTTTCGATGCGGTCTTCCACTCGTATCTCTCCCCTCAAATCATACAAGTATATTATAGAAAACGGGAGATATAGTGTCAAATTATAATGATTATAAACAGTTGATTATTATCGTTATTTAATAATAATGATTATAAATTATCAACAAGCCACGTTAGCGCATTCATCGATACCGTTACCTCTACTAACGAACCGACACTGATAAGGACCAATCCTATGGCATATGACTTAATATAAAATCGTGTCGCTTCGGCTAGTGTTCGAGAAGTTTGGTACTTAATAAATAATATTCGTAATACATGAATTGAGAACACCATACTGCTTGCAGCGATTAACAAATAGGCTGCCACAACAAACAGATTTTGAGGCGCTACGGATAAGATTGACAAAAAGAACCCCTGCCATGACATTTGGTGGACTAAAAAGCCAACAGTAAATCCGACCACAACGCCCTTGAAAAACAATAAAAACCATACAACAGGCAACCCGACGAATGATAATCCAAACAAAAATATAAACGTGATAAACTTGCCATGGGTCCAGATTGATCCTTTAAAATCGTGTAACCATTGTCTCGATTCGGTTTGAATCACTTCAAAATATTGCTCGACGAAAAAAAATAAATCTTGTTGTTGTAAAAAATCGAGACTACTGACCATCATGGCACCAAACATGACACCTATTGACCAAAGAACAAATAAAAAAACATATAGACTAAGATAAGGCTGGATTTGAATTGTTAATGCGTTAGGCCAATACTTCATAATAGGTCCTCCATTCATTTCGACTCTAGTAAAACCCTATGTTGATAGAGAACGATGTAGAACCTATTTGAATAAGTTATTCTATATGACCGTATTGACCACCACCTCCTGGGGACACAGTTAATTCACCTTTGCGTAACTGCATGATTCGCGATGCGATAGATGGTTTGACAATAGATTGTAATTCATCTAAAGATGCTTCGTGGATCACATACATATCGTGATGAAGCTGTTCTCTCAGTCGCTTTAAAAGCGCAGATCCGATACCTGGAACGTAATGAAGTGGAATTTGATTGATGTAAGGTGGTCTAACCCATCGTTTGCCAACTCCTTGCGCTTTAGCAACTTCTTGTATCCGAGTGGGAACACCTTTGACCGTTTTGTTAGAACCACAATGTTCACAAACATCTAATTGCTGAACTTCCTGCCAACATTCTCGGCAAACCGATGTATAATATTTGCCGAGTTGTGGGTTAAGTCCGAAATTCGCTTCCACTCGGCAACTATTTTGTTTGTATAAGGCGTCCTTAAACGCTTGAAAACTTGGTTCATAAAGGGTTAAAGCTTGATATTCACGTCCAATCATTTCTAGCGAATGAGCGTCAGAATTCGTCAAAAAGGTGTACCCCTCAAGTTCTGGTATCGTTTCTGCCATTGACGTATCGCAGCTCAAACCTAATTCCACACCATCAATGAGTTCAGAGTTTAACACTTCAGTTAAATGATGCTGTACACCTTTTCCGTATAAACTTTTGAACGGCGTAAAAATATGAGCTGGTATAAACAAACCGCTTCGCTCTTTTACTTCACGTTGTAATGTATTAGCATCGCAATACATTCGTTGCGAACTTAAATGAGGGTTGCTTACATATGATTGGTACCAGTTGGCAAACGACGACATCATTTCTAGTGTTGGAAAATAACAAAGCACATGTATCGGGCCGGAGCAGTTGGCATCATACAATTCAATTTCACTGCCGAGTAATATCGTCAAATCGCCTGTCGATAACCCACCACCTGGTAATTCGTTTATTTCTCCCTGCCGTACGAGGTGTTTTAATTCGTTCAAAACATCTGGTGAATGACAATCAATAATACCAATCATATCTAATCCTTTAGCTTCTTTAGCAAAGGACAAGATATGATGTAATGTTAACTGATCAGACGCGGTTATTTTAACAGCACGATTGGTGTTTGTCCTGCCAATATGAATATGCCCATCGACATAATAGCGTTTCATATATCATCAGTCCTTTAAGTGTTGAACCATGACATAGTAAATGGCTTGAATTGTTTTCGCATCATGAATTCGTTCGTTTTGAATAAGATCAAGCGCTTCTTGGACCGAGACTTCAACGACATCGACAAACTCATCTTCATCCATTTCAAGTTCTTCTGTCGCTTTAGTTAATTCTGTTGCTTCATATAAATATATGATCTCATCGGCAAAGCCTGGCGATGTATAATAGGACACGATATAGTTTAATCGGCCTGGTTTATACCCGGTTTCTTCTTGCAATTCGCGAGCTGCTGTCGATTCAGGATTCTCACCTTGTTCTAATTTACCCGCTGGAATTTCAATGATACTTTTACCGAGTGCTTTACGGTACTGTTCCACCATCACGATTTTATGGTCATCAGTTAGAGCCAAAATACCGACTGCCCCAGGGTGTCTAACGAGTTCGCGTTTTGATGTCTTACCATTTGGTAATTGCACCTCATCAACTTCGACATCGATCACCTTACCTTTAAAAATCGTTTCTGTATGTATGGTTTTCTCTTCAAATTTAGACATCTTATTCACCTCGTCATTAGTTTATCATATTTAAGCATCAGCTATCCTACATTTGTCATTCTACCTTATTGAGGCTAAAATTAATGGCAGGAGGGATTCGTGATGATGAACCAAACGAGATTAGGTCAAACCGAACTATTTGTTTCAGAAATCGGATTAGGCTGTATGAATCTAGGAACAGATGAGCAACAAGCAACGTCTATTATTGATGAAGCGATTCGTTCCGGCATTAATTATTTAGATACAGCAGATTTATATAATTTTGGCGAAAATGAAAAAATCGTTGGTAAAGCGATAAAAGGACGTCGTGACGACTTAGTTATTGCTACAAAAGGGGGCAACCATTTCGAAGTTGGTCAAGATGGATGGTATTGGGACCCGTCTAAAGCTTATTTAAAAGAAGCGGTTAAGAACAGTTTACTTAGACTCGGATTAGATGATGTTGATTTATACCAATTGCATGGTGGTACGATCGAAGACCCAATTGATGAAGTAGTCGAAGCATTTGAAGAATTGCAACAAGAAGGGTTAATACGACATATCGGTTTATCATCTATACGCCCGAATGTCATCAAGTCCTTCGTCAACCGAACAACGATTTCAAGTGTCATGATGCAGTATAGTTTAATAGACCGTCGACCAGAAGAGACGATGCTTGATTATTTACAAAACCACCGAGTCAGCGTTGTAGCTCGAGGCGCTTTAGGTAAAGGAATGTTAACGGACAAAGGGCTTGAGCAATGGCATAAAAAAGGACAGGATGGATTTTTAGATTATAACGGTGAGGATTTAAAAACACTTGTCGAAACAGTTCAAGGAACCGCGACAACATTTGGTGTCTCACCTCAATCTGTTGCCATGAGTTATGCACTCGAACACCCAACAGTATCAAGCTTAGTCCTAGGCGCTAGCAGTCCAGAACAAGTTCAGAATAATATCGAAGCATACCACAATCAGCCAACATACGCTGACATTCAACCGTATCTGCAACAAGGTTTAAAAGAACAAATCTATCAACAGCACCGAGCATAATAAAAACGATGCTCTCTGAATTACCAACAGAGAGCATCGTTTTATTAATTAATATACGGATTGTTTTGTCGGTTTGTATGTGAGGACTTGTTTCGAATAAACCGCTTCAATGTCGCCGCTTGCTTCTAAGTAATCAAGTTGGCCAATCGTCTCAGACATCGTTAAGCCGAATTGTTTTTCATAATGTTTCGGAAATAAAAACTGACATATATTAAACGGTGTTGCCTCTAAACGATGTTCCAAAACATAGTCCAGTACTTTTTGCGCTCGCTCTTCTTGTCGAGTCAACCTATGTTGAATGAGCTTTGAATTATAATCAAATATGTCACCGTGCCCTGGTAAAACCGACTGAATATCTAACGACTGTAATTTAGTCAACGTTCGACGATAGTTAAGAAGAGGTTTCGGTCGGTCTACTTCTCCTTCTAGCGGTGCTTCTAAAATCGGATTCGACGAGATATGTTTTAATAAGTGATCTCCTGAAATAAGCGTCCCATCTGTTTGTCTAAGGAATGATAGATGACTTTGAGCATGACCTTTTGTTTCAATAATGGACCAATCTTCTAAGCTTGGAATCGTATCCCCTTCATCAATAATATGTGTCACAGGTCGTTTTCCTTGATAACGAAAAGCGTTATTGATCGTTTTATCGACTTTACGAAACGTTTCTGGGACGCCAAATTGATCATATAGTTTAGCAAAAAATGCTCGGTAATGATCAAAATAAGATGATTCTTGATTTAGCCATAAATTCGTAATCGCATGACCATAAATAGCCTGAACATCATCAAAGCGGTGAATTAAACCGGTATGGTCAGGGTGATGGTGTGTTAAAACAATTTGATCAATGTCAGATGGTGTTAACCCTACATCACTTAATTGACGAACCATAGCCTGCCACGCATCGTCTGTATCAACACCAGCATCGAATAATGTTACCACATCATCGATTAATACATAACTATGGACATCACCAACCGCATAAGGTGTAGGCATCGTTATTTGATAGAGGTTCTCAGCCATAAATATTGCCACCTTTTATGTCATTTTTTATTATTATACTACAATATTGGTTTGAAAATCCATCATACCATTATTTTGCGAAAGATGATTTAATGGCATCGGCTAATATATCTGGTAATACATCAAATGAATAAGTTAATTCCAATCGCTCAGTCCATTGGTGAGGGTCTTTACCATATGGCCCTACATTAATCGTTGGTATTGACCAGTTTGATTTCGGAATATAATGTTGAGTTAATTGTTGTAAAGGCATATTAGTCGCTAATAAAGTCGAGTCATATTCACCTTTTGGTTGTTCTCCAATAAAGCTCAAATCAGATATACCATTGAAGTATGTCACTCGTTCACTTTCAAAACCGGCTTGGCTCATGTGAGCTTGGACGCGCTGCAATACGCGATCAACATCTCGATTACCGTGACTTGAAACGGCTGGATAAAACGGTGGACTATAAAACAAAACCATCATTGGAGCTAAGTGTTGACAGTGATAAGCAACTTCTTCTACAAGTCGAACAGACATATCCCGTTCACCGTGGTTATGGTTTGTCTTGACGTCTAACAAACGTTGGTCGATTATGTCTTGCCCGTATTGCTTAACGGCTTCATCATATAACTCATCGTATGTCAAAATAGATATATCAATATGTAAGTTTGATTGTTGATTCGATATAGTCTGATATCGTTTATGCTTTTGTTGTAAAGTTGATTCTATATCTTGTTTTGCCTCATACATGATTTGTTTCATATTCCTTGTCATATCATCAACTGTTTGTGTCATATAAAGTAAGTTATACATTGACACAGCCGTTACTGTCGTTTTAACAGAATAAGCCTCCTTTAAATCTCGATTCATAAGGCTGACTGGCGGTGGCGTCACTTCATTACCGACGCGGTCGACTAACTGATCATTTAATTCCATATGGTGATTTAAGATGCTGAGCATCAAATTAGCATTTATACCTTGGAATGGTTCACCTACATGTGTTTCTTTTCCAAAACATAAAAATCCAGGTAAAATCTTACCAAGTGACCCTTCATAGACATACATTTGTTGATCATCATGATGGCGACGAAACATTGGCTCACTATTAATACATAAGCGATAATTTAAGTGATGATTTTCCTGCCAAGATGCTAATTCATCAACTGCTCTAATCATGCCTTGCGAACTCACTTCTTCATCGGGAACGAACAAAACGAGTACGTGACCATTGAATTCTCCTGTCATCGCACGTTCTAGCATTGATAGATGAAGAGTTGTACCAGCCTTCATATCCATGCTCCCCCGCCCGAATATCCACTCTCCATGTTGTAAGTCTTCTTGTGCTTCTTTAGGCAAAACGTCTTTATTCTTATGAAAATAGTCAGTTAAAACATCTGATGAAAATGCCTTATCCTTTAAAGCACCATAATCATCTACATCGACGACATCAATATGATTGACTAAAATTGTTGTATCAGTTGTTGGTTGAGATGATTTGACTAACGCGATTAACGCTTGACGTCCGTCATTCAATTGTATTTGTTTTAGATGTTGCGGATTGTTCTTATAATAATCGTTTTCGATTAATAGATTGTAAATGAATGTAATGATATCGGCTTCCGCCTTTGTTTCTGTTACACTTGGATACGAAACGAGTTGTGATAACAATTGTTTCAATTGTGTTTTCGTCTGCCATTGCATCGTATGACCCACCTTTATATTGACTTTTCTAACATCATACACCACAATCATAACAGAGAATTGAAAGAGGTGTTGACGATTTGTACGAAAATTTTCGCTCATCGCGGTGCTAGTCGATATGCGCCTGAAAATACAATGGCAGCTTTTAAACGAGCTTATCATCTCGGGGCAGACGGAATTGAACTCGATGTCCATCTCACACGGGATCACCAAGTGGCTGTTATTCATGATGAAAACATCAAACGAACAACAAACCATTCAGGATTAGTGAACCACTTCTCATTATCCGAACTTCAACGATTAGATGCAGGTAGCTGGTTTCATTCTCAGTATAATGGAGAAAAGATCCCTAGCTTAGAAGACGTGTTACAATGGATTCAGCATAAACATATGACTCTCAATATTGAATTGAAAACAGATGTGATACACTATCACCAAATTGAAGAACATGTCGTATCGCTTATACATAAATACAATCTTGAAAAACAAACGATTTTATCGAGTTTTAATCCTGCAACCATTGAGAGACTCAACCTTATTCAAAGCGATATCGAATTAGCGTGGTTGCGACAAAAACGACTTAAAAATATTGCTTATCAATTAGCAGCAATTGGCGCTGATAGTTTACATATTCATCATCGACTACTTAACACCCCAATGATTCAAGAAATTAAATCAAAACAAATCCCTTTCCGTGTTTATACCGTGAACAAACCTAAAATATGGCGGCAATGCGTTTCCCAACGTGCGAATGGTATAATGACGGACATACCAGATCTATTACAGGAGTGATTGTATGGAAACAAAACTTTTCTCACCGATTCAATTCGACGATGTTGAACTTAAAAATCGTATCGTCATGTCCCCGATGTGTATGTATTCTTGCGACAATCAAGACGGACGTGTCACTCCATTTCACATCACCCATTACGAAAGTCGAGCAGTCGGTCAAGTTGGGCTTGTCATGTTAGAAGCATCAGCTGTTCAACCAAACGGACGTATCTCGTATGAAGACCTTGGCATATGGTCCGATGAACATATTGACGGTTTAAAACATGTTACTAATCGCATTCATGCCCACGATGCTAAAGCTGCTATTCAATTAGCACATGCTGGCAGAAAAGCTAATTTATCAGATGATACATACGCCCCTTCTCCAATCCGGTTTAACGACAAATTACCGATGCCTAAGGAAATGACGCTTGATGATATTCAAGATACGATCCAAGCATTTCGTGAAGCGGCAAGACGAGCAAAAGAAGCTAACTTTGACATCATCGAAATCCATGGTGCTCACGGTTATTTAATCAATCAATTTTTATCACCGTTAACAAACCAACGTGACGATGATTATGGCGGATCATTGCCCAATCGCATGCGTTTTTTAAATGAAATTCTTGAAGCGATTCAAACGACGTGGAACGGCCCTATCTTTGTCAGACTATCAACGGCTGAATATGACGAAAACGGAAATCAACTAGACGATATCGTATCAATCGCCGAAACCTTAAAAACACAGGGTGTGTCACTGATCGATTGTAGTTCAGGCGGTGTCATACCAACGAAAGTCCCTACTTATCCTGGCTACCAACTCCCGATGGCTGAAACGATCAAACACGATGCAACAATCGCCACTGGTGCTGTTGGATTAATTACATCCGGCATACAAGCGGAAGAAATTTTACAAAATCATCGAGCTGACCTCGTCTTCATTGGGCGACAATTATTAACGAACCCATATTGGCCAAAGCAAGCAGCTGATCAATTAAACACCACCATTACTAGCCCCGTCCAATACGAACGAGGCTGGCGATAAACCATTAGTTAAGGAGGCTAGTCTAATGGAGTTAACATTTCTAGGAACGGGCTCTGGTGTTCCATCTAAATCAAGAAACGTGTCATCACTTGCACTACAAATGCATCAAGAACGTGATGAAATATGGTTATTCGACTGCGGTGAAGCAACGCAACACCAAATTTTGAAAACAACCATTAAACCACGAAAAATTACGAAAATATTCATTACGCACTTACACGGTGACCATATTTTCGGGTTGCCTGGCTTATTGAGCAGTCGGTCATTTCAGGATGGGACGACGCCACTCGAAATTTACGGCCCTAACGGCATTCAAACCTTCGTGGAAACAGCATTATCCCTTTCGCAAACACATTTAAAATATCCCATCCAATACTATGATTTACAAGATGGGACTATTTTTCAAGATGACACCATCAAAGTGGATACGATGCAAGTCATTCACGGTGTCCCATCGTACGGATTTACGATTCAAGAAGCCGACAAGACTGGACATTTATTACCTGAAAAATTGAAAGCTTTCGGCATTCAGCCTGGCCCTTTATATGAACGAATCAAACGAGAAGAGCGCATCACATTACAAGATGGCACTGTTATTGAACGAGACCAAGTAACCGGCCCAACCATTTTTGGTCGCAAATTAGCTATTATCGGCGATACACTACCATTCGATAACGTATCCGATTTTGTTAAAGATGCTGACGTGCTGATTCATGAAGCAACTTTTATTGATGCAGACGAATCACTTGCGAATCAATACAATCATTCTACGAGCGTTCAAGCTGCCCAAATTGCGCGTGATGCTAACGTCAAACAATTATGGCTCAACCACATATCAAGTCGTTATGTACCACAAGATTTGAAACATGAATTATCCAAATTAACGTCGATTCACCCGTCTGTTCGTTATGTATCTGATTTTGATAGTATCCCAGTAGAAAAGGTGGTGGAATGATGAATTCATTTGATTCTTTAATACAAAACCAAAAATCATTATTTAAAGCCGGTAAAACGATGACCCACACCTTTCGTGCTCATCAATTACAAAAATTAAAACAAATGCTAGAGCGGCATGAGAGTGATATTTATGAGGCGCTCAAAAAAGATTTAAACAAATCGAGCTATGAAGTATTAATGTCTGAACTTGGGTTTCTCTACGGAGAGATAGATGAAACACTAAAACATTTACAACATTGGATGAACCCAGAAAAGGTGAAATCCCCAGTTAGTCATAAAGGGGCTAAAAGTGTTATTTATAAACAACCTTATGGTGTTACGCTTATTATTAGTCCGTGGAATTACCCTTTACAATTAACGCTCGCTCCTTTAATCGGTGCTATTGCTGGTGGTAATACAGCTATTATCAAACCATCTGAATTCACCACTCATACGAGTCAACTTATCGAAACCATGATAAAAGAAACCTTTGAAGAACAATACATTACGGTTGTCCAAGGCGAGAAAGATGTTAGCGATGCGTTACTCGATCAACCATTTGACTATATTTTCTTCACAGGAAGTACTCAAGTTGGCAAGATCGTCATGGAAAAAGCAAGTAAACGATTAATTCCGATTACGTTAGAGCTCGGTGGAAAAAGTCCTGTCATAGTGGATGAAGATGCAAAAATCGATCTTGCTGCTAAACGGATCGCGTGGGGTAAATTATTAAACGCTGGGCAAACATGTGTCGCACCAGATTATGCGCTCGTTCACCGAAATGTTCGCGATTCGTTTGTTCAAGCTCTACAGTCCGAAATCGAATCGATGTATTCAGCAAACCCGATTGAAAATGATGACTACACCAAAATTATTAATCATCGCCATTTTGACCGACTCACAAATTATTTATCAGAAGGTCATATTATTTATGGTGGCCAGTCTGATGAGTTGTCAGAGAAAATTAATCCGACATTAATTGAAGATATTGATTGGAATTCATCCATCATGCAAGACGAGATTTTCGGACCTATTTTACCCATCATGACATTCGATTATTTAGAAGAAATAGTCGATCACGTTGAGCAGGCGCGTAACCCGCTAGCGCTTTACTATTTCTCCGAAAACACGCAAAAGCAAGACTGGGTGATCAAAAATCTATCGTTCGGTGGCGCGTGTATGAACGATACAATTATGCACCTTGCTAACCTAAACTTACCGTTTGGCGGTATTGGTACAAGTGGCATCGGTAGTTATCACGGCGTCTATAGTTTTGAAACATTTACTCATCGTAAAAGTGTCGTTAAACAGACGACGAAGTTTGACTTTTCCTTCCGTTATCCTAATTCCAAAATAGCTGAAAAAGTGTTAACCAAGCTGTTAAAAAAATAAGACAACAATAAGGCCACCTATGTCATCTCTTTTATAACACATGGGTGGCTTATTGTTGTCGTCTTTGACTTAAAAAATCTTTTTGGAAGCTAGTGCGAACAGGTGGTTCTGGTTGTGAGTTTAGCTTTACAAATGTTTCTTTTCCGTATTTATCTTCTATTTGTTCTATAGCTTGATAGAGCGGTTCTTTTTTGGCTTCTTCCTCATACGAAAACAAATCGAGTTGCTTACCCGCTTCTTCCTTATGTGTTAAATGCTGAGCTGTCACCCCAAGTAATCGAATCGGGTCTTCGTTCCAATGCGCATGAAATAAATCTAAAGCAACTTGTTCAAGCTGTGTTTCATGTTCAACAAAATCTCGTAGTTGCCGGCTGCGAGTAATCGTTTTATGGTCACTGTAACGAATCATCAGCTGCACGTTTTCTGCAACTACTTGTTTAGCATGCATCCGTTCTGCCACACGACGACTTAGTTGCTTAATCATTGGTTGAATATCGTTCATGTCAGTCGTGTCAAACGGAAGGGTTTGCGAATTACCGATGCTTTTAAAGTCATGAATCGCCTCAGGATCGACTTCTCGGTTATCATGGCCATTTGCTCGCATATGAAGGCGCTCACCGTTTACACCGAGCAAATTTTTTATCGTTAACACATTTTTAGTCGCTAAGTCCCCGATCGTCTTAATATCTATTTGTTTTAATTTATCTGCTGTTTTACGACCTACCCCATACATCTCTTCGATAGGTAATGGCCACAACTTTTGTTCAATTTCACGTTTGCGCAACACCGTTATCCCTAATGGCTTTTGCATATCGGAAGCCATTTTTGCCAAAAACTTATTCGGAGCAACACCAATACTGCATGGTAAATCGAGTTCAGACAAAAGGGTTTCTTGAATCCATTTAGCTAGTTCGAGAGGCGTCAAATCACCTTTATAGTCTGTCACATCTACATAACCTTCATCAATTGAAATCGGTTGAACATAAGGGGTTATCGACTCAAGCACAGAGAATATTTGCTTCGATGCTTCACGATAACGGGGGAAATTCGGTTTTAATGCGATTAATTGCGGACAATGATCATAAGCTTGCCATAAAGGCATCGTCGTTTTGACACCATATGACCTGGCTTCATAGTTGCTTGTGACGACGATCCCTTTCCGTTTTTCAGGATCACCAGCAATCGCAACAGGTTTTCCTTTGAGATCAGGTCGATAAGCCATTTCTACCGACGCATAAAAGCTGTTCATATCAACATGGAAAATGACACGTCCTTTAGCCAAGTCATCACCTTCTTCACAAAAAAATAGAAGCACAAGGGCACGCCTTGTCCTTCTATTATAACACGATTTACTTCGCTGCCTCGACTGAAATAGCTGTTAATAATTCAGCGATTTTCACCAATTCACTGACAGGCATCCGTTCATCTGTCGTATGGATATTTTCATACCCGACACACAGGTTAACAGTTGGAATGCCATATCCTGCAATAATATTGGCATCACTGCCTCCACCACTTGATAACAAGTCACTATCTCGACCAATTTGTTTAGCAGCACGTTTGGCTACTTCGACAACGTCTTCGCCATCTTCATGTTTGTAGCCTGGATACGTATGATAGACATCGATCTCAATTGAACCTCCAATTTCCTCTTCAGCTAGACGACAAGCTTCTCGCATATTCTCAATTTGTTCATCTAGTTTACTCGGTTCTAATGAGCGAGCCTCAGCTAAAATATGCGCTTCATCACAGACAACATTCGTCGCTTGACCACCTTCAATGCGCCCAATATTAGCCGTTGTTTCTTCGTCAATACGACCTAAAGGCATTTTAGACACTGCTTTGGCCGCTAACGTGATCGCTGACACCCCTTCTTCTGGCGCAACACCAGCATGCGCTTTTTTACCGCGTGACGTAATATCGAGTTTGGCTTGAGTTGGCGCTGCGACAATCATATTTCCGACTAATCCGTTCGAATCAACCGCATACCCGTAAGAAGCTTTAAGCAACGAAGCATCAAGAGCTCTAGCCCCAACGAGTCCAGATTCTTCACCAACCGTAATCACTAGCTGAATATCACCATGTTCAAGTGATTGTTCTTTTAAAGAGCGAATCATTTCGATAATCCCGGCTAATCCCGCTTTATCATCAGCTCCTAATACTGTTGTGCCGTCTGACACGATATAATCGCCATCGATCGACGGTTTGACACCTTGTCCTGGCGCAACTGTATCCATATGCGATGTGAAATATATCGGCTCAACACCGTCCTTATTCCCTTTTAACGTACAGATTAAGTTATTCGCGCCGTGCCCTGTTTCCTCTTTAGCATTGTCTTCTTCAACCGTTAAACCTAACTCACTGAATTTCGTTTTCAAGGCACCTGCAATCTCACTTTCATATTTCGTTTCAGAGTCGATTTGAACTAGTTCGAAAAATTCATCAATCAGTCGTTGTTCGTTAATTTGCATCGTGTTCGTCCTCCGTTATTACAATGGAATATTACCATGTTTTTTCGTTGGTCTGTCTTCGTGTTTCGTTTGTAGCATTTTAAGCCCTTGTTTCAGTTTAAGTCGTGTTTCGCGTGGATCAATGACATCATCAACCATGCCTAAGCCAGCTGCCACATATGGATTCGCGAATTTTTCGCGGTAATCATCGATCTTCTCTTGTCTTGTTGCTTCAGGATCTTCTGATTCCTGAATGTCTTTAGCAAAAATAATATTCGCCGCACCTTCTGGCCCCATAACAGCAATTTCCGCATTCGGCCACGCGAACACAAGGTCCGCACCGATCGATTTACTATTAAGCGCCACATAAGCACCACCATATGCTTTACGCGTGATGACCGTCATTTTAGGAACGGTTGCTTCTGAATAAGCGTATAAAATTTTCGCTCCGTGACGGATAATCCCACCATGTTCTTGTTTCACACCTGGGAAGAACCCTGTCACATCTTCAAACGTAATAATAGGAATATTATAAGCATCACAAGTACGAATAAAACGCGACGCTTTATCACTCGAATCAATATCGAGTCCACCCGCTAAAAATTTCGGTTGGTTACAAACTAATCCTACCGTCTCACCATCAATCGTCGCAAATCCGACGACAATATTTTTAGCAAAGTTAGGATGTATTTCAAAAAACGATTCTGTATCGACGACTTCTTCAATCACATGACGGACGTCATAAGGTCGAATCGCATCAAAAGGCACGAGATCCGCTAAATCTGGACGTAAATCATCTTTTGATTCGACTGATTGAACTGGCGTTTTCTCTTGGCTGTTTTGTGGCAAGTAATCGATTAACGTTTTCACTTGATCTAACGCTTCTTCTTCATTCGCTGCTTTTAAATGGGCGTTTCCGCTTTGACGGTTATGTACATCAGCGCCACCTAATTCTTCTGATGTGATTTTCTCGCCTGTCACTGTTTCAATCACTTTCGGCCCCGTAATAAACATTTGTGACGTTTTCTCAACCATGATGACAAAATCGGTGATCGCAGGAGAATACACTGCTCCGCCAGCAGATGGTCCCATAATGACTGAGATTTGTGGGATCACGCCTGAATAGATAGAGTTACGATAAAAAACGTGTCCGTAACCATCTAATGATGCCACACCTTCTTGAATACGTGCGCCACCTGAATCATTTAATCCAATAAATGGTGTGCCGTTTTTAGCGGCTAAGTCCATCACGGCAGCGATTTTTTTACCGTGCATTTCGCCTAAAGCACCACCATAAACTGTAAAATCCTGAGCGAATAAATAAATTGGACGTCCATTCACCGTACCAAATCCTGTGACAACCCCTTCACCCGGAACTTCTTTACCGTCCATTCCAAAATCAGTAACTCGGTGTTCCATAAACGGATTGAGCTCTACGAATGACCCTTCGTCTACTAGATAATCAATTCGCTCGCGTGCTGTCATTTTACCTTTGTCACGTTGCTTTTGAATTTTTTCGTCGCCGCCACCTAGCTCGACTTTACGACGTTTATCATAGAGTTCATTTATCTTATCAAACATATCCATTATGATGTGCACCTCCTATTTTTGTTGGCATAATTCAAATAATACACCGTTGGCTGCCTTTGGATGTAAAAATGCGACTTGACTATCGTGTGCGCCTGTTTTAGGCTCATCATGTATTAACGGTACTCCTTCTGATTTTAGATGGTCAAGACGTGCATTGATATCATCGACATCTAAAGCCACATGATGAATACCTTCCCCTTTTTTATCAATAAACTTAGCGATCGGCGAATCATCATTTAACGGTTCTAGCAATTCAATGGCACTTTCACCAATTTTAAAGAAAGCAACTCGCACATGTTCGCTCGGTACTTCCTCTTTACCTTGAAACGTCAACCCTAATTGATCTCGGTAAAACGGGATCATATCATCTAACGATGTCACAGCAATTCCGATATGGGCAATCTTATTCACCATCGTCACCTCGCACACAAGATTCGATAAACGCAACTGTTTCAGATGTTGGTGTTCCTGGTGTAAACACTTTTTGTATGCCACTCTCTTCTAAATAAGCGATATCATCGTCAGGAATAACACCACCACCAATGACCGGAATATCGGCAGCGTTCTTTTCTTTTAATGCATCGACAACTCGCGGAAACAGTGTCTTATGACCACCAGATAATGATGATAAACCGACAACATCAACATCTTCTTGGATTGCTGCTTGAGCAATTTGTTCAGGTGATTGGCGTAACCCTGTATAAATCACTTCCATTCCTTCATCACGTAGCGCTTGAGCAATAACTAAAGCGCCACGATCATGTCCATCCAAACCAGGTTTTGCAATTAACACTCGAATATTTCGATCCATAACGTCATTCCCCCTCATTATACACCTGTGTATTCACCGAATTCAGCACGTAATGTATGACAAATTTCCCCGACTGTTGCATATGCTTTCACACAGTCTAAAATATATGGCATGACATTCGTCTGTTCGTTTTGAGCTGCTTCTTTTAGTGCTTGTAAATGATAATCAACTTGCTTTTGGTCGCGTTCTTCGCGTAAAGATTGTACTTGCTGAACTTGCCTTTTTTCTAATTCATCATCGACACGAAGTAAATCTTCATGGACGTCTTCTTCGACTTGAAATGCGTTCAAACCAACAATAATATCCTCTTCTGATTCAATTTTCTTTTGTGTTTCATAAGCTGTTTGATGAATTTCACGTTGCATATAGCCTTCTTCAACAGCTTGAACCGCTCCGCCGTATTCTGCAATTCGGTCTAAATAATCATTCACTTCACGTTCTATTTCGTCCGTTAGTTGTTCAACATAATAAGATCCAGCAAGTGGGTCAACCGTATCTGCTACACCACTTTCGTGTGCAATGATTTGTTGGGTTCTTAAAGCAATACGAGCTGATTCTTCTGTTGGTAACGCCAACGCTTCATCTCGTGAATTCGTGTGCAAGCTTTGTGTACCACCTAGGACAGCTGACAAAGCTTGTAACGCTACCCGGACAATATTGTTATCAGGTTGTTGCGCAGTCAACGTCGACCCGCCTGTTTGTGTGTGAAAACGAAGACGCCAACTCTTTTCATTCTGTGCTTGATATTTATCTTTCATTAATTTCGCCCAAATCCGTCTTGCTGCGCGGAATTTCGCAGCTTCTTCAAAGAAATTGTTATGGGCATTGAAGAAAAAAGCGAGACGCGGGGCAAATTGGTCTACTTCTAAACCGCTTTCAATCGCTGCATCAACATAAGCCATTCCATTCGCTAAAGTGAACGCAACTTCTTGGACAGCAGTCGAGCCAGCTTCACGAATATGATAACCTGAGATGCTTATCGTATTGAATTTAGGCACTTCATTCGCACAGTATTCGAAAATATTTGTAATTAACCGCATCGACGGTTTTGGAGGAAATATATAAGTCCCGCGCGCGATATACTCTTTTAATATATCATTTTGAATCGTGCCGGTAATTTGTTCTTTCGGTACCCCTTGTTTTTCCGCAACAGCGATATACATGCACAACAAGACAGAAGCAGGTGCATTGATGGTCATCGAGGTGCTCACTTTATCTAACGGAATACCATCTAAAAGCGTTTCCATATCCTTTAATGAATCAATCGCCACGCCTACTTTACCAACTTCACCTTCAGACATCATGTCATCAGAGTCATAACCGATTTGAGTTGGCAAGTCAAACGCAACGGACAGACCTGTTTGCCCTTGATCTAGCAAATAACGAAATCGTTCATTTGTTTCTTCTGCTGAACCAAACCCTGCATACTGACGCATCGTCCAAAAGCGGTTCCGATACATCGATGGTTGAATCCCTCTTGTATATGGAAATTGTCCAGGAAATCCAATATGCTCTGTATATTCGTCTGTTTGATTAGCTTCATCTGGTAAATATAACCGATCAATCTCAAGGTCTGAATGGTTGGTAAAACGTTCTTTTCGTTCTGGAAAACGTTCATTCGTTTTATTGACTTGTTGTTGCCATTTTTCATACTGCTTACGATATTGTTCATCCATAATCTCCACCCCTTTTTAAAGCTATTTTAACATGTTTTAACCATTGTATAGCGATGCCTCAACAAAAACATCAAAGAAAATGTAAGAAAATTCGTTATCTACTCTTATTGTAAAGGAAAGTTTAGACTTGTCCAATCTCCTTTTTTCTTTTACAATGTGCTTAATAGAGTTATTAAAGGAGGAATAAGTGTGTCCAAAAAGCAAAACCAACCTCGCGCTCCTTATGCGTCAAATCGACGTAAAAAACAAAAATGGACGACGATCGTCATCTACCTTATGATTATCGCGATGCTTTTAAGCTCTCTCATGATGGGCGTTAGCATGTTCGTATAAATCAAAGTTTGAAACGTCATAGACATAGCGCTATGGCGTTTTTATTTGATCTATTGTTAATGTTAAGTATTTTGTTCGTAAAATGTTGGGCTGCAAATATCGAAAACATCAATCATATTTATGTTCTAATCGTATAACATGACTTCGCTAAACGTGATATGAATTATGTCACCTGATTATTCCCTTTTTTAAGAATGGTAACGTCCAACATTGTCAATATGAATTTTTTATTAAAATCGCTGTTTAAGAGGTTACAAACAGCGATTATCGGGAATGAGAGAATTATATTAAAATATTTTAACATCAAGGAGTGAAAACATGGCATTTTGGTTAAAACGTTATAAAATGATCTTTTTATTTTTTGCTTTGCTATTAATTGTTGGTATTTATACATTTAATAATTTACCTCAACGCGACTTCCCTGTAACACCTTTAAACCAAGTTTCAGTTTCAACAGCATATCCAGGAGCTTCACCAGAAGAAGTCGAACGCCAAGTGACTTCTGTCATTGAAAATGAGGTCGGTCAATACGAAGGAATCGATTCCTATCAATCGACATCAACGCGTGGTTTTTCAACCATTATCTTATCGTTAGAAGATGCTACAGATGAATCCGATCTCGTTTCAGAACTTAATCAAAGTATTAGTCAATTAAGTTTACCTGACGATGCCCTTGAGACCAACGTTACCGCTGGGGAAATTGAAACACCTAGTCAATCTTACTTTTTCACAGCTTCTGATCGTGAAACACTTTACCAGTTACAAGGAGAAGAGACGGAATGGAAAGAAGCGCTACAATCCATTAATGGTGTTGCATCCGTCGAATTTAATGGCTTAGAAGAAGAACAAGTCGTCATCAATTTAGATTCCGAAGCGATGCGAGAAAACGGCGTCCAATTTCCTAACGTATTAACTGCTTTAGAACAAGAGTGGAAACCAACACCGGTTGGTGAGCAAGAAACCGAAAATGGTTTTGAAACATTAACGATTCAACATTATGATTCAATCGATAACATCGGTGAAACGACCGTTCCTGCACAAAATGGCTCGATCGAACTTAGCGAGTTAGCTTCGATCGACTTACAACCTGTCGAACAACCAAATTTCATTATGTATGAAGGTGAAGATGCACTAAATTTAACGATCTACCTTGAAAGTGACGTCGATATTCCTTCTATTAGTCAGCGTGTCGATGAAGAAGTGCAGCAATTAGCGTCCAACCTTCCGAATGAGATTAATTTTGAACATTATTTCGATCAATCGAGCTTTATTTCAGGTGTCTTTAATGACCTGTTTTTATCATTAGCAATTGCCGTCATCGCCGTTATTTTAACGACGACATTAGGTCTAACGTTAATTGGTTCACTCGTTGTTGCCGTTGCCATACCTGGCTCCCTTATTTTTGGTCTAATACCGTTACCATTCCTTGATGTCACCCTAAACCAAATCTCGGTGATAGGGGCTATCATTGCACTCGGTATTTTAGTTGATGACTCCATTGTCTTAAACGATAATATTGAACGACGCTTCCGATTAGGGGACACACCTCTTGAAGGAACGCTTCGAGGGACAAAGGAAGTCCGTAATTCCATTATTACATCAACGCTAGCGATCGTATTTACATTTTCGCCGTTAATCTTTTTATCCGGCGCTAATGGTGCTTTTATACGCGCTTTACCTAGTGTCTTAATATCAACACTCATTGCATCGACGATTATTGCACTCACGTTGGTGCCTGCGTTAAGGTACGCTCAATATAAACGCAAACAAAAACCAATCAAATCGAATCCAGGGTTAATCGGATCATGGTTAAACAGAGGAGCTCACGCTTACGCGCACAAACTAGTCAAACGCTTCATTCGCATTCCAAAACGAACAGCAGCGATTGGCTTATTAATCACGACAGGAATATTCGCCTTAGTCGTATGGACACCATTTGAATTTTTCCCTGCAGCAGACCGGGAAGAAGTCACAATCGATGTCTCATTAGAAAATGGGCTTACGAAAGAAGATACGTATGATACATTACAAAACATGGCTTCGGATTTAAATAGCAGTGATGAGCCGATTAAAGACATTAGTCTGTTTACAGGCGATAGTGCACCGCAATTATTTTCCCAAGGACAAGGAAACTCTGGAGCTAATACAGGCCGTCTCTATGTGCGTATTGACAATACAAAGACGAGTGCTGAAACGTTTAAAGATGAGTGGGAAACAACTTTACGAGACAACTATCAAGACGCTACGGTTTTCATCGAAACGATTCAACAAGGACCTCCAACTGGTGCGCCACTCACTTTGACAGTAGAAGGTAATGATTTAGATGAGATGATCAATATTCGCGATGAGTATAAAGATAAATTACGAGAAGAAGGGGCCAACCTTGTTGTTGATAATGTTGGTTCTCTAACTGAAAATACCGTTTATCAACCAAATCGTGACGTATTAAATGATTATCAACTATCAATACAAAATATAAGCGAACAGCTAGCCTTGCGTACAACGGGCATTCCATTTACAACGATTTCGAATGGATTAGATCAAACAGACGTTCAATTATATGTTGATCGTCTCGAGTCCGGCGAAGAATTGAATTTAGATGACATTGTCTTACCTGTTAATGCGGATAATGGTCCACCAGTTGTGTCAGCATCAGAATTGATGGATACTGAATCTCAAGACGTTATTCCAACGATCCATCATGACAATGGTGATCGTGCCATTACCATTCGAGCATATGCAGACGATACTGGGCCGATTGAAGAAGCCATTCAGACTGATGTGAATGAGTTCAACGAAGCACATGACAACATCACGCTTTCAACAGGGTCAGAAACAGATAACCAAGACAGCTTCTTTGCTGAGATTATTGTGATATTTGCTGTCGTTATATTACTTGTTTATTTATTAATTGCGTTCCAGTTCAACTCGTTATCTATGCCGTTTTTAATTCTAATCTCGGTTTACTTAGCGATTGCTGGTGCTATATTAGGATTATTCGTAACGCAAACACCGATTAGTTTCCTAGCTGTTACCGGTATGGTTTCCTTAACGGGTATCGTCGTTCGTAATTCTCTTGTACTCGTGGACTTCATTGAGCAAGCAGTCGCCGAACAAGAGTCGTTATCTGATGCGATTGTTCAAGCTGCAGAAGCGCGATTTAAACCGATTATACTAACAACGATTACGTCTATCGTTGCCTTAACACCTGTTGCCGTCAGTGGTGATGTCTTATTTAAACCACTAGCAATCACCATTATTGCAGGTATTATGTTCTCAACGATATTAACGTTAATTCTCGTTCCTGTTTTGTATATCATCTTTAACAAACGAAGACACAAGTCGTTGGCATAAACAAAAAAAGGATTGCCGTTTTTGTGAAGCGGCAATCCTTTTTTATATATCACTCTTTTTAAACGAACGTTTTAAAATTAAGTATTGTTCAATCTCGTTTAACAACAAATATAAATTCGCACGATCCTCGAACGTTTCCCGGTCATGCGGGAGAGGTTCGTTATTAAATTGGCGACGTATCTCTTTCAATTCTTCTAAATATTTAACCGCTGTATTCCCGGGGTGAACATGTGTAGCTAAATCTTCAAACAATTGCCCGATATAACGATACTCATTCTCTGATGCATTCATACGACTAATTAGCGGAAGCATCTGTTCTAAAATGTCAAACTGCTTTTCGCGCATATGAAAATAGTGATAAAACGGATGATGTCGACGCAATAAATGATTTTCAACATCACGAGATGCCAGTTGATTAGCTTCTTCTAACAATTGAGCAGTTTCTGTTATTTCTTGGCCTGACCAATGATAATCGCCCGTTTTTAAATAATCCGCAATCTCTTGCAAGATAATGGCGAAATTATCTTCTATCTTATTCCGAATTTTAACAAGCTCAGAATCTAAGCTTGGCATATACATATTCAGTAGTAACGCTACGCCTAAACCAACTGTAAGTAACACAATTTCATTAATGACTAAACCAATTGTTAAGTGTGCTGCTCCATAAATATGCAGCATAATAACAGAACTTGTGACAACACCTTCTGTAATTCCTAAACGAACCGTAATCGGAATAAATACAATTAAAACAAATCCAAAAACGAGCGGATGATAACCGAGCAGTTCAAATAGCAAACCTGATACAGCAATGGCTACTAAACAGGCATAAAAACGGTACCAGGCGCTTTGGATAGAACGCTGCCGAGTAACTTGAATACATAAAATCGTTAAGATTGCAGCACTGATTGCATTATCTAAACTCAGTGCATGAGCTATGACAATTGAAATAGGTGCACCAATCGCCGTTTTGATCGTCCTAGAGCCGATTTTAAACATGCAAACGCCTCTTTCTTTTTGTTTCACTATACCATAGTGTGACCTCTTTAAACACAAAAGAAAAGGTGGCATGCACCACCTTTTTCCTGATTAATACTCTTCACAATGTTGATCAAAAACCGATTGTAATTGTTGTACGACTTCCATCGGTGTTGAACTTTCAATTTCATGACGCTCAATCATCGTGACTAGCTTACCATCTTTCATTAAAGCAAATGATGGTGAAGATGGCGGATAGCCTTCGAAGTAACCACGAGCATGTTCTGTTGCATCGCGATCTTGTCCAGCAAAAACCGTCACTAAATGGTCTGGTCGATAATCATAATGAATCGCATTAGCAGCAGCTGGGCGAGCAACACCGCCGGCGCAACCGCAAATCGAGTTCACAGCAACTAATGTTGTTCCGTCACGTGAGAAAGCTTTATCAACGTCTTCTGGTGTTTTCAGTTCTTCATAACCAGATTCCGTAATTTCAGATCTCGCTTGGTCAACGAAATCTTGCATATACAAGTTGAAATCCATATCGCATGGCCCCTTTTATCTATTAATTTCAATATCATCATATCAACAATTATAAACTGTTTCAAATTTTGCAACTTTAGATGACGATTTTTATATAAAATAGACACACCTCGATTAAGAGGCGTGCCCTAGTTTTTTTAGTATATAGATGTGTTGTCATCATTCATACTTTCAAGAATAGACTTCACACGTTGTAAGAATTGACCACAAATCAGACCGTCCAAGACGCGGTGGTCAAGTGACAGACATAAATTAACCATATCTCGCGCTGCAAACATGCCATCCATGTAAACAGGTCGTTTAACGATCGATTCAACTTGTAAAATGGCTGCTTGAGGATGGTTAATGACACCCATAGACTGGACAGAACCAAATGAGCCTGTGTTATTAACGGTGAACGTGCCACCTGACATATCGTCATTCGTTAATTTACCGTCACGTGCTTTTCCGGCTAATTCGACGATGTCTTTCGCAATCCCTTTAACACTTTTATCATCAGCGTGTTTGATAACTGGAACGAACAATTGATTATCACTAGCCACTGCAATCGACAAGTTAATATCTTTCTTTTGGATAATTTTATCCTCTGCCCACATACTGTTAAGCTCAGGGAATTCTTTCAGTGCTTGCGCGACTGCTTTCACGAAGAAAGCAAAATAAGTTAATGAATAGCCTTCTTTTTGCTTAAATTCATCTTTCTTTTGGTCGCGTAGCTTAACGAGATTGGTCACGTCAACTTCGACTGTCATCCATGCATGAGGGATCTCGGTAGTCGATTTAACCATGTTTTGTGCAATAGCTTTACGAACACCTGACACCGGAACTTCGACATCACCTTGTGCTGCACTCGGCGCAGGTGATGGTGAACTAGGTTGAGTGCTTTGAGCCGGTTGGGATGGCTGTTGTTGACTAGCAACTTGTGGCTCAGATGTTGCAGTGCTCGCCTGTGGTACCTGACCAGATGCAATCACCGCTTCCACGTCTTTACGTGTGATGCGGCCACCTTTACCTGAACCCTCCACTTGATTTAAATCAATATCATTTTCTTGTGCTAGCTTGAGTACAGCTGGCGAATAACGCTTTTTCATCGATTGGTCTTGAGATGCTTGTGATGGTTCTTCCGCTGATTCATTGGCTTGTTCACCACTACCTGAACTGGCTTCAGAACCTCCATCACTTCCCTCAACGTCTATATAAGCAATTAAACCACCAACTTCAATCGTGTCACCTTCACTCGCAACAAGTTCCGTAATTTTGCCTGTAAATGACGACGGGACTTCTGCATTAACTTTGTCTGTCATCACTTCAGCAATCGGGTCGTATTTATTCACTTGATCGCCGACACCGACGAGCCACGAACTGATCGTACCTTCAGTTACACTTTCACCTAGTTGAGGCATTTCTACCTTTTCAACTGCCATGTTTGATTACCTCCTTTTCTAACGTATCGAAATTAAAATTCCGCCAATTCACGCATTGCTTTTTCTAACTTATCTGGATTAATCATAAAGTATTTTTCCATTGTCGGCGCATACGGCATGGATGGAACGTCTGGCCCAGCAAGTCTCTGAACAGGTGAATCTAAATCAAACAGACAGTTTTCAGAAATGATGGCCGATACTTCACTCATAATACTGCCTTCTTTGTTGTCCTCTGTTACTAATAGAACTTTGCCTGTTTTCTTCGCCGCTTCAATAATCGCTTCTTGATCAAGCGGGTAAACCGTACGCAAATCTAAAATGTGGGCTGAAATACCTTCTTCTTCTAGTTTTTCAGCTGCTTCTAACGCAAAATGTACACCTAAGCCATATGTGATAACGGTAATATCATCACCATCACGCTTCACATCAGCCTTTCCGATTGGAAGAACGTAATCGTCGTCTGGCACTTCGCCTTTAATTAAACGGTAAGCTCGCTTGTGTTCAAAAAATAACACCGGATCGTCATCGCGAATAGCGGCTTTTAATAACCCTTTGACATCATAAGGCGTTGACGGCATCACGATCTTTAAGCCTGGTTGATTCGCAAATACAGCTTCAACCGATTGTGAATGGTATAACGCACCGTGTACACCACCGCCGTAAGGAGCACGAATAACCATTGGACAATGCCAATCATTATTGGAACGGTAGCGAATTCGAGACGCTTCAGAAATAATTTGGTTCACTGCAGGCATGATGAAATCGGCGAATTGCATTTCAGCAACCGGACGCTTCCCATACATCGCAGCACCAATTCCAACACCAGCAATAGCTGATTCAGTTAACGGTGTATCCATAACACGCGATTCACCGAATTGATCGTATAGCCCTTCTGTCGCTTTAAAGACGCCTCCTTTTTGACCAACGTCTTCACCAAGGACAAATACGGAATCATCGCGCTCCATTTCATCTTTTAGAGCACTTGTTACGGCTTGTATATAAGACATGACCGCCATGATTATTCCCCTCCTTCTTCTGCATATACATATTTCAAGGCATCTTCAGGCTCAGCATATGGCGCATTTTCCGCTTCATCTGTTGCCTGATTAATTTCATCATCAATTTCTTTATTTAACGCTTGTTCTTTTTCCTCTGTTAACACGCCAACGTCACGTAAATATTGAGCAAAAGAAATTAAACTATCTTTCTTCTTCATCTCTTCAATTTCTTCAGCAGATCGATACGCTTTATCGTTATCATCACTAGAATGAGCCGTCAAACGCTCAGTCATTGCTTCTATTAATGTTGGACCTTCACCATTCATAGCACGTTCATGTGCTTCTTTCACAACACCATAAACTTCAAGTGGGTCATTGCCGTTTACTTGATAGCCTGGCATGCCATAAGCAACACCACGATCTGCAACAGAAGCACTAGCAATTTGGCGTTCGAGCGGAACAGAGATCGCGTATTTATTATTTTCAACCATCGTAATAACAGGTAATTTTTGAACACCAGCAAAGTTTAACCCTTCATGAAAATCGCCTTGGTTTGATGACCCTTCACCAAGTGTGACAAACGACGCGATATTCTCGCCATCCATCTTCGCTGCTAATGCAATCCCAACAGCGTGTGGTAATTGCGTTGTCACAGGTGAAGATCCTGTTAAAATGCGATTTTTCTTTTGACCAAAGTGACCTGGCATTTGTCTACCACCAGAGTTCGGATCTTCGGCTTTCGCAAATGCTGCTAAAAACAATTCGCGTGTCGTCATACCAAATGCTAACACAACACCTAAATCGCGATAGTAAGGCGCGACATAATCTTTGTCCAAATTGAGGGCATAGCTCGCACCAATTTGGGCTGCTTCTTGACCTTGGCACGAAATCACAAATGGAATTTTACCTGCGCGGTTCAATAACCACATGCGTTCGTCAATCTTTCGCGCTAATAACATCGTGCGATACATCTCAAGTACTTGTTCGTCTGATAAGCCTAATTCGCTATGACGATTCTCGACTTGACTCATAGAAAAACCTCCTTATATTAACCATGAATTTGTTTACCATCAACTGCTAACGCTGCTTCACCGATCACTTCAGAAAGTGTCGGGTGTGGATGAATCGTTTCGCCAATTTCCCACGCTGTTGCATCAAGCACCATCGCTAGACCCGCTTCAGAAATCATATCTGTCACGTGAGGTCCAATCATATGCACACCTAATAGATCATCATTACTAGCATTCGTGATGATTTTCGTAAATCCTTCTTTTTCGCCGTGAACTAATGACTTACCAACGGCTTGGAATGGGAACTTGCCAACTTTGATTTCATATCCTTGTTCCTTTGCTGCTTGTTCAGTAAGACCAACACTCGCCATTTCTGGATGAGAATAAATACATGATGCAATATGGTTGTAATTGATCGGTTCTGGATTTTCATTCGCCATATGTTCAACGGCAAGAATGCCTTCATGTGATGCAACATGTGCGAGTTGCATACCACCAATTACATCACCAATCGCATAAATATGTGATTCTTTTGTTTGACCGTACTGATTGACTTTAATAGAACCATTTTCAACGATGATATCTGTATTTTCTAACCCAATGTTATCCACATTAGGTGCGCGTCCAACTGAGACGAGTAAACGATCGGCATCAAATGATTGTTCCTCTCCATTCACATCGGCTTTAATCGAAACACCGTTATCTGTCGTTAACGTGTCTGGCATGACTTTAGCACTCGTTACAATATGAATCCCTTTTTGTTTCAGGGCTTTTTCCGCTTCTTTCACCACATCATGATCTTCCGTTGGCAAAATCTGATCCATAAATTCAACGACTGTCACTTGAACCCCGAAGTCAGCTAACATCGATGCCCACTCTATTCCGATCACACCGCCACCGACGATGACAATTGATTCTGGTAAGGATTCCATTTGTAACGCTTCATCTGACGTCATAACCAAATCACCATCGACTTCTAATCCCGGTAACGTTTTCGGTTTCGAGCCTGTTGCGACGATGACGTTTTTCGGAACGATCATGTCGTTCTCTTCGCCGTTGTTCATCTCCACCGAAATCGTTCCAGCTGTTGGTGAGAAGATACTCGGACCTAAAATCCGACCATGCCCCTCAATAACATCAATTTTTCCTTTTTTCATTAACCCTTGTACACCTTGGTGTAGTTGGTTAACGATCTCTTGTTTACGCTCTTGTACTTTGACGAAATTTAAAGACGTATTCTCAGTGTCGACACCATAACTGGCAGCGTTTTGAGTTTGTTGATACACTTCCGCACTTCGTAGTAACGCTTTCGACGGTATACATCCTCTATGTAAACAAGTACCGCCTAAATCGCTTTTCTCAACCATCGCGACACTTAAACCGAGCTGACTTGCTCGAATCGCTGCGACATAACCACCTGTTCCGCCACCTAAAATGGCGAGATCATATTCTTTAGCCATTGTTGAATCCCCTTTCAAATTGGCTTATTGATACTCTTTTGCCGTTTCTTCTCCATTTAAAACGCGTGTTGCGCCTTCTGCTAATGCTTCTAACTCGTTTTCCCCTGGGTGAATAACGACATCCGCAATCCAACTAACGCGTTCTCGAATCCAGTCGACTAACATATCGCTATAAGCTAAACCACCTGTTAGCACAATCGCGTCGATATTTCCTTTTAAAACAGGACTTATACGCCCGATTTCTTTAGCGATTTGATATGCCATTGCTTCATAAACGTCACGTGCTTCTTTGTCGCCATTTGATACACGTTGCTCGATATCTTGAGCATCATTCGTATTTAAATAAGCAACTAAGCCACCTTGTCCTACGAGTAACTTATGCATCTCTTGCTGTGAATATTGAGATGAAAAACATAAATCAACGAGCTGCCCGGCTGGGAGTGTCCCAGACCGCTCAGGTGAAAATGGTCCTTCTCCATTCAAGCCGTTATTAACATCAATCACCTTTCCACCTTGGTGCGCTCCAACTGTAATCCCACCACCCATATGACATAAAATAAGATTTGACTCTTCATACGATTGGTTTAATCTTTTAGCCGCTTTACGAGCGACAGCTTTTTGGTTCAAGGCGTGAAAAATACTTTTACGTGGCATCTCAGGATGACCTGAATAACGGGCTAAGTCGTCAAGTTCATCCACGACGACTGGATCGACAATAAACGCTGGGATATTAACATTATTCGCAATTTCATAAGCCAGCATCGCACCTAAGTTAGATGCATGTTCACCGTTTTCAGCCCGCTTTAAATCATCGATCATATGTTGATTGACTCGATACGTACCACCCTTAATCGGCTTTAGCAGACCACCTCGCCCGCACACCGCGTCGAGTTTAGATAAATTAAACCCTTCATAATCTAAGACATCTAATATAACGTTTTTACGAAATATATATTGATCGATAATCGAGTCAAAACCGTCTAAATCATCCGATTGATGACGAATCGTTTGTTCAAATAATTGATAGTCTTGTTCAAACACAGCAATCTTAGTTGATGTTGAACCTGGGTTGATGACAAGAATGCGATTGTTCATAAAAAAACCTCCCATTACTTGCGACGTGAGATAATGCTGTGTTCATTTTGTAAAAATGTACTGCGTGTTTGACGAACCGTTGCAATTCGCTCTTCTGCCATACGATCAGCTGCTTTGTGAGTAGAGATATTATCGCGTTTTGAAATATCGAAAATTTTCGTTAAGCTATCATAAATCGTTTCAATCTGTTTATAAGCACGGTTTTGATTATAACCATTAAGTTCATCAGCAACATTAATAACACCACCTGAATTGATCACATAATCCGGTGCATAAACGATGCCTAATTCGTTTAACTTATCGCCATGGCGTTCTTCAGCTAATTGGTTGTTCGCTGAGCCTGCGATAGCTTTTGCCTTAAGTTGTGGAATCGTATCATCATTAATCGTAGCCCCTAATGCACACGGCGCATAAATATCACAGTCAACAGAGTAAATATCGTCAGGGTCAACCGCTTGGGCACCGAAATCATTCACCGCACGTTTTACTGACTCTTTATTAATATCCGTGACAATTAATTTTGCCCCTTCTTCGTGTAGGTGCTTACACATATGATAAGCAACGTTACCAACACCTTGTACTGCAATTGTTTTACCTTCTAATGAATCCGTGCCGAACGCTTCATGAGCAGCCGCTTTCATGCCACGGTACATACCGTATGCTGTTGCAGGTGATGGGTTACCTGAAGAACCAAATTCAGGAGAAATACCTGTCACATAATCCGTTTCCGTATAAATATAATCCATGTCATGCTCCGTCGTACCAACGTCTTCAGCCGTAATATAACGACCATTCAACCCTTGGATATAGCGACCGAACGCACGGAACATTTCCGGGTTCTTATCAGTTTTCGGATCTCCCATAATAACGGTTTTACCGCCACCTAGATTTAAACCAGCAGCTGCGTTTTTATACGTCATCCCTTTCGCTAAACGAAGCGCATCAACAACGGCTTCTTCCTCCGTGTTATACGTCCACATTCTCGTACCACCTAAAGCAGGGCCCAATGTTGTGTCATGCAGCGCGATGATCGCTTTTAGTCCTGAATTTTTGTCTTGGCAAAAAACCACCTGTTCGTAATCGTATTCTTCCATGTAAGTAAATAATTCCATGATAAATCCTCCTTGTAATTAAGATGAAGTTAACGCGAACGCTAATGAATAAATTTTACTTTCTGCTGTATCTGCACGTGACGTCAACACGATAGGTGCTTTCGCGCCACTGATAATACCGGCAACTTTGGCATTGGCGAAATACGTGAATGATTTATACAGCGTATTACCAACTTCGATATAGGGACAAACGAGAATATCTGCTTGTCCTGCTACGTCGGACTCGATTTTTTTCTCTTCTTTTGCCATAGGCGAAATCGCATTATCAAAACCTAATGGTCCATCGACTGTGCAGCCTGTAATTTGCCCGCGTTTTTGCATTTGAGATAAAACGGCGGCATCGACTGACGCTTGCATCGTCGGATTGACAATTTCCACTGCTGCTATAGGGGCAACTTTCGGATTATCATACCCGATTCGATTCGCTACATCGACTGCGTTTTGTGTAATTTGCGCTTTTTCTTCTAAATCTGGCGCAATGTTCATACCCGCATCGGTTAAAAATAACATCCGATTTTGTTGTGGCATTTCAAACAACGCCACATGTGATAACACACGACCATTTCTTAAACCTGAGTTTTTATTTAACACGGCTTTCAAGACGATTTTCGTCGCGACATCACCTTTCATTAACACATCGGATCGTTCTTCTGAGACAGACATCACCGCTTTCTCAACAGCATTTTCAACGGATGTTGCATGGTGCAGTGTTATGTGCTCATGTTGTAAGTTGAGGTCGATCGCTTCTGCTGCTTCTTGAATCTTTTCCATGCTTCCAAACAGTTTAAAAGTGGCTAAATGTTTTTCAACGCCTTCTTTTACTGCTTTTAATGTTTCGACATTGGTCGCTTCTGCAACGGCGACCGTTTTCTTTTCTTGCATATGACATAAATCATCTACAAGTTGATCTAAGTTCATGATTTTTCTCACCTTCATGTTATGTTATTTCGTTTTCAGCCTTGAACATGTTTGCCTAAATTATGCTTTTCCATTTTGTAATACAGATTGCGTATTGAAATATTGAGTTGTTTGGCTGTTTTCGATTTAATATAATTATTTTTCTCTAATGTTTCTAATATTAGTTGCTTTTCGAATTCATCTAAAGCATCTTGTAAAGGCATCGTATCGCTTTGTTCTGGCTCGTTAAACAAATCCAATTCATCCCATGTTTGTTTACGCAAGGACGGTAAGTGATGATCGGCAATCTCGGTTTTGTTTTGATCCATACTGATCATTGCTCGACCGATAATATTTTCTAACTCGCGAACGTTACCTGGAAAATCATAATCCCTTAACCGCTTCAAAGCCTCAGGTTGGATGGACTGAACATGTCTGCCGTAATCTGCATTCAAACGTGTGATCAAATGGTCGACGAGTGGTTCTATATCTACCTTGCGTTCTCGTAATGGTGCAATCATGATGGGTAAACGATTCAATCGGTAAAATAAATCTTCACGAAACTCCTGTTCCATCATCGCACGTTCTAAATTAACATTGGTCGCAGCGATTATACGCACATTTACATTTCGTGGCTCTTGACTTCCGACTCTTGTTACTTCTTGGTGTTCTAATAAATGAAGAATTCTTGCTTGAAGATGGACGGACAAATCGCCTATTTCATCAAGAAAGAGCGAGCCATTATGTGCTTCTTCAATTAACCCTTTTTGTTGCTCAGGTGGCCCATAGGCATCACCGAACAATGATTTTTCCAAAGCATCTTCGTCCATCGCAGCGCAGTTGACTCGAATGAATTTATAGTGTTTGCGTTCACTTTCATTATGAATCGCGTGAGCAATCAATTCTTTTCCAGTCCCTGACTCCCCACGAAGCAATACAGTGACTGGTGTTTTGGCACCGATTTTCGCTTGATCTAATGCAAGGGACATCTCCGTTGAATGAGCAATAATATCATCGAACGTATACTTAGCTTCTAAGTTTCGAATAATTTGCCTTGCCTTTTTTAATTCCGACGATAATGATTCAATTTCCGATAAATCATGAATAACACCGACACTGCCTTTTAGCACACCGTCAACTAAAATAGGAGCAGCATTCACTAATACATCGCGTTTACTCGGACCTACTTTCATTCGGGCTCCACGCACAGGGCGTCTTGTACGCAACACTTGCATATGCATACTTTCGCCTTCAGATATATCAGTAGTTGCTGGTTTACCAATGACATCATTTTCATTCAACCCTGTTATATTTGTATAAGCAGGGTTTATAAGAATACCGCGTCCATTTTCATCCACAACGGAAATCGCTTCTTCACTTGACTGAATAATGGCCTCAAGCATCGTTTGAATATTTTTTAGATCTGTTATTTCTTCCGCTAGTTCAACGACTTCTGTAATATCTTTAAAAACAGCAAATGCACCTAACAATTCACCGGTGTTCGTCATAAGTGGAATACGCGTTGTAATAATACGCTTACCATTATGTAAATGGAGTGATTGATTAAGCTCCTTTTCTTTCGTCCGCATGACGTTTGGTAAATGCGAATCAGCTATAATGTCTTCAATGGGTTGACCGACCATATCTGGTTTATTAAAGTCAAGAATGATTTCTGCTGCTTCATTCACATAGGTCACGTGATGATTTAAATCAATGACAATCATGCCATCATGAATCGAATCGAGCAATAATTTGCGCGAATCTGTTTCTTTTTTTAATTCGTTTAACAACGATTCGCGTTCATTTAGTAAGTTATAAATCATGTGTGCAACCGTACCAGGAATAAGCACAGATTGTTTTGATTTATGCTGCTTTAAGTCGTCAAATACATCTTCTTTCCCTGTTGTCTCAACGATGATATCGAGCGGTTCATTTAATGCGCCCAAATAAGATTCATACGTGTTTATGCCTTTTTGTTGCGCTAATTGAAATCCAGGTGCTTGTTGATCGATATCTGCAACAGCTTGCACGCGTATCATATCAGATTGTTCAAATAAATGGATGAGCGCTGTTCCACCTTGGCCAGCACCAACAATTAACACTTTTTGCATAGCATAACACCTTTGTTTGCAATTTTTTGCACACTTCTATCATATTGAAAGCGCTTTAAATATGCAAGTATTTTTCATTTTTTTCATGAATATTTTTTGGTATACTATATGAGGTATTAAAGGAGAGACGGTTATGCGACTATTAGCTTTAATCATCATGATCATTCCTGGTGTCATTGCCGCTTACGGTATGAAATTAATGCGTGATGCTTTTTTCGGACAAGTTGCTGCAATATTTTTCAATAATGTGTTTTTGCAATTTATTGGAGGACTCGCCCTATTTATCGGAGGCATCGGTTTTATCGGTGGATTTATTGTTCACCGTGATCGCAAACGAGACAAAATTCCTAACAAACATTCATCGTAATAGGTGATTGTATAGTAAAATCCCGAACGCCTCTTGGCATTCGGGATTTTTTAGAAGTATTTATTATACTTTTTCAAAAAACTCTTGATACAACGAACGAACAGCTTCGTCAACTTTATCTTCTGCGATACCAAACATCATCGATACTTCAGATGACCCTTGGTTAATCATATCAATATAAACATCCGCATCAGCAAATGCTTTTGTCGCTTTCGATGCGACATGAAGTCTCTCACTCATCCCTTCACCGACGAGCATGACCATGGCCAAACCATGAATAACATCAACCGTATCAGCATCTAATTCATTTTTAATCCGGTTCTTCAATCGTTCTTCTTTGTCCCCTTTAATGTGATCGCGACGAATGATGACGGACATATCATCAATCCCTGAAGGTGCATGCTCAAACGAAATATCCATATCGGCTAAAATGCCTAACAAACGATGACCAAACCCAACTTCGCGGTTCATTAAATATTTACGAACGTAAATTGAAGAGAAGCCTTCATCACTAGCTATCCCTACAACTTGCTGGCTTAAGTCTTCTTTTTGAGCGACAATCATCGTGCCTTCAACTTCAGGCTCGTGCGTACTTTTAATACAAACGGGGATGTTTTTCTGGAAAGCCGGAATTAATGCTTCGTCATGGAACACGGTAAATCCAGCGTACGACAATTCACGCATTTCTTTATACGTTAACGTCTTAATTTCTTGCGGTTGATTAACGATTGTCGGGTTGACGCAATAGACAGAGCTGACATCCGTAAAGTTTTCGTACAAATCTGCTTTTACACCAGCGGCAATAATTGACCCCGTAATATCTGAGCCACCACGCGGGAATGTCGTTAAGACACCTGTTTCCGTATAACCAAAGAAACCAGGTATTACGACTACGCCTTCCCGTTCATTTAATTGATAAATATCATCGTAACTTTTTTCTAAAATCTGTGCTCCGCCTGGTTCTGAGTTGACAATAATCCCTGCATCTTTCGGATTAACATATGTCGCCTGTGTGCCACGCTTGTTCAAATAAGCACTTAATATACGAGCAAGCGAATCCTCACCCATTGCTTTAAGACCATCTGCTAAGTGTGTTGTGTTTGTCGTTTCACGAAGTAAACGGCGGGATTCATTTTCAATTCTCGCAACAATTTCATCAGACAAGCCCAACTTATCTGTAATGGCCTGAAATCGTTGTGAAATTTTGAATAAAGTGACTTCATAATCTTGACCACTATTATATTGTTCCCCTAATTGAATAAACATGTCTGTGACTTTTTCATCGTCATCATGTCGTTTACCGGGTGCGGAGACAACAATGAACTTTCTTTCTGGATCCGCTTCAATAATAGATGCAACCTGTTCAAGCATCGAATGATCTGCGACAGAACTTCCACCAAATTTTGCTACTTTCATGTTTATCACCACTATTATGAATTTTTTTATAACGAACAGTGATTATTTTAACATATTCGGCACAAAAGAAAAGGGACGCTAGGACAAAACCTAATCAAGTAAAGTAAAACCCTTACGATTTAATTTAAAATAAATCGTAAGGGTTTTCTGCTTGAATGACGCTTCATCAAAACGCTCCGCTTTCCATCAGCTCTCACCGTAAGCGGATCATCTGACACCAACAGTCATCATCCCAAAATTCAACTTGATTTGCCCTACCTAACAAATAATGCACATACACGTATCCTCACCTCTCCTATTACATAAATATGTACTATGGAAATGTGATAGTACAACCTTATATTAACTACTTAATATTAGGACGAGGAGAGTGTAAAATATTTTGTGTAAATAGAATATGACCACGTGATGGTATAGAAAAAGGAAGACCCTTTCTGTAGAATAAAGTTAGCACACAACATCCACAGGAGGTCTTCCTATGAACCATCTTACTACAGATTTAGTTGAAGCACTAGCCCAAAAACAAGATTTAGAAGACGTTTTTCGCCGTCATTTGGAAACAGCCATTAACCAGTTATTGAAGCACGAATTGACTTCGTATCTTGCCTATGAACCGTATGATCGGCAAGGTTTCAACTCTGGTAATTCTCGCAACGGGTTCTATGATCGAACCTTCAAAACAGAGTACGGCGAACTCCAGTTACGTATTCCGCGTGATCGTAACGGTGAATTTGAGCAACAGACAGTTGCGCCTTATAAACGCTCAAGTGACACGCTTGA